>CADCTC010000031.1:11587-18631 GCA_902805635.1 uncultured Chloroflexota bacterium
ACCAGGATGCCCTTGCCCGTGAACTCCTGCGCGAAGCCGCGCGTCAACGGCACGATCCCCGCCTTGGAGACACAGTACGGCAGCTGGTCGTTCTTCCCCTCGCGCGCGCCCGACGTGAAGTTCACGATGCGTCCCCAGCCGCGCTCCACCATGTGCACCACCGCCGCGCGGCTGGCGTAGTACGTTCCATTCAGGTTCACCGCCAGCACGTCGTCCCACACCTTGTATGGCGTCTCCAGCAGCGGGATGTCCCCGCCAATGATCCCTGCCGCGTTCACCAGGATGTCGAGCCGCCCGAACCGCTCGCGCACCGCCGTCACCGTCCGCGCCACCTCTTGCTGGTCGGCGACGCTGCACTGGAAGAACGCCGCCTCACCTCCCGCCTGCTCGATCTCACCCACCGTTGCGTGGCCCTGCTCTTCCAGCACGTCAACCACCGCGATTTTCCGCCCCGCCTCCGCCAGCCGCGCCGCCGCCGCCTTCCCCAGCCCCTTCGCCCCGCCCGTCACCATCGCCACGCGCGCCTCCACCGGCGCCGCAAACCTCAATCCTGCCACTATCAGCTTCTCCTTCTTCGTGCGTTCGCGCCGCTCGTACCGCCGGAACGATCGGCGTTATCCGAAATTCCCACCGAGTGTTCCGTGTACATGTTCCATTTTCTCCAGATAGGCAGGAGATCCTGTTCCATTTCAGGTATGTCTCGCCTCGCTCAGAGCCGCGCTCAGAGTCAGTGAGCCGGCGCCCGAACCTACTCAGGGTAGCTCAGGCGTCTCTAGCCTGACCGTGCTCGCCGAGCGTGCAGACTCGTACGCCGCCTCCACGATCTGCGCCGAAAGCACCGCGTCCACCAGTGGGATGCCTGGCGCGACGTTGCCGCGTATCGCCTCGACGAAGTGATCGGTCGTCGTCTGCCCCGCGGGCAGCTCCGCTTCCGGCACGATCCCGTCCGCCGGGCCGCCGCTGCGCAGGTGACGGACGATCCAGCCCGGCCGGCCTGGTACCCGCTCCACCAGCACCGAGCCCTCGGTCCCGAAGACCGCCATCTCATCCACCCCGCGGTGCCCGTGCCGCACCGATGCAATCTCCCCCAGCGCCCCGCCCGCGAAACGGACCGACACGCTCGCGCCGTCGTCCACGCCCTCTGCGATGGCCCCGCTGCGTCCGCCATCCCCCGTGAACGAGATTACCGCCGACACCTGTTCCGGCCGCCACCCGGTCAGCCACGGCATCAACGCCGCCATGTGCGTGCCGCGCCCCACCAGCGGCCCGCCGCCCGCCAGCTCGGGGTCGGTGTAGAAGCCGCTGCTCACGTACCCCACCTGCAGGCTGCGTGCAAAGAACACCTGCCCGAGCGCGCCGGACTGGATCAAGTGACGCGCGTGCACGTTGGCCGGGTCCAGGTGCCGGTTGAGCGCCACCATCAAGATGAGGCCGCGAGACGCGGCCAGCTGCACTAGCTCTATCGCCTCCGCGCCACGCAGGACAAACGGCTTGTCCACCAGCACGTGCAGCCCGCGCGCGAGCGCGTCCTTCACGTGCGCGTAGTGCAGGCCGTGTGGCGTGCTGACCGTCACCGCGTCCAGTGCCACCGCCTGCAGCATCTCACGGTGATCGGCGAACGTGCGTGCCTCGGGCGCCCGCGCCGCTGCTGCCGCCAGTCGCTCAGGCGACGCATCGCAGATGGCGCTCAGCTCCGCGTCGCCGTTTCTGAGCAGGTGCGGCAGGTGATACCCCGACGCGTAGTTCCCCACGCCGATCATCCCCACCCGTGCCCGCTTGCTCTCACTCATTGCAGTGCCCCTTGCAACCTGCCTACTTCTGAAACGCTTGCCCGGCCGCCAGCAACGTCTCGCCCTGCTGCTTCGCGTCGGCCACCGCCTCGCGCACACCGCGCTTCCCTTCGAAGACCGGCGCCAGCGCCTTGTTGATCGCGTCTTCCACCTCCGCCCAGTTGCTCACCATCGGGTTTGGCCCGGCGTTCTCCGCCGCATCCAGGAAGACGCGCCGGTTCGCCGGCGGCTGCCCCGGGTCCAGGAACGCGTCCGATTTCGCCACCGAGCGACGCGTTGGCATCTGCCCCTCACGGGCTCCGACTTCGAGTGACACCTTACCGCCCAGGTGCTTGAGCAGCGCCCACGCCTCGTCCCGGTTCTTGGACTGCGCCGCGGCGGCGAAGCCCGCGCCGCCGGCCGAGCTGGCTCGCCGTGCCCGCCCGCGCGGGCTCACGCCCACGTCATAAGCGAGCGACTTCGCCTGTGTCCTCAGCTGGTTTACGAAGTTGCTGCCGGTGTGGTGCAGTGCCAGGCGTCCGGCGAAGAACAGCGCCGCCCCGCCGCCGCCGGCGGTCAGCTCCTCGGTCGACGGCGCGGCGCGGTGCCGCGTTGTGAAGTCTGCCAGGTACTGCAGCGTGTCCAGCGCAGCCGGCTCGTCCAGCGTGACGCGGCGCAGGTCCTTGCTCACGATGTCCGCACCGTTGGACCACAGGAACGACAGCAGCCACGACGTGGCCGGCTGCACCCACAGGCCGTAGCGGTCTGTCGAGCCGGCGCCGCCACTGCCGTCGCGCAGTGTCACCCTGCGCGACACGTCCAGCAGCGCCTCCATGTCGAAGCCGTTGGCTTTCCAGTCGGTGGGCGGCGCCGGCATGCCCGCCTGGCGGAACAGCTCCTGGTTCCAATAGGTGGCGAACACGTTGAGGTCGTTCGGCATAACGTACAGCTTCCCGCCGAAGCTGTTGAAGTCCAGCGCCACCTTGTAGAAGTCGTCCAGGTCATACCGGTCGCGTTTGGCCAGTGGCCCCAGCTCCAGGAAGCGCCCAAGTGGCGCGAAGACGCCAAACGCGAACCCGGAGCCGCCCGCCGCCGACATGTGCATCACGTCGGGCGCCGCGTCGCCGGCAAACGACGCCAGCAGCCGCTCGCGGTAGGCGGCGCCACCGGGGATGGCCGTCTCTTCCACCTCGATCCCCGGTGTCTCCTGCTTGAACAGCGCGACGCGCCGCTTGGGGTTGTCTTGCTGAACCGCAGGGTAGAAGTGGACCATGGTCAGCTTGACGCCGCTGCGCAGCTTCGGCGCCGCCGCCGGGTCGGCCCCGCCGCCGCCCACCGCGCAAGCCGTCAAGGCCGCCAGGCCCGCTGCGCCGGCCGCCCCCATGGCCAGGCGCCGGCGCGTCAGCGGCGCCCCTGTCCGCAGCTGTCGTGTTCCCTCAAAGACCATCGTGCACCCTCCTCACGCTTCGATCTGAACGAATTGCCCCGTCCTGGCTGACTCTAGCGCGCCGTCGACCACCGCCGTGGCCCACAGCCCGTCCACGCCAGAGAAGCGCGGCGCCCGGCCCGCCGCGATTGCGGTGGCAAAGTCGTCCATGATCGGCCCGTGCAAGTTGACCGGCAGCGCGCACTCGATCGGCGCCATCGCTGCACTGGCGCCGCCGCCGGTCCCCACTACCTCGAAGGGCGCCTCAGACCACGGGTCGGTGAGCAGCGCCCCTTCGGTGCCGTACACGGCGATGCTGGATGCCCCGTGCGGGTTGCCCGGTCCGGCGGTGGGAAACACGTTGCGCGGCACGTTGGCGCTGGCCAGCACCGTCACGTGCGCGCCGCTCTCCAGCTGTACCAGCGCCGTCTCGGTGTCGGGCGCCGGGTAGGGCATGCTCAGACGGTCAGCCAGCCCGGCCACCCGCGCCGGTCGCCCCAGCCAATACACCAGCATGTCCATCCGGTGGCTGCCCACGTCCGCCAGCATGTTCCCGCCGCCCTGGCCGCTCACCCGCCAGTAGCGCGGGCTGGCAGGATCATGCCGCACCGTCCCTAGCTGCGTCACCGTCGCGCGCACGACCGTGCCCAGTCTGCCCTCGTCGATCACCCGCTTCATCGCCACGGCCTTGTCCAGGAAGCGCGCGTAGTACGCCACCTCCAGGTGCACCCCCGCGAGCTGCGCCGCCGCGATCATCGCCCGGCACTCCCTTACGTTCAGCGCCATCGGCTTCTCCACCAGCACGTGCTTGCCCGCTTCCGCTGCCGCGATAGCCAGCTCGGCGTGCCGGTCCACCTCCGTCGCCACGTACACCACGTCGATGCGCGGGTCGCCCAGCAGGCGCTCCAGCTCGTCATACGCCGTCTCCGCGCCGAAGCGGGCGGCGAATGCCTCCGCGCGCTCCGGGTCCCGCGAGTGGAACGCGACCAACCGGCTGTTCCCCTGCTGCTGGATCGCGTCCGCCGCCCGGCGCTCCACGATGTTGCTGCACCCCACCACGCCCCATCCGACAACCTTGTCACCACGCATTACCGCGAGCCCTCCTTCGATGTGCCGCCCTCTCGTCCGTCAGCTCAGCACCAGTGATTGGCGCGGCGCGCGCAGCGCCCCGCGCAGGCGCCACTGCAGCAGCGTGTCCAGCAGCGCCTGCTTCTGCGCCGCGTGTTCCTTCTTGGTGCTGTTCCAGAGGTTCGTGCGCTCGGCGGGATCCGACGGCAGGTGGTACAGCTCACCGTCTTCGATTCCGAGGTAATGCACGACCTTCCACTCGCGCGTGCGCACCATGGTCATCAGCTCGGTCCCGGCCAGGATGTTGTCCCCCGCCTGCTCGCAGAAGACGTGCTCTCGCCCGGCCCCCTCCAGGTCTCCTCGCAGCGCCGGCAGCATCGAGACTGCTTCCCACGAGGGCGGCACCGGCGCTGCCGCCAGCTCCATCAGTGCCGGCGCCAGGTCCATCTGCTGCCACAGTCCGTGCTCCTGGCGCCCACCTCCGAAACGATTGGGCGACCACACGACGAACGGCACGCGCGTGATGCAGTCGTGCATCGTCCACTTCTGGATCTGCCCGTGATCGCCTAGGCAGTCGCCGTGGTCGGACGTGAAGACCACCACCGCGTTCTCTAGATAGCCACGCTCTCCCAGCGCCTCCATCAGCGCCCCCACCTGCTCGTCGATCATCGTCACGTTGGCCAGGTAGTGCGCCCACAGCCGCTTCAGCTGTTCCTTCGTCGGGTCAAGTGACCAGAAGATCGAGTCGTGGTCCACCTCGGTGTTGTGCACGCGCATCGCCCGTAGCGGCGCCGGCAGCGCATCCATCTCCTTCGGCGTGATCTCCGGCAGCGGGAAGTCCATCTGCATGTAGTGGTCGATGTACTGCGGCAGAGGGTCGTACGGTGGGTGTGGCCCCGGAAACCCCACCTGCAAGAACAGCGGCTGCGTCGGCGGCTTCTTCTCTACCCACCACCTGGCGAGGCCACCCACATACACGTCCGAGTGCAGCCGTTCCGGCGCGCCGGAGAGGTCCCACGAGATGGCGCCTAGCCGCTCGCGGTAGTCGGGCAACTCGCGGTACTGCACCCGCCCCGGCCGCTCTAGTCCATTCGCCTGGAAGGCAATGTCCCAGCGGTCGAAGAAGAAGCGCCCCTCCAGGTAACGGTCCTTGTTCTCCACCACGAACCGCTCGTGAAAGCCGCTAGGCGCCTCGAAGGGGTACGTGTGCATCTTGCCCACGTTCACGCAGTGGTAGCCCGCCCGCGCCAGGTCCTCCACCCAGCACATCCGCCACGGGTCGGCGTTGCGCATCACCCCCGCGGTATGCGGGTAGCACCCGGAGAACAGGCTGGCTCTCGACGGCGCGCAGGATGCCCCGGCGACGAAGCAGTTGGTGAACGCCACCCCCTCGCGCACCAGCCGGTCCAGATGCGGCGTGCGCACGTGTCGCAGCGGGTTTTCGGCGCTCTGAGCGTCGGAAAGTCCGAACGCGCCGAGCGCATTGATCGTGTCGTAGCGCTGCTGGTCGGTGATGATGAGGATGATGTTTGGCCGCTGGTCGCGCTGTTCGGTCACGCGCTGGCTCCTTCACGCTCTGCGAGAGATGCTCGCAGTATGCCCGTCAATAGCGCGGCGTGGCATCCTAGGGTCATCATGATTAAGATCGCAGAAGTCCTGCCCCCGAAGCCCTCCCCGCTGTGGAAGATGGTCAAGCAGTGCGGCATCGACTACGTCGTCGGCGGTATGGACTTCAGCCGCTGGCAGACCCCCGAACAGCGCCAGAATCCGGACAACGCGCCCTGGAGTCACCTGTCGCTGGTGCGGATCAAGACCGCCTACGAAGATGCCGGCTTCAAGTTCGACGTGCTGGAGAGCCGCCCCCCACTCAATAAGGCCAAGCTTGGCCTGCCGGGACGCGACGAAGAGATTGACCACGCCATCACGCTCATCCAGAATCTGGGCAAGCTCGGCATCCCCGTGTGGTGCTACGAATGGATGCCGGTCATCAATTGGATGCGCACCTCCACCACCGTCCCGTCACGCGGCGGCGCGCTAGCTACCGGCTATGACCACGCACTCATGAAGGATGCGCCGTTCACCGAGTACGGTGAGGTGGGCGAAGACCAGATGTGGGACGCGCTGGAGTACTTCCTAAAGGCCGTGGTGCCCGTCGCCGAGCAGGCCGGCGTCAAGCTCGCCATGCACCCCGACGACCCGCCGCTTTCGCCGATTCGCGGCGTCGGCCGCATCATGCGCAGCGTCGAGAACTTCCAGCGCCTGCTGGACCTGGTCCCGAGCCCGATGAACGGCATTACGCTGTGCCAGGGCAACTTCACGCTGATGACCGACGACCTGCCCGGCGTGATCCGGCACTTCGGGCGCCAGAACAAGATCTTCTTCGTCCACTTCCGCGACGTGCGCGGGACGCCGGAGCGGTTCGTCGAGACCTTCCACGAGGAAGGGCAGACCGACATGCTGGCCTGCCTGCGCGCGTACCGCGACATCGGCTTCGAGGGCGTGCTGCGGCCCGACCACGTCCCCACATTCGAGGGCGACTGCAACGACGAGCCCTGCTACTCCAGCATCGGGCGCCTGTTCGCCATCGGGTACATCAAGGGCCTGCGCGAAGCCGTGTACGGCCGAGAGCCCGTTTCCTGAAACCCCGCCGGGCTTTCGCTGCGGTTCAGCCCTGGCCGTCCCCGGAACCACCGCTGGCGGTGGCGTCCGTTTCCTCGTACAGGTTGTCGCCCCGGTGCAGGCGCAGGGCGATCTGGGCGGTCTGGAGCCGGGCGCGCGGTG
>CADCTC010000032.1 GCA_902805635.1 uncultured Chloroflexota bacterium
TCGAGCGGCTCGGTCAAGCCCATGGCGGCCATGTCACCGGTGAAGTAGTCCTTGCCACGCGTCAGCGTTGGGGCCGTGCCGGCGGCGTTTGTCACCTGGATCTTCTGGAACAGGTCGTCCCAGGAACCGGGCACGACGATCAACGTAACGTCGGCCTGGGGATTCTCCTTCTTGAAGTTGGGGATCCAGTCGGCGTTGAGGAAGTCCAGCGTGGACTGCTCCTGGGACCACATCAGCTCGATGGCGCCCGAGACGGCCGCCGCCTTGGCCGGCGCGCCTCCCTGTCCTCCCTGGCCCGCGCCGCACGCCGCCAGCAGCGCGCTGCCCAACCCGGCCCCTCCGGCTAAGGTCATCGTCCTACGCGTGAGTTTCATGGTTGTGCGTACCCTCCGTTAGCCCTTGCGGGCGCGCTTGTGCCACCGGACCGGGCCCCACCCGGCGTGGCTCTACACTACTACGAGATCACCAGCACGTCCAGCAGGTCCAGGCGGGGGATGGTGAAGCGCACCCGGCCGCCAGCCTGCTCAAACTCCAGGTCGCGTTCCAGCACAGCGGAGTGCACCCGGCGCACCGGCTGGTCGTGGCGCAGCGACACGCTTCGGTCGAAGAACGTCGCCGGCTCGAAGTACGAGCGGTCCTGGTGCCCCGAGCCATTGACAAGGTGTATCAGCGTTGCCCCGCTCGACGGCTGCCGGTGCACCGTGACCTCGACTGTGGGAGGCAAGTCGGTCTCCACCTGGACACCCCCCGCGACCCCGCGCACCGCGTTGGCCAGCAGCGAGCGGTACTCCATCAGTGAGTGCCCGTAGAACAGCGTGTCCACCGGCCAGGGGAAATAGGCCGTCTTGCCCTTCCCGTGGCTGCGCCACAGCAGGCCTGGATGGTCCGTCTCCATCTCGTCTTCCCACCAGCACTTCTCAGGTGGACCGTACGCCGTGGGACCGATGAACGCGAGCGACGGCGTTGCCCCGTCTCGCTGCTCCACGTACAGGAAGGCGCGGTCCAGCGGCACCACGTCCGTCTCCCTCAAGTCCGGCATGTCCTCGCGCCGCGTCACGCGCAAGTAGCTCCCCCGCAGTTCCTTCACCCCGTCGCGCCGCGCCAGCACCCGCGCCGCGCCTAGAGACCGCAGTCCCACGCCACCCCCGGCGCGCGCCTCTCCCTGCGCGTCGTAGGCGCCCGTCTCGAACGTCGCCACCAGCCCGCCACCCCGCTCCACGTACCGGTCGAGCAGCGCCGTCTGCTCGTCCGAGAGCGCCGCCGCGTTCGGCAGCACCACCGCCTTGTACTGCGCCAAGCGGCCGTCCGCCTCGGCATCCGCCAGCCGCGTATCCGGCAGCACGTCGAACGGCAGGTGGCTTTCCGCCAGTGCGCGGTAGGCGCCCCGGAACGCCGCCTGCCCCTTGGCGGGGTAGTCGTCGCCGTACGCTTCCTCGGACTGCGTAGGGCTTATCAGCAGCACCTCGGCCGCGCTCGTCATGCCGGCTCGCCAGCCTTCGGTCGCCTTGTGCAGCTGCATCATGCGCCGCACCGCCGGGTAGTTCTTCCGGTCCAGCTGGTTGGCGGTATGCCCCAGCACGTAGGCGTACGGGTTAGCGCCGTTGGCCAGCACCTGCGCCAGCGAGAGCTGCACCATGCCCGGCTGCTCCGCCGCGAAACGGTAGGGGATGTCCCAGAACATGACGCAGTTGATCGCCACGGGCCTCGACGGGTGCGCCTGTGTCGACGTCTTGGCCACCTCGCCCGCGTGGTAGCGCCACAGCGGCAGCTCGCGGTCCACCGAGTTGTTGATCTCGTGGAACGTCACGTCCGGGTTGGAGTTCAGCAGCAGGCACACGTCCGGCCGGCGCGACTTAATCAGCTGACGCACCCGCCCGGCGATGCCGTCCAGCAGCTCGCGTGTGTAGCGCCGCCACACCGGGTACGCCGGGTCGGCGTACGTCTCTTCCTTCGGCAGCGCCATCCCGCCCGAGAACGCCGCGAAGCGGCGCTTGCAGTTCTGGCACTGGCAGATGCCGTGGTAGTTACGCGAGTAGTCGCGCAGCGCCATGCTGAACATGTTGAAGAAGAAGGCGTCGACCGCGTACTTGTCCAGGATCTCCGAGATCACCTCCAGTGACTTCTCCTGGTAATACGGTCCCGACGGGCAGGCCGAATACAACCCGTTGTAGACCTGCCGCTGCCCCTTGGGCGAGACGTAGAACCAGTCCGGGTGGCGCTCGAACTGGTCGCGGTGCAGCTTGGAGAAGTCGCACCGCGCCATCACCCGCACGCCGTGCTTGTGCGCCTCCTCGATCGCGTCCTTCAGCAGATCGCCGCTCAGCCGGTCCTTCAGCCACGGCGAAGGGTGCTGGTGGTCGAGCTCGGACGGGTAGTGCGACACGATGCCGCCCGCGTTCAGCAGCCAGACGTTGCAGCCAAACTCCACGATGTCGTGCACGTTGCGCTGCACGTCCATGCCGGAGTCGACTTCACGGATGTTGGTCTGAAAGATGCGGAACGGCTGCTTCCACCACTCTGCTTCGGTAGATCCGGCAGGCGTGGCGGGCGCCGTCCCGGCGCGCGGCGCTGTGCGCGGTGCGGTCGTGGTCACCTGGGGGTTCTCTCTTTCCTCGTCTGCTGCTCTCCGCAGCAGTGCAGCGCCTCAGCCCCGCGTATACACATCCTCCGGCCGCAGCAGGTTCAGCAGGGGCTGTCGCGCCCGGTAGCGCCGCACGTTTTCTTCGATCACGTCCAGCGAGCGGCCGGTGCGGTCCGGCACCTGTGGCGTTACGTGCGGCGTTATCAGCACGTTTGGCGCATCCCACAGCGGGCTCTCCGGAGGTAGCGGCTCACGCCCGAAGGTGTCCAGCCCGGCCCCCGCCAGCCGGCCAGTGTGTAGCGCCGCCAGCAGCGCCGCTTCGTCCACCACCGGGCCGCGCGCCATGTTGACCAGGTACGCCCCTGGCTTGATGAGTGCGAACTCGCGTTCGCCGATCATATGGTGCGTGGAGTCAGAGAGCGGCACCGCCAGCACCACGAAGTCGCTTTCGCGCAGCAGCGGCTCGATCGTCTCACCGCGCGCGGCACTGTACACCCGGTCCACCCCCGCGGGTGCTGGGGCATCGCTCCGCCGGTAGCCCAACACGCGCATCCCCATCGCTTTGGCACGCACGGCCAGCTCGCTCCCTGTGTTCCCCAGTCCTGCGATCCCCACCGTGCGGCCGTACAGCCCGCGCAGCTCGTCCTGCTCGGGGATGCCCCACTGGTGGTGGCGCTGCGCGTCTAGGAAACCGGTGAAGTTGAACGCCAGCGCCAGCATGAACAGCATGGCGTGCTCGGCCAGCACGGGAGACGAGCGTCCGGCCGAGCTGGTCACCAGCAGTCCCCGCTCGAACACTTCCGGGCGCGCACTCTTGTTCAGCCCGGCGTGGTCGCAGTGCACCCACTTGAGGCGCGGCGCGCGCAGGTGCCGCTCGTCCAGGTCGCCCGCAAGTACCGCCACGTCGGCCGTCTCCAGCGCCGCGGCGATCCCCGCCGTATCGTCGCGCCGCAGCAGTGTGACGTCTGCGGGCGCAAACGCCGCGCGCAGCCGCGCAAGGTGCTCGCCCTGGTAGGGCACCGTGGCCAGCACCGAAACGATGTCGGGCATGGTTACTTCGCCGTCGCGTACAGCTCTTTGTTTGCCACCTGGTCCTGGTCCAGCAGCGCTTGCACCTGCCGGTTGGCTTCGTTCAGGCCGTCGCGCACGCTGACCTTGCCCGACACCAGGTCCACGTTGATGGTGCTCAGCACCGTGTTAACGTCGGCCCACACGGGGCTCAGCGGCGCCACCTTAATGCCCGCTACGCAGTTGTTCATCCCCTTCACCAGCGGATTGGTGTCCCAGTAGGGGTCGCTTACCACCTTCTTGTGGCCGGGGAAGATGCCGGTCGTGCCCACCTGGTCCATCGTCAGCCCCACCGGCGTGATCAGCGCGTGCATGCGCTGCACGTCCTCGCTCACCAGCCACTTCATGTACTCGGCCGCTGCCTCCGGCGCCTGGCTGGTAGCGAACAGCACCAGCGACGAACCCGCTGCGCCCGAGTGGCAGTTGTTCTCCGCGCGCTGGCGGAACATCTTGGTCATCCGCCAGTCGCCTTCGGGCTGGCGGGCTCGCCACGTAGGGATGTTGCCCGCGTCGTCATAGCTCATCGCCACCAGTCCGCCCAAGCTCGGGTTGGTCAGCGACTTGTCGGGCGAGATCCCGTACTTGTGCACCAGGTCGTACTGGAACTGGTAGACCTCCTGCACCTTGGGCGCCGTGAACGTCGCCTTGGTGGGCAGGTAGGTGCGATCCACCACGTCCCCGCCGTTCATCCACACCTGATCCAGCGTCTTCAGGAAATTGTTGATCGGGAAGATGTAAGCGTACTTGTCCGGCGCCTTTGTCAAGCGCGCGCCGTGCTCGATGACCTGCTGCCACGTCTGCGGTGGCTTATCCGGATCCAGGCCGACCGCCTTGAACGCGGCGCCGCTATAGGCCAGGCCGCGCACACTGGCCTCATACGTCAGGCCCCAGGTGTTGCCGGCGAACTGCATTAGCTGCGTGTTCAGCAGATTTGCCGCCGCTTTGTCGCCGCCGTACTTATTGAGCCCGATGATGCCTTTCTTGGCCCACAAGCCAAACGGCGTCCGAGACGCCTCCACCTTGGCGATGTCGATCGCGCCGCCCGCGGTGGCGCGCACCACCAGCGCCGACACTTCTTCTGCCGAGCCGTTGGCCCCCGTGATTCCCTGCTTCGCCGCCTCGATGTACTCGATGGTGACGTTGGGGTTCTTCTCCTGGTACAGCGCGATCAGCTTTTCTTCCATCGGGCCAAACGCGCGCACGTTCCAGAACGAGAACTTCACCGGCGCCTTGCCCTTGGTAGCGTCCGGCGCTGCGCCTGGACTCACACCGCACGCGGCCAACCCTAACGCCGCTGCGCCCCCCGCGCTGCGTTCCATCATCCTTCGCCGGCTCAATCCACCTGTTCCGCGACTCGCCTGCATCGTGCAGTCCCTCCCTCAGCTCTTCATGTGTATTGCACTACCGCTGCCAACTGTATACAGTAACCACACGCCCCGCGCAAGTCGGCCGCCATATGCCCACACGCTTGGAGCCGCCACCCTCCCCTTTCCTGTGGGAGAGGGGTCGGGGGTGAGGTCCTCCACAGGAAACAACCACCCATGCTGCCCCCATTCAACGCCATCGCCGTCCAGCCCACTAAGGACGAGCAGGTCTACAACCGGCTGCGCCGCGCAATCGTGGAGGGACAGGTCATCCCCGGCCAGGAGCTCGCCGTTGCCAACGTCGCCGTTCAGCTGGGCGTCAGTCGCATCCCCGTCATGCGCGCCTGCCAGCGCCTCATCGGCGAAGGCTTTCTGGAGACCAACGCCCGCCGCGCCATGGTGGTTGTTCCGCTCACCGAGGAGCGCGTCACCGAAGAGTTCTCGCTGCTCAACGACCTCGAGTGCATGGCCGTGCGCGAGGCAGTGCGCCATGCGACTCCCGCCACGCTCAAGCGCTGGCAACGCCTCAACCAGGCGCTCCTCAAGGCTATGGATGGGACCAACCGGCCGCGCATCGAAGCCAACGTCGCATTCCACGCTGCCCTGTGGGACTCGCTCCTATCCCCGTACGTCCGGAACCTCGTCGCCCTGGTCTGGGACCACCTGGAGCCTGCCCGCGCCGCCTCCTCGCAGACCGGGCCGTGGGACCACACTGCCTCGGTGCGCGAGCACCAGGCCATCATCGATGCCGTTGCGCAGTGCGACCCGGCCGCCGCCGAGGCCGCCGTGCGCCGCCACCGGCAGCAGACCGTCGACCGCGCTCTGACCTTCCTCCGCGCCCGCACTCCATAAAGAGATCCAGGAGCACCGCATGACTCCCCTTTCCCCCTCGACTTCGCAGGAGTGGTGGCGTCGGCCCTTCCGCGTCTTCCAGACCAACATCCCAGAGGTCGACTCCGGCCTGGACGTGCAGCGCAACGTGCGCGACGTGCTCGACTTCGGCTGTAACGCCTGGCTGCTCAACACCGGTGGCATCGTCTCGCACTACCCCAGCCAGCTTGACCATCAGCACCCCTCGCCATGGCTGAAAGACCGTCCATCTGGCGACCTTGTCGGCGACGCCGTCGAGGCCGCCCATGCCGCCGGCCTGCGGTACATGGCGCGCTGCGACTTCTCCAAGCTGCACCGCGATCAGTATGAGCGGCACCCGGACTGGTTCTACGTCTCCCCCACCGGCCAGCGGCAGGTCTACAACGGCCTCTACTCCACCTGCCCCGCTGCTCCCTATTACCAGGAGAAGTCCTTCGAGGTCTTCGGCGAGATCCTGGACCGCTACCCCGTCGATGCGCTGTTCATCAACTGGTTCCTCCACCCCCTGCGCGACTACTCCGGGACCCGCTACGGCATCTGCCAGTGCGTCAGCTGTCAACGCAAGTTCGCCGAGTTCTCCGGTGGCATGACCCTGCCCCAGGAGGAGAGCTACGGCAACCCCGCGTACCCCGTCTGGCGCCGCTACGCCGAGCATGTGCTGGCAGACCTTGCCGAGCGCCTGCGCCAGTTCGTGAAGTCGCGCAACCCTAGCTGCGCCTTGCTGCTCACCCGCAACCCCGACGTGGTCGACAAAGAAGTCAACAACGCTCTCGACCGTCCGCTGCCGCTGTGGCGCTACGAAACCGGCGAGTCGGTGCGCACTCTGGCCTCCACCTACCCTGACCGTCCCGTCTCGGTCCGCACCGTCTTGTTCCTCGACATCCCCTACCGCTTCAGCCTCGAGCAGCCCGGCATGGTAGAGCTGACTCTCGCCCAGACCATCGCCAACGGCGCCGTGCCGTACGCGTACATCCTTGGCCACACTGCCAACCAGCTCGACCGCAAGAGCTGGCCGCACGTGCGCCGCCTCCTGCACTTCCACCGTGACAACGAGCGCTGGTACAGCGGCCTGGAGAGCGCTGCCGAGGTACTCGTGATTAGCCCCACACAGTCCGAAGAAGCCTACGGCGCTGACGCCGACACCAAGGCCGTCGCCGCCCGCCGGGGCGCCTACCGTGCCCTGGTGGAAAGCCATATCCCCTTCGACATCCTCCCCGACCACAAGCTCGCCGCTGCCGAGGCCGACGGGCGCCTGGCGCGCTACCGCGCCATCGTGCTGCCCAACGCCGCCGCCCTCTCAGACGAGCAGGCCACCATCCTCGACACCTTCGTCGAGCGCGGCGGCGGCCTTGTCGCCTCCTTCGAAACCGGCACGCTCGACGCGCAGGGCCGACCGCGCGCCGAAGGCGCCATGGCCCTCCAGTCGCTGGGCGCGGCGCGCGTCCTCGCGCGCCGCGACGGTGTCAAGGAGCTGCGCGGCTCGTACCTGCGCGTCACGCGCCGCGACGACCTTCCCGACATGCCGGACACCGACGTGGTCCCTGTTGATCGCGCCTTCCTCTATGTGGAGCCACGCGACGGCGCTACCCCCTCGTTCGCGTTCATCGGTCCCACCCCCTATGGCCCGCCCGAGAAGTGTTGGTGGGACGCCGCCACTTTCGAGACCGATCACCCAGGCTTGCTCTGGCATACCCACGGCGCGGGCCAGACCGCCTATTTCCCGTGGCCTCTGGACACACTCTTCTACGGCCACGCGCTGCCCGAATGCCGCTCGCTGCTCGCCCACGCCGTCCGCACCGTCACGCATGGCGACGGTACCGGCGCCTGCGAGAGCCAGGTTGAGACTGACCTCCCCCCTCAAGTGGAGATCACGCTCCACTGGCAGCCGTCCTCCGGCGCCACCGTCATCCACCTCGTCAACAGTTCCGGCCACCAAGACCGCTCCTACCACGAGCCGCTCCCGGTCTTCGATCGCTCCATCACCCTCCACCACGATCACCCCATCCGCGCCGTCACCTCCGCCGCCCTCGGCCAGGACCTCCCCTTCGAGCAAGCCGCCGGCCGCCTCCGCATAACCCTCCCACGCGTGGACCTGCTCGACCTCCTGGTGCTTGTGTAGACGGTAGCGCCCTATACCGCCACCGTCCACCCGTAGGTATCAGGCGCCGCACCGTACTGAATCGCCGTCAACGCCCCATACAGTCGGCGCGCCAGCGGCCCCGTCTCTCCGTCATTGACGGTCACCCGTTCGTCGCGGTACGTTAGCTCACCCACCGGCGCTACGACTGCTGCCGTCCCCGTCCCCCACACTTCGCGCAGCGTGCCGTCACGTGCGGCCCGGAGCACCTCCGCCATCGCCACCGGCCGCTCGCGTACCGGGATGCCCCACTCGCGCAGCAGCGTCAGTGCGCTGTCCCGCGTCACCCCCGGCAAGATCGTGCCTGAGAGCGGCGGCGTCACCACCTCATCGCCGATGCGCACCATCAGGTTCATCGCCCCCACCTCCTCCAGGTAGCGGTGCTCTGTCGCATCCAGCCACAGCACCTGGCTGTACCCCTCCTGGCGCGCCTCCTCGCCCGCCAGCAAGCTCGCCGCGTAGTTGGCCCCCGTCTTCGCTCCGCCCAGTCCGCCCGGCGCCGCCCGCACGCGCGCCTCCTCAACCTTGATCCGCACCGGTCGCAGCCCCTCCGGGAAGTACGCCCCCACCGGCGAAAGGATCACGAAGTACAGGTACTCGCGCGCCGCCCGCACCCCCAGGAACGGCTCCGTCGCGATGATCGTTGGCCGCGCGTAGAGCGCCGTGCCTGGCGCTGTTGGCGCCCAGTCTCGCTCCAGGCGCACCAGCTCCACCAACGAGCGCAGCGCT
Organism: uncultured Chloroflexota bacterium; assembly: GCA_902805635.1. Lineage (GTDB taxonomy): Bacteria > Chloroflexota > UBA11872 > UBA12225 > UBA12225 > CADCTC01. Next base: position 8,750 of record CADCTC010000032.1, read on the forward strand.
ACGCCCTCGTCAAGCGCCGGGATGCTCAGCCGCCGCGCCAACTCCGCCAACCGCCGCACGTGCGCCTGCGGCCTGAACAACCGGACTCTCCCGTCCACTCCCTTGAATGCCTTCAGCCCGTCGAACACCGCCTGCGCGTAGTGCAGCACCGCCGCCGCCGGATCGATGACCAGCGGCCGGTACGCCTCGAGCCGACCGCCGTGCCACCCGGCGCCTTCCGCGTATTCCATCAGGAACATGTGATCCGTGAACAGCGCCCCAAACCCTAACGCCGCCTCGTCCGGCCGCGCCCGTGGCGCCGAGGTGCGCGCTACCGGAAATGGCACTTCTGCCGCGCCCCAATCACCGGCCGTGCCCGACTCGTGCCCGTGTCCGGCTGTCGCTACGCCTGCATGTGCCTGTGTTGTCATTCCGTCCATCCTGCACGGGAATCAGCTATGTGTCCAATGCAGAGAGCCGGTGGCTAGCATCAGCTAAGCTGATGAAAATGGAGATTCACCTGCATGGAGATGATCGAGGTGGAGGCGTTCGTCAGTGTGGCCGCTCTGGGCGGCTTCACCCGCGCGGCTGACGCACTCGGCATCTCCCAACCCGCCGTCAGCCGCCGCGTGGACCTTCTTGAGCGCGAGCTCGGCGCGCCGCTCTGCGAGCGGCTGCCAGGCAGCGCCGGCGTGCGTCTCACCCAGGCTGGCCAGGCATTCCTTCCTCACGCCCAGGCCATCCTCGGTGCCGCGCGCGCCGGCGCTCAGGCTGTGTACGCGCTCGAGCACGCCGAAGCCGGCGAGGTCACGCTCGCCCTCGTCGGCGCTCTCGCTACGTCGGAGTTGGCTGTGCGCCTCAGCGCGTTTCGGCAGCGGTACCCTCGCGTGCACCTTTCCCTACGCACGGGCGCCAGTGAGGAAGTCACATCCCTCGTCAAGAGCGGCGCGGCGAACCTGGCCCTGCGCTTCTCCCGTGATGACGATCCCACCCTTGAGTGGCACCCCCACGGCGAAGAGCCACTCGCCGTCATCTGCGGTCCGGCGCATCGCCTGGCTTCTGCCGTCACGCCACTTCCGCCGGACAGTCTGACTGGCGAATCATGGGTCACGCTGGATGGCTCGGTGCTGCGACGTGTCCTCGCAGCCGGCAGCCTCGCCGGCGCCGACCTGGTCGAGATCGGTAGCCGCGAAGCCCAGCGCGCACTCATCTCGGCCGGGTTCGGCCTCGGGCTGGTCCCGCGGGCCGTGGTGGCAGCCGATCTTGCCACTGGCGCTTTGTGCGAGCTAGATGTCCCCGCGCTAGCACACAGCATGGACACCTGGCTCGTCCGCCGCCGCGGCTATCACGTCGCCGCTGCCCGCCACCTCCACGCCGCCCTCGGCACCCCGTGAGGCGTGCCCCTCATCGGCCCGTCTTGCTGCGACCGCGCATTCTGCGCCTGACCGAGATGGGTATCGCTGCCGGTCAGGCCGCCGCCACCTGGACGGGCACCTCGCCCCAGTTTTCCATCGCCTTCCGGTAGCTGCGCACTTCCGTGCGGTGCTGCCATTCCACCGCCGCCAGCAGCGCCACGACCCCCGCCGCCACGATCCACACGATGACCGATCCCGCTGTCCCTGCCGACACTGCCGGCCACAGCACCATCACCAGCACGCCTGCCAGCACGAGGCGCGTTCCCCACAGCTGAGCCTCTGATGGCGCCTTCGGCGGGAACGCCAGCCCCACCCGCCAGCGCCCATCCGGGAGCGCGGACGTATACGCCACGCGCGCCTCGCGTCCCTCCCACGGAGGCGCGTCCGGCTCAACCTCTGCGGTAGCGCCCCCGCGTGAGACGCGCACCCGCCATCCCGGCTGTAGGGGTCCCTCTGCCACCAGGCCCAGCCCCCCGTCGGACGTATCCACCAACCGCCCGGCCACGTAGCGGCCCGGCTCCCCCGTCTCCACCTCCACCACCAACCACCCCGCCGGCCGTCGCGCCCGCCGCCGGCGCCCATCCCGCTGAAGCGCACTGACCATCAACTGCACTACAACGGCAGCGCATGCCGCACGGCAATGGGGTGCCCGTGTCTGACCGCTTGGGTGACCATTGACACTTCGTGCTAGACTGAGTGCAGCCGAGGGGGAGTACCCCTGCAGGCGCCATCGTCAATACGGCCCCCTTGAGGCGGCCCGGTGGCGCCGGCCCGACCAGTCGCGCTAAGAGCGTCAGACACGGCCGGGAGAGACCTTCGGACTATTGCAGCGCCTTGTGCCGCCGTGTGCGGGCGGGCGCGCCGTCCGGAGGTTTTTCCATTTATGGACCAGATCTGGCTGTGGCTCGGCTTCAACGCGTTCGTGCTCGCCCTGCTGGCGGTTGACCTTGGCGTCTTCCATCGTCACGCGCATGTCGTCTCCATTAAAGAGGCGGCCGGCTGGAGCGTCGCCTGGATCACTCTCGCTTTGGCCTTCAACGCCGGCGTCTACAGCTTCATGGGGTCACAGGCGGGGCTTGAGTTCCTCACCGGCTACCTGATCGAGAAGGCGCTCTCGGTAGACAACATCTTCGTCTTCGTCCTCATTTTTGCGTACTTCCAGGTACCGCCCAAGTACCAGCACCGTGTGCTCTTCTGGGGGATCATCGGCGCCCTGCTCATGCGCGGCGGAATGATCTTCGCCGGCGCCTATCTGATCAAGCAGTTCCACTGGATCATCTATGTCTTCGGCGCCTTCCTTGTGTTCACCGGCCTGCGCATGGCCACGCAGAAGGAGCACGACATCGATCCCGAGTCCAACCTGGTGGTACGCCTGGTGCGGCGCATCCTGCCCGTCACCGGCGAGTATCACGGACAGAGCTTCTTCGTCCGCCAGACGGTTGGTGGCGTGCTGCGGCGGGTAGCCACGCCGCTCTTCGTCGTGCTGGTGCTGGTGGAGACCACCGACCTCATCTTCGCGGTGGACAGCATTCCCGCCATCTTCGCGGTGACTACGGACCCGTTCCTCGTCTACACCTCAAACGTCTTCGCCATCCTCGGCTTGCGCTCGCTCTATTTCCTGCTGGCCGGCGTGATCCACAAGTTCCACTTCCTGAAGCTCGGCCTCTCGCTGGTGCTGGTCTTCGTCGGCGCCAAGATGCTGCTAACCGATCTCTACAAGGTCCCTATCGGCGTCTCGCTGGGAGTGATCGCGCTCATCCTGGTCACGTCCGTTGCGGCCTCGCTCCTCTTCCCCAAGGAAGCCAATGAGCACGACCCTGTCGAGCACGACCCGCTCAACCCCGCGCCGGAGTCCCCAACGCACCTGGTGCAGCCAAGCGGTAGCCTTGAGAAAGGAGTTGTCTGATGCAGTGCCCCAACGACGGCCAGACCCTGGCGATGACCACCCGCGAGGGGATCGAGATCGACTACTGCCCCATCTGCCGTGGCGTCTGGCTTGACCGTGGCGAGCTGGACAAGATCATCGAGCGGACCGCCGCTGTGTCCGTCCCTTCGGCCGCGCCGGCGCCGGCCATCCCCTATGCCGGCGCACCACAACGAGATCGCCCTACGGCGCCGGAGCCCCGCTATGACAACGTCCCACGGGACGGAGATCGCAAGTACCGGCACGACGACGACGATCGCCGGCGCTATGGTCCTGGCGAGTACGGCAGCCATGGCCAGCGCAAGCGAAAGTCCTTCTTGGGTGACCTCTTCGATTTCGACTGACCAAAGCTCCGGCGGGCCGGGCGGCGCCCGCTCCCGGTAGCGATCCGCCCGTCAGCCGAGAGCGTCCGTCACTTCGGCTTGGTCACGCCCGCACGCTCGGCCAGCACCGTCAGCTCGCGCTGAAGTTCCTCAAACGCCGCCTTGGCCGAAGCCTGGCCGGTGAGCACGCGTTCCATCGCCGCCTCAATTGTGACGGTCCCCTGCGGCACTTCCACAATAGAGTCCTGCGTGCGGACATGCTGCATCTGGTCAAACGTCACCTTGGCGTTGGGGTTCTCGGCCAGGTACTTCTGGAACTCCGGCAGCTGCTGCGCGTCCGTGCGCACCACCATGTAGCCGCTCGCCTGGGAGAAGAACACCGTGCTCGCCGTGCTGGTCATGTGCTTCAAGTACTCCCAGCCCGCTTCCTTCTTCTCCGGGGTAACACTCGCCATGATCGACATCCCCGACCCGCCGCTTGGTACGGCGCGCGCCTTGTGCCCCGGCATGAAGCTCACGCCCAGCCGGAACGGCGACGTCTCGGTGATGCCGGCCAGCCCTGCAGTCGAGCCATTGAACATGGAGATCTGCCCCTCGCGGAACGCCTTCTGCGCGTCTGGCCCTCTCCCTTTATAGGGCCGCGACATCTTGTGGCGCGTCACCAGCTCGGCCAGGTACTCCATCGCCTGGACCGTCTCCGGCTGCGCCACAGTCGGAGTGAACTTCTCGTCCGAATACCGGCCGCCAAATGCCCACACCATCGACTGGAATGGCCACCACCACGGGTTCGAGTGGAACGCCGCGCGTGAGCCGTCCGCGGTGTCCACCTGCGCCACCCCAGCCCTCACCAGGCGCTGCCCGATGTCGATCATCTGTGGCCATGTGTCAGGCGCCTGCTCGGGCAGCCCGGCGGACCGGAAGTGGTCCTTGTTGAAATACACCACCGGGGTGCTCCGCGCCAGCGGCAGCTGGTACAGCTTCCCGGCGACCGTTCCGTTCTTGATGAACCCCGCTGCATACTTCTCGAACTGCGCGCTCTTGTCCGCTTTGGCGTACTCGTCCAGTGGGTGCAGCGCCCCCTGCCGTGAGAACGCCGGCATGTGCTGGTCCACCGTCAGCATCACCAGGTCCGGTTGCGTCCCTCCCGCCATCGCCGTTACCAGCTTTTGGGATGCCGGCTCGTAGCCGCCGGCATTCTCCATCGTCACCTTCACATCGCTGCGCTTAGCATTGAAATCGCTCGTCAGCTTGACCTGAGCTTCCTCCGCTGACCCACCCAACGACTGCCAGTACGTGATCGCCACTGGACTCTTGAAGGCGAACCCCTGCGCTCCCAACCTCTCGTTCTTCGTGCTGCTCGCCTGCTCCGCGCCACACGCAGCCGCACCGGTGGCCATCAGCCCCAGCACACCCACGTGGCCCATCACCGCGCGGCGTGTGCGGGAACCCGCCCCAGAGCCATTCCTCGTGTCAATACCCATCATCTCGCCACATCCTTCCGTGCCGAACTGTACCCACCACTGCGCCCTTCGAGCGCTCGCATACCACCCTGCCGGGCCCTCCGTCAGAGGTGTACGACCTCCAGGTCGCTCGCCACGTGCAGCGGCCCGGCGTACTCCGTGCCCGCCTCCGCCACCAGCCGCGCGCACCGCTCATCAGACGCGTCGCCCACATGGGTGAGGATCAGCCGCTGCACGCCTGCTGCCTGCGCTGCGCGCCCAGCGTCGCCAGCCGTGGAATGGCCCGCCGCGCGCTGGCGCTCGGTCTCACCCGCGGACGCCAGCCCGGTGCTCTCGTGGATCAGCAGCGCTGCGCCACGCGCGGCGCTCACCAGCGTATCGCTCGGCCCCGTGTCGCCGCTGTACACCAGGCGCCGGCCGCCAATCTCCACCGCAACGCCGATTGCCTCGACAACGTGCGCCACCTCGAAGAAGCTCAGCCGCGCCTCGTCTCCCACCGAGGCCGAGTCGCCCGTACTGCATCCATGCCAGCGCAATCGTCCCCCCATCCGCTGCATCGCCTTGGGGCACAGCACCTCCAATACTGTGCGCAGCAGCGGCACCGCCACATGCGGGCAATAGATGTCCACCGGGTGGTCATGCCGGACGAACTGCAGGAGCAGCGGCGGCAGGCCCGCTGCGTGGTCGAAGTGCTGGTGCGTCACCACGACTGCCCGGATGGTGTCCGGCGCTATACCGGCGGCGGCCAGCTGCCGGAGCACCTCATTCCCACCACACGTATCCAGTAGCACCGTAGCGCCCGATGGCAGCTGAACCGCAATGCCGGCACAGCTGCGCCGGATGCTATTCGCCCCGCCGGTCCCCAGAAATGTGAGCCGCACGCCGCCGCTTTCCACGCCGTCCCTCCGCGGCAGGCCAGGTATGCGCGGCTGCCGGCAGACGAGGATACTGGACACGCGGCCCGCCGCAGGCGGACCAGACCGGTGCCCTGATCCCTTTGCTCGGTCCGGCGACGCCAGCACTCCGCCACCAGCGTCCCGCCGCTGCACAATGCGCACTAGCATGGAACAACCCGTCGTCGATAGGCCCGCGGGCGTGCCGCTCGCGCGCATTACGACCCGCTTCCGGCCGATCTGGCTTCTACACGGTACGGTCATCCTTGCGGCGCTCGCCAGCGTGCCGCTCACAGTCGCGCAGCTCCACGGCGACGACACGCCGCTAATGGAGGCGGCCGACTGGACCATCTGGACCGTCTTCGTGGTCGACTTTGTAGCTGGCCTCCTGATGGCTTCTCGACGCGGCGGGCGAGCCGACTACCTGCGGCGTAGCTGGATCGGTGTCGTGCTCGTCGTGCTGACCTTTCCCGCCGTCCCCGGGTTGCTCAACGGCCTTGGCATCGCACGGCTGGCCCGTTTGTTCCGTCTGCTGCGGCTGGCAGCCATCATCCATCGCGCCGTTCGCGCTTCCGGCGCCGTCCTCGGCCGGCGCGGCGTGCTGTACGTCTCCGCGGTGACCGGTCTCATCGTCATCTCCGGCGCCGGCGCCCTCGCCGTGTTGGAGCCAGATACCGTCAAAGGAGACTACTGGACTAGCCTGTGGTGGGCCGTCGTCACCTCCACCACCGTCGGGTACGGCGACGTGTCCCCGGTCACCCTCGCCGGCCGCCTCGTCGCGCTCGTCATCATGCTGACCGGCATCGGCCTGGTCTCCACCCTCGCCGCCTCGGTCACCGCCTACTTCGTCTCCCAGGAGGAAGCCGCCCATATCGCCGACCTGCACGCTCGCCTCGACCGCATCGAGCGCCTCCTGAGCAACTCCCAGGGCCGCCGTCGCTGAAGCGCTCGCCGTCTCGCATGGTGACAGTCGATAATGCGCGTGTGCTCCACAAACCAGATCTGCCCGACGAGACACTCGCCGCCGCGCTGCGTGCTGAGTACGCGCTCGGCGCCATCGAGATCACGTTCCTTCCGCTCGGCGCCGATTGGAACACCGCCGTCTATCGCGTCATCGCCGCCGACGGGCGCACAAATTTCTTGAAGCTGCGCAGCGGCGCCTTCGACGACGCCGGTGTGGTCGTATCCCGCTTGCTGCACGATGAAGGAGTGGCGCAGGTCATCCCACCGATCCCCACAGTGGACGGCAGGCTGTGGACGCGTGTTGATCGCTTCGCACTGATGCTCTACCCGTTCGTCGGAGGCGAAAACGGCTACCGCCGCGCTGCGTCCGAACCCCAGTGGAAGCAGCTTGGCCAGGCGCTCCGGCGCATTCACGAGACGCGCCTGCCCGAGCCACTTGCGGCGCGGATCCCGCGAGACACGTTCGCGCCCACCTGGCGGGAGGCGCTCCGGCGCTACCAGGATCGCGCCGAGAGCGAGCACTTCGCTGACCCGGTCGCGGCCGAGCTCGCGACCCTACTGCGGGCGCGGCGCGAGCCCATCCGCCAGCTCGTTCGGCGCACCGGCCAGCTCGCCGCCGCGCTGGCCGCCGCGCCGCCACCCGTGGCCCTGTGCCACGGCGATTGGCACCCCGGCAACGCGCTCCTCGGCGCCGGCGGCTCGCTCCACGTCGTCGACTGGGACACGCTCGTCTTCGCGCCCCGCGAATGCGACCTCTCCTTGATCGGTGCAACCTGGGGAGGAGCGGGCGAGGCAGCCTGCTTCTACGCCGGCTACGGGCCAATCGAGCCGGACCAGGACGCGCTCGCCTACTACCGCTACCACCGCATTGTCGAGGACATCGCGGTCGACTGCGCGCAGATCCTCGACACATCCAGCGGCGGCGCAAGCCGCGCCCATATGCTCGGCTCAGTGTCGCGTGCGCTGCAGCCCGGCGGCTCTCTCAACGTGGTCCGCTGTCTGGACGCCAATGACACGGCACGTGCGCTTCCACGAACGGAGCGTTGAAGCGTGACTCCTGGTGAAATGGACCGGCTGGCGGTTCGCATCGCGATTCTGGGTGGCTGGGTGGCGCTGGCGCGCTACCGGCCGCAGCCGGAGTGGGAAGAGCCGCGCGGCGCCATCGTGCTCCACGCGTCTGCCAGGCCCGGTCCCGAGTTCAACTACGTGCTCGTCCTGGAAGACCAGCCAATCGAATGCGTTCTCGGCGACGCCGAGCGGTTTTATGGCGCGGGCGCGAGCTACTCGGTCATCCTGGACGTCGAGACGTGTCCCGCCGTGGACGATGCGCTGCGCCGGCGCATGTGGACGCTCGACGAAGAAGAGCCGGCGATGGTGCTGGGGCCACTGTCCATCGCGGAAGTGCCTCCGCCGCCCGCGGCGCTGACCATCCGGCGCGTCGAGCACCTGGCCGACTTCGAGGCGTTCTTCGGCGTCAGCCGCGGCGGGCGACTCCACGTCCCATCGCTGGAGGCGGCGCTGGACCCCGACGTGGCGCTGCTGCTGGGCGCCGTGGGCGGGCGTGTGGTGGCGACGTCGAGAGTGACCCGCGTCGTGGAAGACGCCGTCCCGCCCCTCGTCGTGGCAGACATCAACGGCGTGGCAACGCTGCCCGACTACCGGCGCCGCGGATACGGTACCGCCATGACCTGGGCAGCCGTCGCCGAGGGGGCGCGGCGGGGTGCGACCGCTGCGGTGCTGGGCGCCAGTAAGATGGGGGCGCCGGTCTACCGACGCATGGGGTTCCGGCACGCCGGCACGTTCCGCACGTACGCGCTGCCGGACGGATAGGCATTGCCCTGGTGCTCGTTCCAGGTTAGGCCGCCACCGCCAGCATCTCGTCCCGCTTCGCCACCGCCTCGTCGATCGTCCCCACCGCGTGAAACGCCGACTCCGGTAGCCCGCCCTGCTTGCCTGCCAGGATCTCCCGGAAGCCGCGCACCGTCTCATGCACTGGCACGTACGTCCCCGGCTGGTTCGTATATACCTCCGCCACGTGCAGGTTCTGCGACAGGAACTGCTCTACCCGCCGCGCCCGGTGCACCACCAGCCGGTCCTCGTCGGATAGCTCGTCCGCCAGCGTCGGCTGGCAGCCCACCCCGCTCGGCAGCCGCCCCAGCAGCGCCGATACCTCAGACCCCGCCTGCGTGAACCGGAAGATGTTGTCGATGAACAGCAGCTCCCACGCATCCAGCGACGGCTCGACCACGGCCCCAGTGTCGTTATGGCTGAACAGGCGCATGCGTGCAGTCATAGCGGCTCGGTCTTCGCGAATCGAGCCGCCCTGATCGCGCCCCCGAGCCCTCGCGCAACCCATGTCGGCATTGACCCACTTGCGCTCGAGGGAAGCCACCCAGGCGGCGATGCGCTCGCGTGTCCAGCGATGGTCGTCGTTCAGGTGAATGATGGCGTCTCCGAGCTCCAACGCTGTGTGCCGGGCACCGGTGCAGCCGCATGGCAGGGCAGCCACACGCTGGCGCAGCAGCGGGAAGTACCGTCGATGTCGCCGCAGATGCTGACCACCCCTTGGGGTTCATCCCATTCGCGGACGCTGAGGACGCGCAGCATGCCAGCGACCTCGGCCGCCGCGCCCAGCGCGCACGAACCCCGAACAGCGCACTCCACCCTCCTCGGCATGGTGCGCAGCAGCCCGCCGAATGCCTGCGGGCGCAGCCGTGCCCCCGCCCTGATTGCCTCGCTCAGCCGCATG
>CADCTC010000033.1:0-5097 GCA_902805635.1 uncultured Chloroflexota bacterium
GGAGCGTGGGCTTCGGTACGATCAGGGTCGCGCCCAAGGCGGGGCAGAGGGCGGCGTTGGCGGGGGCCCAGGTGCCGATCATCACGATGCGGGGGTAAGAGGCGGACTCAGGCGGCATGGTGGCAAGGTATCGGCCGGGTGCCCGCCAGTGATACCACGTGTATGGGCAGGGCGCAGTGGAAAACCGTACAGGTCAGGCATGTCGGGGACCACGGTGAGCAGGCCGTGAGACCAACTGCGCATCGCCGTGTCACCCCACTACCGCTGGTGGTGACACCGGCGCGTCTGGCGCTACGCCCTGCTCCACCAGCAGCAGCGGGTCGCCGCCGATGAAGTAGTAACCCTCTGGGTCCAGTGTGCTGTGCGCCGTCGCAGCCGGCAGCGTGAGGTGCCAGCGCTCGCCGTCGTGCTCCAGCGGCGTCGCGCGGCCATATTTGTCCACCAGCGCCGCGCGTTCCGCCAGCCGCGGCAGCGTGACCCGGCGTGGCTCGCCATCGCCGTTCCATAGCACGCTCACCCGCTGCCGGCCGCTCGCAACGGCGCCCGATTGCGGCGGTGAGGCCGATCCCGCCGGCGTGGGGGCCGCCGGTGCCGGAAACGGCGCACTCGAGTCCCGGTCGATCACCACCAGATACACCTGCCAATTAGGTACGTACCCGCCCGCCGGCCAGCGCCGCGTGGGCCGCTCAACCCCCGCAAAGCGCGCCGGCCGCTCCGGGGACCCTCCCGACAGGTAGCGTGCCGCCGTCTGGTAGGCGACGAATGCCGGTCGCATCGTGCCGTCGTTGCGCATCAGCCCCCACACCTCGTCCTCGGTCGAGCGGTCCATGACGGAGTGGAACGCCATGCGCTCGTACCCAGCCGTGAGGCCCGATGCAAACGCCTGCACCACGTATGCTGCCTGCTGCTCCATCGTCACCCGGAAGCCGTTTTGCTCGCGACCCAGCTGCTTGCCCGGGTCGTCGTACGGGACGGCGTTGGTCTCGGTCAGCCACAGCGGCGCCGAAAGTCCACGCGCGTCCAAAGCGCGGCGGTAGATGCCCGCCACCCTCCCCAGGTCGTCCGGCGACGTGTACAGGTTCAGCGCCACCGCGTCGAAGTAATAGTGGTTGGCAGCCGCCTGTGGCTCTGCGGCCAGCGCGTCCAGAGCGCGCTCCAGGAAGAGCCGACGGCCCGCGCTGGTGTCCGACCAGTAGGTCGTCGCGCCGAACACCACGCGCGCCTTGGGATTGCCCTGCTTGGCCGCCAGGTACCCCACCTGCAGCAGGCGCGCGTAGTCGGCGGCGTCCCCTGCCCAGGTGTGGTACTGGGCGTTGGGGTCCTCGGAACGAATGTCGGGCTCGTTCCAGATCACCCATGTGTCGATCCGGCCGCGGTACTCGTACGCCATGCGCCGCACGAACGCCGCCCACACGTTCTGCGGGTCGTCGATCGGCCGGTTCAGCCCGGCCGGCACGCTGTGCACCCCGGCGCCCGGCTGCGCCGCCGCCCAGCGGGGCGTGTTCATCAGCAGGCCCACCAGCTCCACGCCGTTGTCGCGCTCGCGCTTGATGGCGCGGTCCTGCAAATAGAACTGCGCCCGCCAGTCCCGCGGGCCACCCGGCTGCACGTCCGACCACGCGAACACCACTCGCGACCAGCGCACCCCCGCCAGCTTTGCCCGGCGCGGCTGCCAGAGCGTTTCCGTGGCGCCAAAGAAGCGCCCGGAGTTCACCGCGTTGCCTGTGCTCCACTCCGGAAGCGGGGAGATTCCGCCGCTGGTGCCGTCGGCGGCGATCACCACGTCCTTGAGGTCGCGCCACTCGGCCAGCTTCTCCTGGATCCAGTTGCCGAAGTCGCGGAACGGGTTGGAGGGCCGCGCCTGCGCCCCACGCTCCGCCAGGCGCCCGATGCTGCTGGGGTCCTGGAAGAGCACGCGCGATTCATCCGGCAGGTACCGCCAGGTGACCCAGCCAATGCCTGCCACGACCGCGAAGAAGGCGGTGATGGTGGCCAGGCTGCGGACGAGCGAGAAGAGGCGTTTCACGAGTCTCAGGACGGTGCGAGGATGTCGTGCCCTGTGTACGCTACCATCAGCCGGCATGGTTGCAGGCACGCACGGTTCGACGGATGCGCGCGCCGCACAGGGCGTGCGTGAGGAGCGCCTCAGCGCGCTCTACGCTCGGTGGGAGCAGTTCTCTAAAGAATATGCGACCGCGCGCGAGCGCAATGACCAGGAGGTCATGACCAACCTACGCGGCCTGATGCTGGTGATCAAGCGTCAGATCAACAAGCTCGGTGGTCAGCTTCCCAGCTTCCCCTACCCCGAAGCTCCCCACTTGGCCGATCTATAGCCATCGCGAGACACGCGCCTACTGGTTCTCGGCGTCTTGTGACACAGAACCATCCGGCGAGTCGATCAGGTCTTCCAGCCGATACTCGCGTAGCTCCCACGCACCCATGGAGTACTGCCGCCTGGCCAGTGGGACCATCCGCAGCGCCGCTTCACGCGTGGGGTAGTACGGCTTGCGCGTGCCGGGGTTGAACCACTCGGTCAGCCGCTCGTTCCAGAGCCCCCAGCCGAGCACCTGCCCACCATCTGACATGCCGGCAGTATAGCCTGCAAACGGAGGTCCGTTCACCCTGAGCCCGTCGAAGGGCATGCTTCGACAAGCCCGTCCTGAGCGTGCCGAAGGGCTCAGCACGAATGGTGGCTCTGGACCTACGCAAACGTGCGCACGTGCCGCCTGCCGTCCTCGTACGTCGCGCGCGCCTTCTTCACTCGTTCCTGGCCGGTAGCCTCGGCCACCGGCACGTCCCACCAGCCCTCGAAGCCCGGCACCCGGCGCTCCGGCTCGGTAGGGACCACCACGACGCTGATCCGTCCCGCCGCCAGCGAGTCCTGGAGTGCGGCGCGCACCTCGTCCGCGGTCCGCGCCATGACCGCGTGCGCGCCCATCGATTCGGCGTGCTTGACGAAGTCCACCGGCACGTAGGCGCCCGTCAGCCTGCCGGTGCCGGCGTCGCGCGTGCGCAGCTCGTTGCCGAAGCTGGGCGAGCCCACCGAGCGCTGCAACCCGTGGATGCTCTGGTAGCCGTGGTTGTCCACCAGCACGATCGTTATGTCAATGCCCTCCTGAACGGCGGTCACGATCTCCGAATTCATCATCAAGTACGTGCCGTCGCCCACCATCACGAACACGCGCCGCTCTGGCTCCGCCAGCTTGATCCCCAGCCCGGCCGGGATCTCGTACCCCATGCACGAGTACCCGTACTCCAGGTGGTATGCCTTGGGGTCTTCGGGTCGCCACAGCTTGAGCAGGTCGCCCGGCATGCTGCCCGCGGCGCAGACCACTGTGCCGTGTCCGCCCGCCGCCTCGTTGACTAGCCCAATCACCTCTGACTGAGCCAGCGACTCCGGGTTCTTGACCGCGCGCAGGTCGTCCACCGCCGCGTCCCACTCCACCTTGAGGCGCGTGACCTCCTGGCGATACTCACCCGTCGTGCGGTACCCGGTGGTGGAGAGCGCCGCTGTCAGCGCGGCCAGCGTGCGCTTGGCGTCGCCAATCAATGGCAGGCCACTCAGCTTGTACGCGTCAAGCGCCGCCACGTTGAGACCGATGACGCGCACTTCCGGGTTGTGAAAGGCGCTCTTGGAGGCAGTAGTGAAGTCCGCCAATCGCGTCCCGACCGCGATGACCAGGTCTGCCTCGCGCGCCAGGCGGTTGGCGGCCAGGCCGCCCGCGGCGCCGATGGGCCCGGCGTTCAGCGGGTGGTTCCACGGCAGCGCCCCCTTGCCCGCCTGCGTTTCGGTGACCGGGATGCCGAGCTGCTCGGCAAAGGCGGCCAGCTCGTGTGTTGCTTCCGCGTATATGGCCCCGCCACCCGCGACGATTAGCGGCCGGCGCGCCTCGCGAATCAGCCGGGCAGCCGCCTCCAGCGTCTCCGGCTCAGGCGGCGTGCGGCGCACGTGCCACACGCGACGCTCGAAGAAGCTGGCTGGGAAGTCGAACGCCTCTGTCTGCACGTCCTCCGGCAGAGCAATTGTGGCGGCGCCCGTTTCGGCCGGGTCGGTGAGGATGCGCATTGCCTCCGGTAGGCTGCCGAGCAGCTGTTCCGGGCGCGAGATCCGGTCGAAGTACGCAGACACCGGCCGGAACGCGTCGTTCACGCTCGCGTCGCGCTCGCGCGTATGCTCCAGCTGCTGGAGCACCGGGTCGGGGCTGCGGTTGGCGAAGTAGTCGCTGGGAAAGATCAACACGGGCAGCCGGTTGATCGTCGCGCCTGCCACTCCGGTCAGCATGTTGGTGGAGCCTGGGCCGATGGAAGCGGTGCAGGCGTAGGTGGAGAGCCGGTTGGTGTGCTTGGCGTACCCCGCGGCCAGATGCACCATCGCCTGCTCGTTCTGCGTCCGGAAGAAGCGCAGCCCGTCCGCCTCAGGCACCTCTTCGAGTGCCTGGCCCAACCCGGAGACGTTGCCGTGCCCGAAGATGCCCCACATCCCCCGGATGAAGCGCTGCTCTGTGCCATCGCGCTCGGCGTATTGCTGCCCCAGGTAGCGGACTATCGCCTGAGCCACCGTCATGCGTCGTGTGTTCATTGTGGACCTCACCCCCGACCCCTCTCCGTGCTGGAGAGGGGAGATACAGCAGCAGGTCGCCACAGCGGGTGGCGGAAGAGTCTTGGTCGAGCACAGACCCTATTAGTAATTGTGCTGGTCAAGCAGATTTCGAAGGTATGCCAGGCTCGCGGCGGCATTGCGCTTCGGATCCTGTTCCGGCCACGGCGGTCCCAGGCGCACGTCTTGCTCCAACACCCACCAGCCGGCGTAGCGCTGCACCGAGAGCGCCTCCACCAGGCCCGAAAAGTCGACGCTGCCCTGGCCGAGCGGGACGAAGACGCCTTCTCCTACCGCCTGCGCGTACGGCACGTCCTCGTCGCGCACGCGCTGCAAGTGTCGGGCGGACACGTCCTTCACGTGCACATGCCAGACGCGCCCGGCGTAGCGCTGCGCCGTCGCCACCGGGCTCGTCCAGCGCGGCACCCTGCGCGTCGGCGACTCGATCGTCGCCGGCGACGCCTTCGGCCGCGTCCGCGCCATGCTCAACGAGCGCGGCG
>CADCTC010000033.1:5107-12607 GCA_902805635.1 uncultured Chloroflexota bacterium
GCTGCGCCGTCGCCACCGGGTCGCCGCCGCCATACGCCACATGGCCGGTGTCCAGGCAGAGCCCTACCTGGCCGTCGGGCGCTTCAGCCATCAGCGCGTCGAGCTCTGCCTCCGTCTCCACGTAGCTGCCGGCGTGGGGGTGGAAGACCACTCGCACGCCCTCGTCCGCACAGCGCGTCGCCAGGTCAGCCAGCGTGCGGCCTGCCTGAGTCCACGCGCCAGCCGGCAGCGCGTCTGCGGTGGATACCCGCCCCGCGACGTCGCGCCGCCGCCCATCTCCCGCCTCGGCCGCCACGAGCGTATCGCAGCCCGCCGCCTTGAGGAAGCGCGCCAGGCGCGCGCCGTCCTCGAGCGCCGAGCGGCCGGCATCTTCGGCGTGGAGCGGGATCGGGAAGAACGCGCCCACCAGCTGCAGCGCCCGCGAGTGCAGCTCGTTACGTAGTGCCAGCGGGTCGGCCGGCAAGTAGCCCGCTGAGCCGAGCTCTGTCCCGTGGAACCCGGTCTCGGCCATTTCGTCGAGCACCTGCCGGTATGGCGGCACCGCCCCCCAGTCAGGAAGCTCGCACTCTCCCCACGTGATCGGCGCTGCTGCCACCTTCGCCGGCATGCGCGCATTGTACGCCGAAGCGCTGCTCAAACGCGGCAATAGTCCGCTGCGCCGCCTCTTCCCAATCCACCGCATGACCTAGCAGCGCCTCTAGGGACGTGACGCCGAACCCGTGCAGGCCGCACGGGATGATGTGTCCAAACCACGCAAGGTCGGGGCAGACGTTGAGCGCAAACCCGTGATACGTCACCCACCCCCGATTAATCTTGACCCCGATCGCCGCCAGCTTCGAGTCGCCCACCCACACCCCCGGCATCCCGTCCGCCCGCCGGGCCTCCAGCCCATACGACGCGGCGACGTCGATCAACAGCTGCTCTATGGTCCAGACGTACGCGTGGAGGTCGCGCCCGCGCCGGTTCAGGTCCAGGATGGGGTATCCCGTGATCTGTCCCGGCCCGTGCCACGTCACGTCGCCCCCACGGTCCACAGGCGCCACCTCCGCCCCCAGCGCGCGCAGCGCCGGCTCTCCCCCAGGTACGTGCTCCCAGTCGGTGCGCCGCCCCAACGTGTACACCGGCGTGTGCTCGACCAGCAGCAGTGCCTCCGCTGCGTTGCCCGCCGCCAGCTCTCCCGCCCGCTCCCGTTGCCGCTCCCACGTCGGGACATACGCGGCCTGCCGCAGCGTCAAGAGCTCCACCACTCCCGGAGACAGTCCCCCGCCGCCATCCCGAGCGGCCCGCAGATGCTGCTGGCCGTCTGGCACTGTCGTCTTCCGGCCGTCGCTCGTGCCGGTGCGCTATGCGCCGATAGCGGCCGCCGCCGTCTGCTCGTGCGCGTGATAGGAGCTGCGCACCAGCGCCCCAGACTCGACGTGTTTGAAGCCGAGCTCGTAGCCGATGCGCTTGTAGTCCACAAACTCATCCGGTGGGGCGAACCGCTCCACCGGCAGGTGCAGCAGGCTCGGCCGCAAGTACTGGCCGATCGTCACCACGTCTACGTCGCTCGCCCGCAAGTCCCGCATCGTGCGGATCACTTCGTCGCGTGTCTCGCCCACGCCCAGCATCAGCCCGCTCTTGGTGCGGATCGTGGAGTCCAGCTCTTTTGCGCGGCGCAGCACCCACAGAGATCGCTCGTAGCGCGCCTTGGCGCGCACCTGGCGCTGCAGGCGCTCCACCGTCTCCACGTTGTGGTTGAGGATGTCCGGGCGCGCCGCCACGATGGTGCTCAGGCCGCCATCCGAGCCCTGCAGGTCCGGGATCAACACTTCCACAGTGCAGCCCGGCACGTCGCGCCTGATGGCTGTGATGGTGTCTGCGAAGACGCACGCGCCGCCATCGGCCAGGTCGTCGCGCGCGACCGACGTCACCACGACGTGGCGCAGCTTCAAGTGGCGTACCGCGTCCGCCACGCGCTGCGGCTCTTCCAGGTCTAGCTCGGTCGGCCGGCCCGTCTCAACAGCGCAGAACCGGCAGGCCCGCGTGCACACCCGCCCTAGGATCAGGAAGGTGGCGGTACGGTTCTCCCAACACTCGTAGATGTTGGGGCAGCGCGCCTCCTCGCAGATCGTGTGGAGCGTGAGGTCACTTTTCAGTGCCTTGAGGTCGGCGAAGTTGGGGCCAATGGTCGCGCGAACCTTGAGCCACTCTGGCTTCTTCTCGATCGGCACCTCGCTAGCGCGCCGGCGGCGCAGCGACTCGACCGGGATGAACGAGGGGGAATCGGCTGACGAGGGCGGCGGCACGGCGGCGGGCCCAAGTGTGGAAAGCGGCGGGGCCAGGTCGGCCATTGTGCTCCGATGATAGCAGCCGCTTCGCCACCGACTGGCGGTGACTGGGCGGCTGTGGCACGCTACGACCGAAGGCCTGGATCCCTACTGAACCAGGCCGACCGGTGTGTCGTGTGTAAGTAGCGTGTGGTGGGCTAGGCGGCTGCAACCAGCTCAGGCTTGGCGCTCTCGGACGCCTCGGCGCCCTGCCAGTCGGTCAGCCGGCCGGTTTCCACCAGCCACTTGGCAAACAGCAGCCGTGGCGTGATCTCCAGCGGCTCCACCTTCTCGTCCTCGATAGGAGCTTCCGGCGCGGAAGGCGCTGTTGCCGTGCTGACGGCGCCGGCTTCCTTGCGCTGCGCCCACGTCTTACGGGCTTCCAGCACGTCGGCCTCGGCGGCGCGGTAGGCCATCACGGCCTGGTCGAATTCGGCGGCGTCATAGCTGCCATACAGCGCTGCACGGCGCAGCGCGGACAGGCGCTGAAGGGCACGGGCGAGCTTGGTCTCTG
This sequence comes from uncultured Chloroflexota bacterium, assembly GCA_902805635.1. Taxonomy (GTDB): domain Bacteria; phylum Chloroflexota; class UBA11872; order UBA12225; family UBA12225; genus CADCTC01. The sequence continues at coordinate 7,931 of CADCTC010000033.1, forward strand.
CATCGATCAGCTGACGCTCGGCCGGGTCGGTGTTCATCGTCGTGATCCCCTTCGTCTCTCGGTTGGTCTGTGGTCCAACCCTACGACTCAGCCTAATGCACTACCTGTGCCAACAACCGAGCACTTGCGCAGCAAGCGCGCAGGGCGTTAGGGTGCGCAGCGCCATCCTCATCGCGCTATTCTGCCGCTGTTCGGCGCGTTTGCCAGGCCGTTAGGGCGCGGCATAGTGTTCGTAACACTCAGCCGCCGATCTGGCTCATCGAGCGCGACGCCCGCTGGAACGCGTCGCCCTCGTTGATCTTGTGCTTCTTTTCCTTCAGCCACACCGCCGCGCGCACGATGCTCTCCATCTCGGCGTCCGAGGCGCCTTCGCGCAGCGGCGTCTTGAGGTCGGTCTCGTCGATAGAGAACAGGCACGTCCGCAGCTGGCCGTCTGCCGTAAGGCGGATGCGGTCGCACGTCGCGCAGAACGGTTCCGTGACCGGGTTGATGAAGCCCATCTCGCCGCGGCCGTCCGCGAAGCGGTAGACCACCGACGTACTGCTAGGGTCAATCCCTGCCACGCGGTCGAGCGGCCATTTCCGGTCGATGATCTGGCGCAGCTCTTCGCCGCTCATCACCAGGTCAGACTGCCAATTGCCGTCCGCGTCCAACGGCATGTATTCGATGAAGCGCACCGAGTACGGCTTGCGCCGCGCCAGCTCGGCCAGCGCCAGCACGTCTGTCTCGGTGGTAAAGCCGCGGATGGCCACCACGTTTACCTTGATCGGTCGGATGCTGGGATAGCGCTCCAGCGCCTCCAGCCCTGACATCACCTGGTCCAGCGCGCGGCGCCGCGTGATCTGGTGGAACTTGTCCGGGTCCAGCGTGTCCAGGCTGACGTTGATGCGCGTTAGACCAGCCTCAGCCAGCGGACCCGCCAGCTTGTCCAGCAGGATGCCATTGGTGGTGATGGAGAGGCTCTTCATCCCTTCCGACTGCAGCGGCGCCAGCAGGCGGATCAGCGACGGCAGGTCCTTGCGGACCGTCGGTTCGCCGCCTGTCAGGCGGATCTCTTCGATTCCCAGCCGCACGAAGAGCTGCACCAGCCGTTGAATCTCTTCGTACGTAAGGATCTGGGTCTTGGGCAGCCAGTCCAGCCCCTCTGCCGGCATGCAGTACGTGCAGCGGAAGTTGCAGCGGTCCGTGATCGACACGCGCAGGTTGCGGATAATGCGGCCGAATCCATCCACCAAGCGCCCGCTCTGCGGTGGCGTGGTGAGCTGTGCCGTGGGCGCGGGCGCAGTGTCGAGAACTGGGAGACGGCGAAGAGGGGCGAGCGTGGAGACCACTGCGGACAGCGTACCATTCTTTTCTGAACTGACCGAGAGAACGGAGAACTAATGTCCGAGTTACGCAGCCAGCAGCTGCGGCGCGTCAACTTCCAGGGGGACGCGCTGCGCATGGGGATGAACTGGACCGAGGAAGACCTCGGCAAGCCCCAGGTCCTCGTCGAGAGCGCCTACGGCATGGGCCACCCCGGCACCTTCCACTTCCGCCCACTTATCGAGGAAGTCTCCAACGGCGTCTTCGAGGCCGGCGGCAAGCCTGGCGTCTTCTACGCCTCTGACATCTGCGACGGCGTGGCGCAGGCGCACGCAGGCATGAGCTATTCACTCGTCTCGCGCGACGTGCTGGCGGCCATGGTGGAGATCCACGCGCTTGGCCACCCGCACGACGGCATGGTGCTCATCTCCGGCAACGATAAGTCTGTGCCGGCGCACCTGATGGCTATCGCACGCTGTGATCTTCCCGCCATCCACGTTCCCGGCGGCACGCAGATGAACGCCCCGAATTCCGTCACGTCCGACCAGCTCTGGGGCATGGGCGCGCAGGTGGAGCGGGGCGAGCTGCCACACGCCGACTTGGAGCTGCACCAACGCGGCGCCTGCCCCAGTTGCGGCGCCTGCCAGTTCATGGGCAGTGCCAGCACCGGTCAGGTCATCTCCGAAGCGCTTGGCCTGGCGCTGCCCGGCACCGCGCTGATCCCCGCCGCGCTCACCCGCCACATGCGCGTCGCCCGCGCCGCCGGCAAGCAGGTGCTCAAGCTGATCGAGGCCGACCTGCGACCGTCGAAGATCCTCACGCGGGAGGCATTCGAGAACGCCATCGTCTTGCACGCCGCCGTCGGCGGATCGACCAACCTCTTTCTCCATCTGCCCGCCATCGCGCGGGAGGTCGGCATCGACGTGACCATCGACGACTTCGACCGCATCCACCGGCGGGTCCCCGTGCTGGCCAACGCTAAGACCACCGGCCTCTACCCCGTCGAGTACCTCTGGTACGCTGGCGGCGTCCCGGCCGTCATGCTGGAACTGCGTGACCTGCTCCATCTCGACTGCCTCACCGTCACCGGCAAGACGCTCGGCGAGAACCTGGACGCTATCGAAAAGAGCACCTTCTTCTATGAGACGCTGGGCTACCTCCGCAACGTCAAGGTGGAGCGGAACGAAGTCCTGCGTCCGCGCGACAACCCCTTTGGCCCTGAAGGCGGCGTCGCCGTGCTGCGCGGCAACCTCGCCCCCGGCGGCGCCGTGGTCAAGCACTTCTCGGTGCCGAAGGAGATGCACGTCCACACCGGCCCCGCCCGCGTCTTCGATACCGAGGACCGCGCCGTCGATGCCCTCACCAACCGCGAGATCCTGCCCGGCGACGTGGTGGTAATCCGCTACGAGGGACCCAAGGCCAACGGCATGCCGGAGATGTACAAGGCTACCGCCATCGTCGCCGCCACCAAGGAGCTCAGCGCCACCACCGCCGTCATCACCGACGGCCGCTACTCCGGTGCCGCCAAGGGCCCCGCCGTCGGCCATGTCACCCCGGAGGCGCTCGATGGCGGTCCCATCGCGCTGCTTGAAGAGGGTGACTTGATTGAGATCAACGTGCCCGAGCGTCGTCTCGCCATCGTGGGTACGCGCGAGGGACCGTTGACGCCCGACCAAGTTGACCGCCTGTTGGACGAGCGCCGCGCCCGCTGGACACGCCCCAAGTCGCGCCACACGCGCGGCATCCTTTCCCTTTACGCCCGCGTCGCCGCCGGTCCCGCCGACGGCGCCTACCTGGCTTGATGGAGGTCACCTACCTCGCCGCCGCCAAGCTGAAGGACGTCAAGCCGGGTCAGCTAAAGGGGGTGCGGCTGCGTGGTGGGTACGAAGTGGTGCTCGCCAACGCGGACGGCCAGCTCTACGCCTTCGAGGCGTATTGCCCCCACCAGGGCTGGCCGCTCAAGTGGGGCGCCGTCGATCGTGGAGGGCTGATCTGCGCCCTCCACGTCTGGCGCTTCGATCTCGAGACAGGCGCTCTACTCGATCCCCCGATGGGAGATTGCCTGAAGACCTATCCTGTCCGCGTCGAAGGCGAGATGGTCTACGTCGGCGTGGACGCGATGTAGGAACGCTACACCGCGGCCGCTGCCGCTGGACCCCGCCAGGAGCGCGAGCGCCCTCGCCCGCTCTGGTCGAGGGGCGCGGTGGCTACACCGCGGCTGGCGCCGCCGGAGCCAGCCGGTACATCTGCGTCGTGCTGATGTTGGCGTGTCCCAGCGTCCGCTGCACGTCCCGCAGCAGCGTGCCCTTGCCCAGCTGGTGCGAGGCGAACGAGTGGCGCAGCGTGTGCGGCGTGATCGCCGACGTGACTCCCGCGTCCGCCGCGTACGACTTCATCAGCAGCCAGAACCCTTGCCGGGTTAGCCGCTCGCCCCGATGGTTCAGGAACAGCGCCTGTACGCCGGTGCCGCGGTCGAGCACCGGCCGCGCCACTGCCAGGTACTGGCTCAGGGCGCTCCGTGTGCGCTCGTCCACCGCCAGGTCCCGCTGTTTGCCGCCCCGGCCGGTGCAGCGCACCGTGCCCTCCGCCACGTCCAGCGCGTCCAGGTCCAGCGAAACCAGCTCTGTGACTCGCATGCCCGTTCCGTACAACAGCGCGAACATCGCCCGGTCCCGCGCTCCCTCGGGCGTCAGGCGCTTGCCGGGCGCGTTCAGCAGCCGGTCCACCTCGTCCACGGTGATGGTCTGCGGCACATGCCGCCCCACGCGGGGCGAACTGATCCCCGCGGCCGCATCCTGCCCGACTACGCCTGACCGGAACAGGTAGCTATAGAACGTCTTCACCGCCGCCAGCTTGCGCGCCATTGACGCCGCCGCGTACTCCTGCTCCTTGAGCCGGAACAGGTAGCCGATCAGCGTCGCCGCGTCAGTATTCCAACCGTCCACCTTTTGCTCCACCAGGTAGACACGCAGTTGACGCAGGTCATTCCGGTACGCCGAGAGCGTGTTGCCGGAAAATCCCTTGTCCGTCCGCAAGTACTCCAGGAACGCATCCAGGTGCTGCTCCGTCGCCATGGTCGTGGCCGCCGTAGCTGCCGTGGACTTCGCGCCCGTAGTAGCTGCGGTCCCCTTCGTGGCGGTTGTCTTGAACTCCGGCGCGCGGCGCGAGTGCACGACCTCCGCCAGCGTGCTATCGATGCGCGGCCGCTCCAGCGTCTGTGCCATCCCCGGCTCCTCCATAACTCCGGCGCCCCGGCCGCTCTGGCCGCCTGGGAACGCTTCGGATCGTCGGTCCTAGGAACGCACCACAACAAGCCGTGTTGCTTCCGGTGTTCTCGACGAGCCCGGATGAGTGGAGATCAGCGCCAAGTAT
>CADCTC010000033.1:12617-18009 GCA_902805635.1 uncultured Chloroflexota bacterium
AAAGGTCCACAGCGTGTCCCAGTCATCCCGAGCCTGCGTAGGGATCTCGTCCCAACCGCCGAAAGCGCCCCGTCAACGGCCACTCCCCTTCCACCGTCATCCCGAGCTTGCGAGGGACCCGAGCCGCACTCGATCGACATTCCGAGCTCGTTCGTGCCCCTTCATCATAAAATTTGGTGCCTTCCTCACAGCAGGTAGAGAGGGGCCAGATCTGCGCCTGTTATGAGCTGCCCCAGCGTACGTCTTCCACTGTTCGCCAGCTGCTTAGGCAGGTTGTCGCTGGTCGTGCTCAGCCTACTCGCGCCGCTATTCATCGCTCCGCCGGTAACGTCCGCGGAAGGTCTGCCAAGCGCGGACTCCCAGATTAGTGGGCTACCTGCCTCCCTTCGAGGCGAATGGGAGGGCACCGGCGTGCAGGTAGACCCGGCGATGGACTACCCGGTGCTGGTGATTCTGACCGGTGGCGAGGTGGGGGACACAGTGGGCTTCATCGACTACCCGTCATTTCCCTGCGGCGGCCCGGTCGTGCTGCTAGAGGTAACCGACGAGTACGTTGACTTGGCCGAGCAGATGGAGTTCGGCACCTACCACTGCGTCAGTGGCGCGGTGCGCCTGCAGCTACGAGCGGCAGCCCGGCTGGACTACCAATGGCGCCTGGCCGACGGCACACTGATGGTGACGGCCATACTGAGCCGCCGGCCGCCACGCTGACTCCGACGCGAACGACTCGAAGCACACAAGCTCAGAACACGCTCAAGCGGCGGCTCGAGCTCAACGCGGTGCGATCGTCGGCGGCCCCGCGGGTGGTGCTGGCAGCGGGGCACTGCCCCGGCCCAGAAGGCGCAGCGTCCTCCTCCAGCTCATCGTGACACGGCGGGTCGTAGGCGTCGAGCGGCGCGAAGTTCTCAATACGGGCATCCACGATGCCTTCATCGAGGCCTCGCAGGAACGACCTGACTAGTGGCGCTGCTGGTCAGGTCGCACGCCTCACGTAGTTGCCGGCCAGTTCCGTGCAACCTTACAGTGCCTGCGTGACCAATGCGCTGAGCGTGTTCTTGGCCCGCCACACGCCCATTCATGAGGCGGAGGCCATCTGGGGCGGCGGCACGCTGCCGCTGCGCCTGCGCTGGTACCTTGGCCCCACGCAGCCGCCTTTCGAGTACGTGACCTCCGTCCGTTGTGTCGTGCTGCGCGGTCATGCCGTGCTCGTGATGCACAATCGCAACGGCCGTCACGTCTGGCCCGGCGGGCGCCGAGAGGCCGGCGAGACCCCAGCCCAGACCATCGCGCGCGAGCTGCTGGAGGAGGCCGGGTGCACCGTCGGCGACGCTACGCCCATCGGCTTCGTCCACCTTCACCACCACACACCCGTGCCCCCAGGTCACCCATATCCCGCGCCCGACTTCTGCTGGCTGCTCTTTGCGGCCGAGGCGCAGGCGTTCGATACACGCAGGCGGCTGGCGGGCGATTACGAGGAAGACGCCGAGTTCGTGCCTCTCGCGGACATACCGGCGCTGGGACTAGAGGCGCCCGCCGAGCAGGCACTTGCGGCGGCACTCGACGCGCTGCGGCCGTCTCCAACTGGTGCATAGCACACCCTTGCCGCCATCAGGAGATGAAAAGGCCGAAGGCCAGGGTGAGGTCAGCCCCGGCGCGTCATCACCGCCAGCACCACTTCCGCGATGCGCGCCAGGTCCGCCACCGCGATGTGCTCCGTCGTCGAGTGCATCTCCGTGTACCCCACCCCCAGGTTCACCGCCTCGATCCCATGGTCGTTGTAGACGCTTGCGTCGCTGCCGCCGCCGGTCGGCACCAGGCGCGGCTCCAGCCCGCAAGCACGCAGCGCCACTTCCAGCATCCCGATCAGCGGCGAGTCCGGCGGTACGTCGATCGCGCCGTACGAGCGCGTGACCGTTACCTCGGCGCGCGCTCCCATCTTCTCCGCCTCGTCCTCCAGCAGCCGGCGCATGTGCTCGCTCTGCGCCTGCAGCTTCGCCTCGCTGCGGCTGCGCGCCCCTCCTGTCAGCTCCACCCGGTCCGGAATGATGTTGTCTGCCACCCCGCCGTTGATCAGCCCGATCGTCGCCGTCGTCTCCTCGTCGATCCGCCCCAGCTTCATCGGCGCGATGGCCCGCGCCGCCGCCTGAACGGCGCTCACCCCCTTCTCCGGCGAGACCCCCGCGTGCGCCGCCCGTCCGTGGATTACCGCCTGCAGCTTGTCCGCCGCCGGCGCCTGGTTCACAATCGTGCCTACCGGCCCGTTGCTGTCCAGCACTACCCCCAAGCTGGCCCGGATGCGCGTGAAGTCCAGCCCCTTGGCCCCGGTCAGCCCCGTTTCCTCCTGCACCGTGAAGGCAATCTCCATTGGGACGCAATCCAGCGCTTGCTCGTGCGCCGTTCGCAGCGCCTCCACAATGGCAGTGATGCCCGCCTTATCGTCCGCCCCCAGGATCGTCGAGCCGTCGCTACGTACGAACCCGTCCTCGACCACTGGCTTCACCCCGGTCCCTGGCTGCACCGTGTCCATATGCGCGCTAAACAGCAGCGGTGCGGCGTCCGCGTGCGCGCCATTGCCTGCCCGGCGGCCCACCACGTTGCCCGTCGCATCGATCTCTGCGTCAACCCCAAACGTTTGGAGCAGCGTGAGGAGCCGCTCGGCAATCGCCTGCTCGTGCCCCGACGGGCTATCGATCCGCACCAGCTCCAGAAAGGTGCTCAGCACCCGCTCCGGGTCCACCGTTGTTCCTGCTTCGCGCACGGCGACAGTCATGTTGCTGGCATTATAGGCCCGTCAGATGCCCCTCACCGATGCCGCGTCCATGTTGCTGGCTCCCTTAGTCCCTCCCCTGTGGGAGAGGGACAGGGCGCAGCCCAGGGTGAGGTCTCGATGACCCGCGTCGGCATCAACGCCCAGAAGCTGTTCCTCACCCGCGACTACCGCAACGCCGGGGTCAGCCGCTACATCCAGGGCATCGTCAGTCAGCTGCCGCGCGTTCCCGGCCCCGAGCGTTACCTGGTCTACTCCAACCAGCAGCTTGCCGAGTGGCCCGGCGTGGCCGGGCAGCGTTTGCACCTCGCCCCTGCCGGCATGCCCACCACTGCCCCCGTGGCGCGCATCCTCTGGGAGCAGTTCCTGCTGCCCGCTTTGGTGGTGCGCGACCGTCTGGACCTACTGCACTGCCCCCTCAACGTGCAGCCCGTGGCTACCTCGTGTCCCGTCGTGCTCACCATCCACGACCTGAGCTTCATCCGATTGCCGGACCGCTTCAGCCGCGCCAAGCAGCGCTATCTCGCAACCCTCACACGCTATTCCGCGCGCCGCGCGGCGCGCGTGCTCGCCGACAGCGCCGCTACAAAAGCCGATGTGGTGGCCGCGTTCGGGGTACCGCCCGAGCGGGTTGACGTGGTCTATCCCGGCGTCGAGGCCGATTTCCGGCCATTCGACTCCGCTAGCTCGGAAGACATCGAGCGGCTCGCCGACTTCCGGCGCCGGCACGACCTGCCCGAGCGGATCATCCTCTATCTTGGCACGCTGGAGCCGCGCAAGAACGTCGACCGCCTCGTGGCCGCCTTCGCCCAATTGGCGCGCCGGGGAGTGCCGCACACCCTGGTGCTCGCCGGCGGCAAGGGCTGGCAGTATGAGGCAATCTTCCGCGCCGTCGAGCAGCACGGCCTCACGGACCGCGTGCTCTTCCCCGGTTACGTCTCCAGAGAGGAGCAGCCGCTTTGGTACACTGCAGCAGACGTTTTCGTCTACCCATCTCAGTACGAAGGCTTCGGGCTCCCGCCGCTCGAAGCGATGGCGTGTGGGGTGCCCGTGATCACGTCGAACGCCTCGTCGCTCCCGGAAGTGGTGGGTGACGCCGGGATCACTGTCGACGCCAATGACGTAGAGGCACTGGCAGAGGCGATGCGCTCGGTGCTCCAGGACGCGGACAGAGCAGCTTCCATGCGCGCCGCCGGGCTGGCGCGCGCCGCCACCTTTACTTGGCAAGCCGCCGCCGAGGCGTGCGTCGCCTCCTATCGCCGTGTCCTCTCCGACCACGATGCGCCCACCGTGAGCGCCCCATGACAGCGCAGGTCTCCGGGCCGGACGACGTGGTCACGCTGGCGACGCCGTCAACGCCGTCAACGCTGGCGGATCTACCCGGCGCGCGCCGCGTGGTCGCCGACGGCTCCGTGCGGCGCGCGCGACAGCGGGCCCGGTCCTGGATCAAGCTGGCCTACCTGCTGGCCGACCTCGCGCTGGTGAACGCCGGCTTCGTCCTGGCGTACTACCTACGCTACGAGCTCCGGCTCTGGCCCGAGACCAGCGAGTTCGTCGACGCTCCCTACTCCGCGTACCTCCTGGCGCAGGCGCTGTTGGTCGCCGTCGCCATGACCATGTTCACCCGCCGCGGCCTTTACCGGCTGCGCCGCGCCACCCAATGGCTTGACGAAGTCGGCATTGTCGTCTCCGGCGCCACGATGGCTGTGGCCATCCTGGTCATGGTCTTCTTCCTCTTCCGGCCGGGCATCACCTCGCGCGCCATGCTCTTTTACGCCTGGGGCGCCATTGTCGTGCTGCTGAGCGGCTTTCGCCTCATCGTTCGCTGGGTCATCGACCAGCGCCGCCGGCGTGGCGTCGGGCTGGCGCGCGTGCTGGTTGTGGGCGCCGGCCACGTTGGCAAGATGGTCATGCAGCAGATCGCCGGCCATCCTGGACTGGGCTACCAGCTGGTTGGCTTTTGCGATGACGTGGCCTGGGCGCAGCGTGTGGATTTCGGCCGGTTCAAGTGCCTCGGTGACGTGACGCGCCTCGCGGAGGTGATCCAGCAGCATCGCGCCGACGAGGTGGTGATCGCCCTGCCCTCGGCCGAGCACGAGCGAATACTAGAAATAGTCTCGCTCTGCCGCGAGCTCGGCGTCGAGTTCCGGCTGGTGCCCGATACCTACGACCTGACGCTCGGCACCCTTGAAGTGGACGACTTGGCCGGCATCCCGCTCATTGGCTTGCGCGAAACGGCGCTACGCGGCATTAACCTGGCCATCAAGCGTGGTATCGACATCGTCGTATCGGCGCTGGCGCTCGCCGGAGCATTGCCGATGATGGTGCTGGTCGCGCTGGCGGTCAAGCTGGAGTCGCGCGGCCCCATCCTCTTCCCTCAGCTACGCGTCGGCGTCGGCGGCCGGGTCTTCAAGGTCTACAAGGTGCGCTCGATGTACCAGGACGCCGCCCAGCGCCTGGCCGAGCTCACCGCGCGCAACGAGACCGGCGGCGTCATCTTCAAGATGAAGGACGACCCGCGACGCACGCGCGTCGGCCGCGTTATCCGCCGGCTCAGCCTGGACGAGCTGCCCCAGCTCTGGAACGTGTTGGTTGGCGACATGAGCCTGGTCGGGCCGCGCCCGC
>CADCTC010000034.1 GCA_902805635.1 uncultured Chloroflexota bacterium
CGGTCCAGGCTCGGCGTCTGGATGAACGGCTCGTCGGAGGCGCGTCCCATGCGCTGCCACGGCGCTGGCGCCCCATACGCCGCCACGTGGTCGCGGCGCAGCGTGTCGTTCATCACCACGACCACGTTCATCTCGTTCCTCCTTCGCCGTTCAGAGCCGCCGCTTTGCTTCCGCCTGCTGGAGCAGCGGGTCCACCGCGCGCTTGATGGAGAATGCTACGTCGCGCGGCGCCTTCTCGCCGGTGAAGAGCGGCGCGATCTCCCGCACGGTCGCGGCGTTGATCTCACCCCAGTTCGTCGTCTGTGGGTCCACCCGCAGCGCGCCCAATCCATCCACGAACGCCTTGATGTTCTTGGGTGGCTGGCCGGAGCCGAGGTACTCCTTGCTGTTGGCCAGTGACTTGCGCCCCGGCATGTTGAGGTGCTCGCGCACGATCTCGGTCATAAGCGATTCGGGGGTCATCACGTGCTTGAGCAGGGCCCAGGCTTCCTCCTGGTTCTTGGAGCCCGGCGCGACCCCTTGGCCCGCGCCACCACCCGTGGCGGCGTACTTGCCGTTCCGGCCGCGCGGCATTGGCCCGGCGTCCCAGGTGAAGTCTCTAGCGTCGCGCCGTAAGTTGCCGATGTTGAAGGGGCCGCTCTCGATCATCGCCACGCGGCCCTGGGCGAACGTCGCTCCTGCCTGTGTGTCGGCCGGCGTGGGCATGAAGCGGTACTTCGTGCGCAGGTCTTGCAGCAGCTGCAGCGCGTCCACCGCTGCCGGCTCGTGCAGCAGGCATTCGGTGGCGTCCTTGTTCACGAACTCGCCGCCGTTGGCGTAGACCCACACCATCCACTCGCGGAACCCGTTGCCCATGGTCCACCCATAGTTGGTGACTCCGTTGCGATCGCGCGTCAGCTTCTGCGCGGCGTCCAGGAATCGGTCCCACGTCCAGCCGTTGTCGGCATAGGTCACCGCCGGCAGCGCGATGCCGTTGTCCTGGAAGACGTTCTGGTTGAAGTACATGCCGCGCGCGGGGAAGTCTTTGGGCATGCCGTACCGCTTGCCCTGCCACTCGTATTGCGCCAGGGCGCGCTCGTAAAAGTCGGCCAGGTCGTACTTGTCGCGCTTGATTAGCGGCGCAAGGTCCAGCAGGAAGCCGCGCCGCGCGTACTCCAGGAAGAGCGCCGGGTCGAACCAGAAGACATCGGGTGGTGAGCCACCGGCTGTTGCGGCCGAGAGCTTATCGGCATAGCCGGCGCTGCCGTTGTCCAGCTCGGCCGTCAGCCCAGGGTGCTTGGCCTCGAACTGCCGCAGCACCTCCTGCTTGGTGACGACCTCCGGCGGTGTGCCGTACTGCATCATCCGCAGCGTCACCCCCGTCTTCAGCTTGGCCGCCGCCGCGTCACCCCCGGCCACCTGCCCGCCGACTGAGCACGCTGCTACCAGCGGCGTCATGCCCGCGGTGCCCGCGGTGCCCAGCACAAGTGTCCGTCTTGTCGTACGCATGGTCATCCTCTCTGCCGGTCCAGCACTGCTTGCACGTCCTGCGTCAGCGCGCGCATCATAGTCGCGCTGGGCGGGGCGCTATTGTCGCGCACGGCGTTCATGTGCTTCATCACCGCCTGGTCCACCTCGGCCTGACGATAGTTCGCCGCCACGCTGTACGTGATGGTGCTGGCGTTGTCCATCGCCTTGCACACGCGCTCGGCCATCTCGCGTGGGTAGTTCGGATCGGACAGCAGCCGCTCGTCGCAGTAGACGTCCTTGCGCATGCCCGGCGTGTTGGACCCTCTGGTCTGCTGCGCCAGCTGCACGCCGGTTTCTTTGTCGGTGAAGAACTTCACGACTTCCCAGGCGTGGTCCGCCACCTTGGTCTGGCTTGACATGCCCATGGGCGCCACGCTCAGCTCGGCTCCGATCTTCCCGCTGGGCCCCTTGGGCATCATGACCATCGACCATTTGAACGCGTCCTTGGAGGCGTTCTTCAGCGCAGAGCGTGCCCCGGCCAGCATCTGCCCCATCATAACGACAGTGCCGTTGCCGAAGTCCGCGTCGGCGTATGCTTTGGCGGGCGCCACCTGCTTGCGATGCCACAGGTCCCAGTGCCACTGGATGGCCTGCAGCGCCTGGGGCGTGTCCGCCGTGCACTTCTTGCCGTCCGGGGAGAGCATGTCGCCGCCCCAGCGCCGCATGGCTGCCAGCGTGTGCTGGAAGTTGCCCCACTGGGTGTTGTAGCCGTAGCGGCTGCTGTCGCGCACCGTCAGTTTTTCCGCTGCGGCCACCAGGTCGTCCAGCGTCCAGGAGTCGCTTGGCTCGCGCATGCGGACCTGCGCGAAGGCGTCCTTGTTGTAGAAAAGGAAGCAGTACCCGATCTGGCCGCGCGCCGGCAGGCCGAACAGCTTGCCCTCCAGCTTGAGCGCGTTGATGCCGCCGTCGTACCATTGCTTAAGGTCTAGCTTGTCGCGCTGCACCAGCTTGTCCACCGCCTGCAGCGCGCCGCCCACGGCGAGACCCTCGAAGAGCAGGTTCTGGAGGTAGACCGCGTCCGCCAGCGTGCCCGCCGCGGCGTGGGTGCGCATCACCTCCAGGTAATCCCCCGGCAGCGCCGAGTACTGCAGCTTCGTCTTTGGATGCGCCTGCTCGAACTGCGCCACGCGTTTGGTGAACGCCTCCTCCTCGCTGGTGCGCGAGTAGAACGTCACCGTCGCCGGCGCGCCTTCTACCTTGGTCCCTTCCCCACCACCCGGCCCAATCCCGCACGCCGCCAGACCGGTTGCCCCGAACACCGTGGCTGCGCCGGACACCACTGCTCTCCGTGTGCTCCTATGTGCCTGTGCCATGTTGTCTCCCTCCGTACCTGTATCTTTTCGACCTCTAGCCGTGCTGGTCCATTCAGGCCCTCTCCACAGAGTGGAGACACCCCTCAACCCGCTAACGCCCTGCGCTCCCGCTGCGCGGGTGCTCGGTTGTTGGGTGGCCGAAGGCCGGGTGAGGTCACACCGCATAGCGCGCCAGCGGGTGTTCCGGTGGATCGAGCGGCAGGGGGGTGCGCCGGCCCGAGAAGTGCGACGCGTAGACGCCCATCGCCATCTGGATCGATGCGCGTCCGTCTTCGCCAACGCACAGCGGCACCTCATTGCCGTTGCCGTTCGCGCGTGAGTCGGCGGCGCGCAAGAAGCGGTCAACCATGCGCGGGTAGGCGTGACCCGGCTTCTCCAGCTCTTCTGTGGCTATGCCGTCCAGAGGCTGCCACGCCTCGGCGCCGCCCTTGGCGCTCCGGCCGTACTCGCCGTCCGGGTAGCGCACCCACGCGGCGTGCGCCTCCCCAAACGGCCAGGGCTTGCGCACGGTCCCTTCGTGGAACACCATGCGCCCGTGCGTTCCCACCAGCTCCACGTCTACGTGTCCCAGGCCGTCGTGGTAGGCGTACGCGCCGCCGGGGAAGCCGCCGAACTGCACCGAGACCTCGTCCCCCGCCGCCAGTCCCTCGTGCGGCTCCTCGTAGGTGTCCTCCGGCCTCGCCGGTGCGCCGTCCTTGAGCACATGGCCGAACACCCACTCAGGATCGCCTGCCAGCGACCGGAACAGGTCGTAGAGGTGGGTGGACATCGACATCAGGCGCCGTCCGCCGCCGCCGTGGTCGCCCTTGAGCAGGCGCAGTGTCCCGATGGCGCCATCGTCGATCAGCTGTTTGGCGCGCAGGTAGCGTGAGTCGCCTCGCCGGTGGTGGTTGATACCTAACAGTACCCCCGCCTCCCGGCACGCGGCGATCATTGTGTCTGCTTCCCGGAGCGTGAGCGCGATCGGCTTCTCGCAATAGACGTGGATGCCGCGTTCCGCCGCTGCGTGGGTAATGGCAGCGTGCGTGTCAGGCCAGGTGCAGACGTGCACTACGTCCGGGTGCACGGCGTCCAGGAGGTCAGTGTAGTAAGTGAACTGCCCGTCTTCGCTCACACCGTGCTGCGCCCCGAAGGCGCGCAGCCCATCTTGGCTCACGTCGCACAGCGCCACCAGCTCCGCCGCCGGGTGGCGCGTCAGCGCCGCGGCGTGCTGCCGCGCGATGCGTCCGCAGCCCACCACCGCCACCCGGTAGCGCCGCGCCGGGGAACTCCCCCAGCGCGTCTCCATCTCGACCGGCAGCGCGTCCATCATCTGGCAAACGTCCTCATGTGCGGGGTTGGTCGAGCACGGCCTGCAGCTCGGTGTGAAACGCTTTCATCGTCGCCGGGTTCGGCGCCGCACTGTTGGCTAGGAAGGCATCGATGTGCCGCTTGGCCAGCTGGTCCACCTCATTCTGCCGGAAGTTGGCCGGGACCACGTACTGGATGCTGGCGGCGTGCGCCTCCATCGCCTTGCAGACCCGGTCCAGCGTGGCGCGCGGGTAGAGCGGGTCGGTCAGGACGCGCTCGTCGCAGTAGACGTCGCGCCGCATCCCTGGAGTGTTGGAGCCGGTCTTCTGCAGCGCCAGCGCCACGCCCGTCTCCTTGTTGGTGAACCACTGCTGCACGATCCAGGAGGCGTCCACCGAGCGCGCCTTGGCGTTCAGCGTCACCGGCGCCAGGCTGGTGTCCGCCCCGATCTTTCCGGTGGGGCCCTTGGGCATGAGCACCATGTCCCACTTGAAGCCGTCGTTCACAGCGGTGCGCACCTCGCCGCGCTGCCCCGCCAGCATCTGGCCGAGCATGGCCACCTTCCCCTGCCCGAAGTCTGCCGGACCGGAGGACTTGGGCTGCGCCACCTGCCTGCGGTGCCACAAGTCCCAATGCCATTGCATGGCCTGCAGCGCCTGCTGCGTGTCCACCATCGCCCGCTTGCCGTCGGCCGAGAGCAGGTCTCCGCCGAAGCGGCGCGCGGCGGCGATGGCGCGCTGGAAGTTCCCCCACATGGTGCCGTAGCCGTACTGGTCGCTGCCGCGCATGGTGAGCTTGTCGGCCGCGGACATCAGGTCGTCCAGCGTCCATGTCTCGGCCGGCTCGCGCACGCCCGCGCGCTCAAAGGCGTCTTTGTTGTAGTACAGCCAGCAGTGCTGGATCTGGCCGCGCGCTGGCAGCCCCATTTGCTTGCCGTCAAAGGCGAACGCTTTCACCCCCGCCTCCCACCACTGCCTCACATCCACCTTGTCGCGCTTGATCAGCGTGTCGATCTGTTGTAGATTGCCCGCTACGGCTAGGCTCTCGAACACCAGGTTCTGGAGGTAGAGCACGTCTGCCAGAGTGCCCGCCGCCGCATGTGTGCGGATGACTTGTGGGTAGTCGCCCGGCAGCGGCGAATACTCCAGGTCGATGGTGGGATGCTGCTGCTTGAGCGCCGCGGTGCGCTCGGTGAACGCGTCCTGCTCGTTCGGGCGTGAATAGAGGCTCACCTTGGCCGGCGCCGCGCTCTTGGCCGCCGGTGACGCGTTCGTGCCGCCCTCCCCGCAGGCGGCGACCACGGCGCCCCCCGCGGCAGACAGAACGAGCGTTCGCCTCGTGGCGCCCTTTCTTGTGCCGTTACTGGTGCCGCTAGTTGTCCTGGTCTTCCAGCTGCTTTGTGGCCGGTGTGGCATCACCATCGCTCCCCTCCTTGGTGGGTCTGCCTGGGGCGGGCCCGACCGAGCCGCGCTCGACCAGGCTGACGCCGATCTGTACCGTCATTGGCGGCTGCTCGGGCTCGCGCGCCCGCTCCAGCAGCCGGCGCACCGCAACCCTGCCCATCAGCTCCATGTCCGCCCGCACCGTGGTCAGCGGTGGGTTGGCGTGCGCCGCCGCCTCAAAATCGTTGAAACCGACTACCGAGACGCTGCCCGGCACCGGCCGTCCCAGGTCCCAGAGGGCCTTGAGCGCCCCCAGCGCAATCCGGTCGCTGGTGCAGAACACCCCTGTGGGTAGCTCGGATTGACCATGTGGCCGTCTCCCCTGGGCACTACCATTGGCACTGTCATGGGTACCGCCGCGTGCCGCGCCGCCACCGCGCTTGTTAGGCCGGCCCAGCGCCGCCAGCGCCACCTCGTAGCCGCTGCCGGGCAGGTCGCCGTTCGGCGGCACCTCGTGCGTCTCTACCTCCGCGTGCGGGTCAGAATCCGTCACCGCCGCGCGGAAGGCGGCTATCCGGTCGTGCAGCACGCCGCGGTGCAATGAGTCGTGCAGCACCGCCAGCCGCCGGTGTCCGTGCCGCAGCAGCACGCGCGCCGCCAGCCGGCCGCCCTCGGCGTCGTCGAAGACTACCCGGTCCGCCGGCAGCGACGGCCGGTTGTTCACCACCACCGCTGGCAGCCGCAGCGCCGCCAGCTGCGCTTCCAGCTCCGGCGCCAGGTACCCCGCCAGCACCAGGCCGTCCACCCCTGCGTCCCCCAGCCGCGCCACGCCGGAGGGGTCACTCACCGGGCAGTACGTGATGGTCATGTCCATCGCCGCACATTCCGCCCCCGCCCCCACCAGCAGCGATGCGTAGAACGGCCGCGCCACGATCGACGCGTTACCTGCCATCACCAGGCCGATGCGCCGCAGCACGCGGTCGGCCCCCAGCCGCGCGCGATTCTTGTGCCGGTAGCCCAACTGGCGCGCCGCCGCCAGCACGCGCTCGGCCACGGCGTGGGAGAAGCCGCCGCGTCCGTTGAGCACCTGCGACACCGTGCTGGCGGAGACGCCCGCCTCGTCAGCGATCTGCCGCATCGTCACCGCCACGCCGTCGCCGCCTTCACCACTGTAGCCGCTGTCACGTACGGGGCATTGTTTACCAAATATCTTCGTGCTATATTCGGCGCGCACCGCCGAACCCGTGCTTCACGCTGCCGCGCAAGACGCAGTGGCCCGGCACAGGACCGGCGCAACAACGAGTAGAGAGAAGGATTCAAGCGACATGGCAGCCAGCGGCGCGCCCGCCAAGCGGTTTGTGCTCATCGGCCTGGATGGCGTGGGCATGGGGCAGATGCTCCACCTGGTCAACGAGGGGCACTGCCCCAACGTCAAGAAGCTCATCGACGACGGTGTCTACCGGGAGATGTGGGGCGTGCTGCCCACCCTCACGCCGCCCGGCTGGACCACCCTGGTCACCGGCGCCTGGCCGTCCACCCACAAGGTGATGGACTTCAACATCTACAAGCCCGGCCACCGCATCGACGACAACGACTGGGGCATCAACACCAAGCTCTCCAAGGCCGAGTATCTCTGGAACACCGTCGAGCGCGCCGGCAAGACCCCCTTGCTGGTGAAGTACGAGATGTCCTGGCCGCCCACGCTCTCCGGCAAGACCGGCGGCGTCCAGGTGGAGGGCACCGGCCCCGGCATCTCCAACCACGCCCAGATCAGCGGGTACCACTTCTTCACCGTCGGCAAGCAGCAGAGCCAGCAGAAGACGTCCGGCGACAGTGCCGCCGTGGACCCCAGCGCCCTACGCGAGCGGCGCCGCCACGATCCCGTCTCCTTCGCCGGCACCAACGGCTCCTCCGGCTGGACCAACCTGCCGAAGAGCGCGCGCGAGCCGCTGGCCGCCGAGCTGCCCGTCGAGCCGCGCAAGCGCTCGCATCCTACTATGGGGCGTCAGGGCGAGGGCGTAACCAAGACCTACTATGCGGTGGCCTACGCTTCCACCGACCAGGGCTACGACCGCGTGCGCCTGACCCGCTCCAAGGATGGTAGTGACACCATCCTCAAGGAAGACCTCAAGGTCGGCGACTGGAGCCCGAACTGGTCGGACACCTTCACCATCAAGGGCTCCAACGGCGAAGAACAGGTCGAGGGACATGTGCAGTGCAAGCTGATCGCGCTCTCCCCCGACGCGTCCAAGCTGGAGCTGTTCTTCCCGCAGATCTGGCCCACGTCCGGCTACACCTTCCCGGATAACGTTGGCAAGGAGCTGCTCGACGCGGTCGGCCCGTTCCGCCAGAACCCCGGTCGCGACGCGCTCGGTGTGATCGACGACGACACCTATTTCGAGTGTCTGGACGACCAGCTCCGGCGCCAGGCCGACGTTGCTATCCACCTGGCCAAGACGCGCAAGGACTGGACCGCGCTGTTCACGCAAAGCCACTCCACTGACTACGCCAACCACTTCTTCATCGCGCAGAGCGACGCGATCAGCGGCGCTTCGCCGGAAGTAGTGGAGCGCAACTATCGCGGCATGTACCGCACCTATGCGGCGTGCGACCGCTTCATCGGCCGCCTGATGGACGAGCTGAAGGATGAGAACACCGTCTTCTGCCTGGTGGCAGATCATGGCGGCACGCCGACCACGTACAAGGTGGTGGACGTGAACGCGGTGCTGGAGCAGGCCGGGCTGCTGGTCTACAAGGAAGGCGGCAAGCGCGGCGGTGGAGGCGAAGGCGCCGCGGGCGAGAGTGGTATCGACTGGACCAGGACCAAGGCGGCCGGCCAGGGTGTGGTCAACATCTTCGTCAACATGAAGGGGCGCGAGCCCACCGGCATCGTGGAGCCCGGCGAGGAGTACGAGCAGGTGAGGCGCCAAATTATCGAGGCGCTGATGTCCTACAAGGACCCGCAGGCGGGTTACGGCGCGTTCGTATTCGCCTTGCGGCGCGAGGATGCCGAGGTGGTGAACATGTGGGGCGAGCTGGTGGGCGACGTGGTGTACGCCACGCTCCCCGAGTTCGACGGCGCCCACGGACACCAGCTGCCCAGCGCCACGTGGGGCTGGGGCGACCAGCATACGCTGTACGTCCTGTCCGGCGCAGGCGTGAAGAAGGGCGTGCACCTGGAGCGCCAGGTGCGCCAGGTGGACGTGGCTCCCACGCTGGCCTACCTGTGTGGCTTGCCTACTCCCGCGCAGTCGGAAGGGCGCGTCGTCATGGAAGCGCTCGAAAAGCCCGACTGGCACCTGGGCTAGCACACCTGGGGTAGGATTTGGGGAGCACCGTGCGAGACACCCTCCCCAACTTGCGCCCTATCAGCTTCCCGGCGCTGCGCCGCGGCGCGCTGCACACCCTTCAAGTGAATTTGGGCTACGTCTGCAACCTGCAGTGCGTCCACTGCCACGTCGCCGCCGGTCCGCGCCGCACCGAGGCGATGACGCGCGAGACGGTGGATGCGGTGCTGGGCTTCCTGCGCCAGTCACGCGCGTCCGGCGTGCGCACGCTCGACCTCACCGGTGGCGCGCCCGAGCTCAACGCCCATTTCCGCGAGCTGGTGGTGGAAGCGCGCGCTCTCGGCGTCCACGTTATGGACCGCTGCAACCTCACCGTGCTGGAGGAGCCCGGCCAAGAAGACCTGGCGGACTTTCTCGCGTCGCACCAGGTGGAGGTGGTGGCATCGCTGCCGTGCTACCTGGAAGACAACGTCGATAAGCAGCGCGGCAACGGTGTTTTCGAGAGCAGCATCCGCGGCTTGCAGACGCTCAACGCACTAGGCTACGGAGGGCCGGGCAGCGGCCTGACGCTCAACCTGGTCTACAACCCGCTCGGCCCGTCATTGCCGCCGCCCCAAGTGGAGCTGGAGCAGGACTACCGCGACGAGCTAGGCACCCGCTTTGGGATCACCTTCAATAGTCTCTTCGCCCTGGCCAACATGCCCATCAAGCGATTCGGCAGCATGCTGCTCAGCCTGGGCCAGTTCGACCAGTACATGGCGCTGCTGCAGGGGGCGCACCGCGAGGAGAACCTGGACGGCGTCATGTGCCGCGGCCTGGTCAGCGTGGATTGGCAGGGCTACGTGTATGACTGCGACTTCAACCAGATGCTCGGCCTGCCCCTCCGCCTGCGCCGCCTTCCCATGGCTCGCGCTGCCTCCACCTCAGGCCCCGCCGCTGTGGCTCCATCGGCCGTATCGCCGATCCGCACTAAGGACCGCGTCCACCTGACCGACCTGATTGGCGTGGATCTGGAGAACAACCCCATCGTCGTTGCGGGCCACTGCTACGGCTGCACCGCCGGCCAGGGCAGCAGCTGCGGCGGCGCACTTGCGTAAGATTAAGTTGCCGCGCTCGATCCACTCCGTTTCCTGCTCCGGTCATCTGAAGCCTCCAAGGGGACCACGACTCGCGGGAGCTGGAGAAGCGGCCACAGGAACGCCGAAAGGGAAGTGGCCGCCGCCACCGCCAGGGTTGGCAGCAGCCCCAGGCGCTCCGCGAGCAATCCACCCACGAGAGCGCTCATCGGCAGCATGCCCCACCCAACGAAGCGGATCGTCGCGCTGACTCGGCCTTGCAGCCGCTCCGGGGTTACCACCTGGCGCAGTCCCACGCTCGCCACGTTGAACACGGGCGAGCCTACGCCGTGCAGCACCGCCCTCACCAGGAAGAGCGGCACGGCGAGCGCAGGTGCGACGCCGGCCAACGGGATGCACACGTTGCCGGTGCCCGCGAGCAACAGGCTCCCGATCAGGATGCGGCGTGGCCCGACGCGCTCGGCCACTGGACGCAGCACGGTAGAGGTGAGCAGCGCCACGACGTTGAAGACGGATGCGGTCACCCCCAGGAGCGCGGGCGTGAAGCCGAGCTCACGCGTCTGGTACAGCACCAGCAGCGCTTCGGTGATCCCCCCGGCGAGCTGGAGTGTGGCGAGCTGACCGGCCAGGGTGCGCAGCACCGGGTGGCCGCCCACGAGTCGCAGTCCCTCGCCAGCCTCGCGCCAGGTATTGCGGCGGTGTTCGGGCGCGACGGGCTCTGGCTCGCGCGTGCGGATCAGGCCGAGCGACGTGGCTGAGGCGGCAAAGGATGCCGCGTCCATCGCCAGTACGAGCGGCGCGGCCACGAGCTGGGTGAGCGTGCCCGCCAGCGCAGGTCCGACGGTCCCCGCAAGCGAACGGCTGACCTCCAGCTTGCTGTTTCCCTCGGTG
Source organism: uncultured Chloroflexota bacterium (assembly GCA_902805635.1). GTDB lineage: Bacteria > Chloroflexota > UBA11872 > UBA12225 > UBA12225 > CADCTC01. The sequence goes on from CADCTC010000034.1 coordinate 10,749, forward strand.
AGTGCGCCCCGCGGCACGAGCGACGGGAGGTAGGCCAGGTAGGCCACGTCGAAGAAGACGGTGAGCACGCCGGTGAGAAGCGCGACAGCGTAGAGAAGCTCCATCCGCAGCACGCCCAGCAGCGCGGCTACTGGGACTGAGCCGATGAGGAGGGCGCGGCCCGTATCGGCCAGGATGAGGATCGGCCGGCGGCGCAGGCGGTCCACCCACACGCCGGCGAACAGCCCCAAGAGCAGGAAGGGCAGGTATTGCGCTGCCCGCACGGCTCCCATCTGTGCCGGCGTCGCGTCCAGGAGCAGCACCGCGGTCAGCGGGAGGGCGAGCCCGGTGACAGACGACCCGAGTAGCGAAACCGTCTGTCCCGCCCACAGCTTGAGGAAGTCCGGGTGGTTCCAAAGGCCGCTGCCACTGCTCGCGCGGCGCATGCGCTTTGCCACGTGATCGCCGCTGTTCACTGGCAGCGCGCCGGCAGCCGCGTATACTGCGACGTGGTGTCCAGCGGGAACGATCGGCGGCCCACGTCTACCTCTGCCCTTTCTCTCTTCCACCCTACGCCGGCCAGCGACCCCGCACATCGTCCAAACGCTGTATCTTCCCGTCCTGCCGTACGGGCACCGGATGCGATCTCCACTCCGGGTGCTCCATCTGCAGTGAGTGTCGTCGGCTTGCGCGACGTAGAGCGTGCGCTCGTGCTGCTGGAGCGCACGTTCGCTGGTCCAGGAGCCGCGTCCAACCCGGCCGCGCAGCGCAATCCACCGTCCGCATGGGTCGACCGCCTCTGGGCTGAGTTCGAACTCGTGCTCGCGGCGCTGCGCTGGCTGGGCGAGCATGGCCATCCCGGGCGGGCGACGTACCTCGCCCACGGCACCCTCCGCTTCTGGTCTGATCGATCACGACGCTTTGCCATCGTCGCCCAGCGGGCGCACCAGCACGGCTCCGTCCGTCGCGGTTTCGCAGAGGCGGTGCGCGCCGATTACCAATTTGCCGCCAGCTTGTGCGTCGCCTGTCGTATCGTCGTCGCCGCCGTCGGCCAACGCCAGCGCGCGGTGGCACCATTGGCTGCCTCTGCCCTCGCTGAGCCGGTGCGCGGGTCGGGTGCCGGCAGTCGCCTGCTGACGCGCCGCGAGTGGGAGGTGGCCGCGCTGGTAGCGCAGGGCCTCACGAATCGGGAGATTGCCGCGCGATTGACCATCGCCGAGCGCACCGCCACCACGCACGTTGTGCACATCCTGGACAAGCTCGGCTTTCACTCCCGCGCTCGCGTGGCAGCTTGGGTGGTGCAGCAAGCGACGACCTGAGGCACTGCCCCTACTCGTCGCCGGCTACTGCTACGGCTGCACCGCCGGCCAAGGGGGCCAGGGCAGCCCCTGCGACGGCGCGCTGGCATAGCCGCCGGTGTCCTGCGTCGCGGTTCTTTCCGTCATTGACACAGCTCGCCAGCCAGCGTACAGTGGGGTACAGGCTCGTGTCACGTTGATACTCACCTAGCCAGGAGCAGGCAGCCAGGCTTCGTCGCTGACCGCCGCCCCCGCGCCCGCTAGGCGCCTGGGCCCGGCCGGTCACGCCCGCCGCGGACGCGTCCCACCCGGACTCCCTATTGGGACGACCAGGAGCACCGCGAGCGTTGCCCGAGCGCCGCCCCGTCCGCGACCCGCCGCGGACGCCCTCCGCAGCCGTTCCGCCCTCGTGTCCTCCCGCCGCGCCGTTGCGCTCCTGCGTGCAGCTCCCCGGCCGGCCTACCGTGCTTCGGCACGACCACCCCAACCACATGGACACCAAATCTCCATCATCTCTCCTTTCCGGGCAGCATGTCGGCCACCGCACCTTGCTGCTGCGCTACGTCTGGCCCCGCTGGCCGCTCGCGGCGGTGGTTGCCGTGCTGCTCGCCGCGCGTATTGCGCTGCAGCTCGCCAGTCCCCAGGTGTTGCGCTCGTACGTCGATGCGGCCCTGGCGGGGGCGCCACTTGGGGCGCTGCTCCCCGCCGTGCTGCTCTTCGGCGGCGCGGCCCTGGCGCAGCAGGCGGTCGCAGTTGGCGCGGTGTACGCCACCGAGTGGCTCGGCTGGACCGCCACCAACGCGCTGCGCCACGACCTGGTGCTGCACTGCCTGCGGCTGGACCTGGCATTCCACTACGCGCGCACCCCCGGCGTCCTGATCGAGCGCGCCGACGGCGACGTGCGCCGCCTGGCCGGCTTCTTCTCCCAGTTCGTGGTGGACATCGTCGGCAGCCTCGTGCTGCTCACCGGCATCCTGGTGGTGCTGTGGCTGGAGGACTGGCGCTACGGCGCCGCGTTCGCCGCCAGCACGCTGGCCGGCGCCGCCGCGTACGGGCGCGTCGTGCGTATTCCCCAGCGCTACTGGGTCGCGGAGCGCGGTGCGAGCGCTGCCTTCCTTGGCTTCGTCGAGGAGCGGCTGGCCGGCGCCGAGGACATCCGCGCGAACGGCGCGGTGCCGTACGTCATGCGCGCGCTGCTGCCCCACCTGCGTGCCTTGCTGGAGCGCTCTCGACGGGCGTGGGTGATGAGCGGCGCGCTCAACATCGCGTGGCAGTTCTACCGCGCACTCACGTTCGCCAGCGGCTTCGGCGTCGGCTGGTGGCTGCACGCGCAGGGGGCCATCTCGCCGGGCACGGTGTACCTGGCCGCCTGGTACTTCGAGCTCGCCACGTGGCCGGTGATGATCATCACCGAAAAGCTGGAAGACTTGCAGCGCTCCGGCGCCAGCGTCCAGCGCATCCGCGAGCTACTCGGACAGCGCAGCCATCTCACGCCGCCCGCAGCGCCTCGCAGCTTGCCGTCTAGCGCCCTCTCAGCCGAGCTCGACGGCGTCACGTTCCGGTATCCCAGGCTGCCGCGCCTCCCCGGCATCGCCGGCTTGCCCGACACGGACGTGCCCCCGGCAGCGGATGAGGCTGGCGACCCTGTCGAACCCGCCGGCCGGGGCGAAGACGCACCGGCCACAGCGCTGGAGTCCGTCTCCTTCCGCTTGGAACCTGGACGGATCCTCGGACTGCTCGGACGCACCGGCAGCGGCAAGTCCACCATTAGCCGTTTGCTCTTTCGCTTCTACGACCCGCAGGCCGGCAGCGTGCGGCTGGGTGACGTGGACTTGCGCAACGTGCCGCTCGACCAGCTGCGCGGGCGCGTCGGCCACGTCACCCAGGAAGTGCAGCTCTTCCGCGCCACGGTGCGCCAGAACCTCACCTTCTTCCGCGACGACGTGGCCGACGCCGAGATCCAGCGCGCCATCGGCGAACTGGGCCTCGAAGACTGGCTGCGGTCGCTGCCCCGAGGCCTGGACACGGTGATCGAGCCGGGCGGCCGCAGCGGCGCCGCGCCGGAGGGGGGCCACACCGGGCTCTCCGCGGGCGAGTCCCAGCTTGTCGCCCTGGCGCGCGTCTTCCTGCGCCGGCCGGACCTGATCGTGCTGGACGAAGCCTCGTCCCGCCTCGATCCCGCCACCGAGCGGCGCCTGGACCACGCGCTCGCGCGCCTGCTGGCCGGTCGCACCGCCATCGTCATCGCCCACCGCCTGGACACCATACGGCGCGCCGACGACGTCCTGGTGCTCGAGCGCGGGCGCGTCCACGAGCACGGCCGGCGTGCCGACCTGGCGGCCGACCCGCGCTCCCGCTTCTCCCAGCTGCTCGCCACCGGTCTCACCGAGATCCACGAGACCGGGGCAACCGGGCAGCCCCACGCGGAGGTCACGGCATGAGCCATCCCCACACACCCGCACCCCTAGAGACACGGGCGGCGCCAGCCATCCCTGAGCGCTTCTCCACGGCGCAGCTGCTCTGGCGCCTGATCCGCTTCACGTCGTGGTTCTTCTGGGCAACCGTCGCCTTGCAGCTCGTCCTCTCCGCGGTGGAGTGGCGCATCTTCCCCGCCCTGGTCGAGCGCGGGGTGCTCGACGCCATTGCACACGGGGCAGGGGGCGCCACCGTGGCGGCCTTCATCGCCGCCCAGGCCGGCCTGCACGTAGCGACCCTGGGCACCTTCTTCGCGCTCATCCACGCCGAGGCCACCTTCCGCTTCAGCATGGTGGCGCTCCTGGTGCACAACCTCTTCGTCCATATCTTCCGCCAGCCCGGCGCTCGCGCCTTGCCCGTGTCCACCGGCGAGGCGGTCTCCCGCTTCCGCGACGACACCGAAGAGATCCACACTTACGCCCACCGCTGGACCAGCCTGCCGGCCCGCGCGCTGTTTGCCGCCGTCGCCATTGTCGGCCTGGCGCTGGTGAACGCCGCCGCCACGCTGGCTATCGCGGTGCCGGTCACGGCGGTCGTCTGGCTCTCCAACCTGGCGCGCGGCCGCGCCACCGTCTATCGCGAGGCCGCGCGTGGCGCCACGGAGCGGGTCACTGGCGCCCTGGGCGAGGCGTTCGGCGCGGTGCAGGCGGTGCAGGTCGCCGGCGCCGAGCATGCCATGGCGCTGCACGTCGAGCGGCTCGGCGCCGGCCGCCGCCGCGCCGCGGTGAACGACCGCCTGTTCGGCGAGGTCATGGAGGCGGTCTACCAGAACGCCAGCTCACTCGTCGTCGCCGCCATTCTCTTCGTGATCGGGCCTGCGCTCTCGCGCGGCGAGCTCGGCCTGGGCGACCTGGCGCTCTACCTCGCCTTTCCCTGGTGGCTGGTGGATTTCGCCAGTCTTGTCGCCAGCCTCCAATCGCGCCATGCCCAGGCGGCCGTCTCCTTCCGCCGCCTGGCCGCCCTGCTCGGGAGCGCCCCTGCCTCGGCCCTGGTGGCCTACGCTCCTCTGGACCTGCGTGCTCCTGTCTCCTGGGTGGCCGGCCTGTCGGAGCCGGCGTTGGCGCCGGAAGACCACCTGGAGACGCTCGAAGCGCGTGGCCTGTCGTACACACATCCCGGCTCCGGCCTGGGTATCCATGACGTCGATCTCCGGATCGCGCGCGGCACGCTCACCGTGGTCACCGGCCGTATCGGCTCAGGCAAGACGACGCTGCTGCGCACGCTGCTCGGCCTGCTTCCGGCGGATGGCGGTGAAGTCCACTGGAACGGCCGGCGGGTAGACGCGCCGGCAGACTTCTTCGTCCCGCCGCGCTGCGCGTACACGCCCCAGGTGCCGCGCCTCTTCAGCGAGGGCCTGCGCGACAACGTCCTCATGGGGCTCGACGCGGGACCGGGTAGCGCGCGCCTGGACGACGCGCTGTGGCTGGCCGTGCTGGAGCACGACGTGCCGCAGCTCGAGCGGGGGCTCGACACCGTCGTCGGTCCGCGCGGTGTGCGCCTCTCCGGCGGCCAGATCCAGCGCGCGGCTGCTGCCCGCATGTTCGTGCGCGAGCCACAGCTGCTGCTCTTCGACGACCTCTCATCGGCGCTCGACGTCGAAACCGAGCAGCGGCTCTGGGAGCGGCTCTCGCAGCGACGGCGGGGTGTCACCTGCCTCGCCGTCTCTCACCGCCGCGTGGCCCTGCGCCGCGCTGATCAGATCGTCGTCCTCAAGAATGGCAGCGTCGAAGCCACCGGCACACTGGACGAGCTGCTACGCACCAGCGAGGAGCTGCGCCGGCTGTGGGACGAAGAACCGTAGCTACTCTGCTGAAAGCAAGGAGCCCCGGCGCATGCGCCGGGGCTCCTTGCTATCCGCGACTGGCTGCGGGCCGGCGCTAGCTCGCGACGTACGAGCGCGTCGGCTTCGGCAGGTCGCCGTCGGCGACGCCGCAGACCGTCTCGACGATCAGGCGGGTGACGACGTAAGGGTCCATGTTGGCGTTAGGGCGGCGGTCTTCAATGTAGCCCTTCTTGTCTACTGCCACCTGCCACGGGATGCGCACCGAGGCTCCACGGTGGGAGACGCCGTACGAGAACTCGCGGAACGAGGCTGTCTCGTGGTGTCCGGTCAGACGGTCCTCGATGTCTGGGCCATAGTTCCGGATGTGCAGATCGTGGCGGGTGCCCAGCGCCTCGGCGGCGGCGACGCACGCGTCGTAGTTCTCACGCATCTCCTTGGTGGAGAAGTTGGTGTGGCAGCCCGCGCCGTTCCAGTCGCCCTTCACCGGCTTAGCGTCCAGCCGCGCGGAGACGAAGTTGCCCGACCTGGTTGGGAAGTCCTCGGCGGTGCGGTAGAGCAGCCAGCGCGCGATCCACAGCTGGTCCGCCACTTCCGGCGCGGCCACCGGTCCCACCTGGAACTCCCACTGGCCGGGCATCACCTCGGCGTTGATGCCGCTGATGCTCAGGCCCGCCTTGAGGCAGTTCTCCAGATGCGCTTCCACCACCGGCCGGCCGAACACCTCGTCGGCGCCGACACCGCAGTAGTAGCCACCCTGGGGTGCCGGGAAACCGTTGTCAGGCCATCCCAGCGGCTTGATGCCGTCAAAGAAGGTGTACTCCTGCTCCAGGCCGAACCAGGTATCGTGCTTGGCGTACTTCTCCGCCACCTCACGACACGCCGCGCGTGTGTTGGTCGGATGCGGCTGGCCGTTCACCAGGAACACCTCGGCCATCACCAGCTTATGGGGCGCGCCGCGGATGGGGTCGTTGCAGGTGAAGACCGGCTTGAGCACACAGTCTGAGCGGTCGCCGGTGGCCTGCTGGGTGCTCGATCCGTCGAAGCCCCAGGTGCCAGGCTCCTCTCCCATCGGCACAATCTTGGCCTTGGAACGCAGCTTGGGCGTTGGCTTGGTGCCGTCAATCCAAATGTACTCGGCTTTGTAGAAGTCGTACTTCTCTGGCAAGGTCTTGTCGCTCCTTCTGTGGTCCGTCGCCTGGGGCACACCCGGCCAGTCTTGCCAGCCTGGCAGACCTTGGGCACACTCTCAGGTGCCGGATGGTAGCCCTGCCGTCAAGGTGTGGGCAATGTGCAAAGCGCATAAGGCGACGCATCACGCATTGTGCACCCTGCCCAACGTTCAGCAGCCGGGGACCTCACCCTGGGCTTCGCCCTGTCCCTCTCCCACAGGATAGGGACCTACGGATTATGGACAGGCTCAGCAGCCGGGGAACTCGATCCGGGCGGGTGTGGGCTGGACGACGATCTCCGCGGTCTGGATGGGGCTGCGCGCCGGTCCGGCTTGCGTCCAGTACTCCATGCGGTACGCCCCCGGCGCCAGGTCCAGCGTCTTCTCCTCGCCCGAGGATACGGTGAGCGCCCCTACCTGCTTGCCGTCACGGCGCACCGCCGCGTGCAGCACCATGCCGGGCGCGCAGCGCGCCCCGGCGAACTGCACGGTCAGCGGCACGGGCGCGGCTGCGGGGGCACCGGCAGCCG
>CADCTC010000035.1:0-4563 GCA_902805635.1 uncultured Chloroflexota bacterium
GGTCAGGTAATGCCCCAGGCACGGGATGTCGGCCGCGAAGAGCGCCGCGTTGTCGTACACACGGTTGTTGCTGGTGTACATGCCGCTCACCAGGCACGCCCGCGCCGGGGCGCACAGCGGCGCCGGCGAATACGCGGCGTCGAAGCGCACCCCTTGCGCCACCAGCGCGTCCAGGTTCGGCGTCTGCACCACCGGATGCCCGTACGCCCCCATCAGCGACGCCACCAGCTCGTCCGCCATGATGAGCAGGATGTTCGGCTGGCCCGCCGCACTCGTCTGCGCCCCCCGCGCTCCCTCATCTGCTGCCACTATGAATCTCCCTCTCTTCCCGTGCTGTGCCCGTGGATGCTGCCAAGGGTAGCCGGTGGACTACCATCATGGCCGTGACCGCTTCCTCAGTTTCAACTACCTCCGCTGCCTCCACGCCGGCCGCCGGCCGCCCGAACGTCTTGTTGATCGTCACCGACCACTGGTCCGCGCCGCTGCTCGGCGTGGCAGGCCACCCGGTGGTGCAGACCCCCACGCTGGACACGCTGGCCCGCAGCGGAGTGCGCTTCACCAACGCCTACTCGGAGTGCCCGGTCTGTATCCCCGCCCGCCGCACGCTGATGACCGGCACCTCCACACGCACTCACGGAGACCGCGTCTTCAACGAGACGCTGCCCATGCCGCCGTTCCCTACGCTGGCGCAGACCTTCCGCGACGCCGGCTACCAGGCAAATGCCGTGGGCAAGCTGCACGTCTACCCGCAGCGCGACCGCATTGGTTTTGACGACGTGCTGCTGGATGAAGAGGGCCGCACCCAGTACGGCGTGACCGACGACTACGAGCTCTTCCTGGGCGAGCAGGGCTTCCCCGGCCGGCATTTCGACCATGGCATGAGCAACAACGAGTACGTCAACCGCCCCTGGCACTTGCCGGAGCACACCCACCCCACCAACTGGGCCACGCGCGCCATGTCGCAGACCATCAAGCGGCGCGATCCCACTCGCCCCGCCTTCTGGTACCTCTCCTACCGTCACCCCCACCCGCCGCTGGTGCCGCTGCAGGCGTACCTGGACCTGTACCGCGATATCCCCATGGACCAGCCCTTCCACAGCGACTGGTCGCGCGACGTGGACGCGCTGCCCTACGCTCTGCAGGCGCAGCGCGCCGCCAATCATCACCTCACGCAGGCCCAGATAGATGCGGCGCGGCGCGCCTTCTACGCGCTGTGTACCCACATCGACCACCAGCTGCGCGTCGTCGTCGGCACGCTGCGCGAGGAGGCGCTGCTCGACAACACGATCATCATGTTCACCGCCGACCACGGCGATGGCCTGGGCAACCACGGCATGTGGGCCAAGCGCCTCTATTACGAGCACGCCGCCAACATCCCAATGCTCCTCGTCGGCGCCGAGGGGGCCACCGCAGACCGGCGCACCGGCCACCATCGCGTGGACGACCGCGTGGTCGGCCTGCAGGACGTGATGCCCACCCTGCTCGACCTGTGCGGCATCCCCATCCCGGAGACGGTGGAAGGCATCTCCATGGTCGGCGAGCAGCGCCGCGACTGGCTGTACGGCGAGATCGGCGAGGACGCCAGCGCCACACGCATGATCCACGACGGCCGCCACAAGCTGATCTACTACCCCGTGGGCAACCACCGCCAGCTGTTCGACCTCCACGAGGACCCCCAGGAGCTTCACGACCTGGCCGGCTCCTCGGACCACGCTGCCGTGCTGGAGCGCCTGACGAATGCGCTGATCGGCCAGCTCTACGGCGGCGACGAACACTGGATACGCGATCGCCGCCTGGAGGGCCTACCCGCCCGCCGCTTCACGCCCGGCCCCAACAAGGGCCTCTCCAGCCAGCGTGGCGACCACTGGCCGCCCCCGCCCAAGACCGACATGCCCCAGATCCGCTGGCACCACGCGGAAGAGCAGCCGTAGGCGGTTAGCTCGCCACCCAGCGCCGTGTGAAGTCCAGGTAGGTTGCGGCGTCGGCCACGGGATCGTCTCCAGGCGGCGTCTCCAGCACGAACCAGCCATCGTACCCAATCTCGTGCAGCGCCGCCCGGCACGCCTGCCAGTCCACCACGCCCGCGCCCAGCGGGGCATTGTCGCTACCGCGCGTGTCCTTGACGTGCACCATGACGATGGCGTCACTAAGTGCGCGGATGGTGGCGGCCGGGTCCTGCTTGTAGATCACGGCGTTGGCCAGGTCCTGGTACACCCCCACCTTGGCTGAGCCCACGGCATCAGTGATCCGCTTCAGTTGCGCCGCGGAGAAGCTCGTCTCAATGGCGAGCGACACGCCCGTCTCTTCAGCCACCGGCGCCACGCGCCGCAGCCCCTCCACGAAGCGCTCCTCCTCCTCGTGGCTGACGTCGAGCGTCTCCCGCTCGAAGTGCGGGATCAGCACCGCCTCGCCACCCACGTTCTTGCACGCGCGCAGTGCCTCACCTACCAGCGTTACCCCCTGCTGGCGCAGCGCCTCGTCCGTCTGGCACAGGTTCACCGGCCGGTAGATCGCCAGGCTGAACGAGCTCACCCGTGTGCCGGCCCGCTCCGCCGCTGCACGCAGGGCCGCTGCGCCGCCCGTGCCACCTTCTTCTAGCCAGCCACGCAGCTGGTCCGCATCACGCGTGACCACCTCCAGACCCTCGTACCCCAACCGGCCCGCGGTCACCAGTGCCTCTGAGAGCTCCTGCTGCAGCGACACCGTGCGGATGCCAATCTTGCCCATTTGCCTTTTTCGTCCTCGCGCCGTATCGTGATGTGTCCACTTAGAGGGAGGTCGGAATGTACCTGGAGACAGCGCAGCGGAGCAACGGAAGCAGAGGGCCGCAATCACGGCGGCGCGTGCTTGGAGGGGCGATGACAACCGTCGGTGCGCTTGGCCTGGCGGCGTGCGGCGCCGGCGGCGCGACCGGATCAAGCGAGAAGCCCGCGGCCGCCAAGCTCGCCGGCACCATCGAATTCTGGCAATGGGGCCTCAGCTACGTTGAGGGCTTCAACAAGCTGGCCGCCGAATTCAACGAGCGGAACCCCGGCGCCAAGGTCAACCACTCGCAGCCGGAGGGGTACGACGACAAGATCAAGGTCACCGTCGCGGCGGGCAGCGGCGCGCCGGACGTGTACTTGATGCGCGGCAACCTGTTCAAGCAGTGGGCCCAGGATGGCCTTGCCATCGACATCTCGCAGTACGCCAGCCGCGACAAGGCAGCGTCCACCGATCTGAAGGCCATGCACAAGGGCTTCTTCGACTACTACCACCACAACGGCAAGATGCAGGGCGCCCCGTGGGACTTCTCCACCATCTCCGTCGCCTACAGCCTCGAAGCCCTGGAAGCGCGCGGCCTAAAGCCGCCCTCTGAGCTGGGCGCCGCGTGGGACTGGAACGCGTTCGCGGACTACGCCAAGCGTCTCACGCCGGCAGATGGCAGCAACTACGGCGTTGACGCCAACCCGACCATCGAGACCGGCTTCTACAACTGGGCCGTGGCCAACGGCGCCGAGTACTGGTCTGATGACTACAAGAAGAGCCTGGTCAATTCTCCCGCCTTCGTGGAGGCGGCCGAGACGTACATGGCGCTGAGCCACCGCCTGGCGGTGTCGCCGCCCCGTGCGTGGATCACCCAGCAGTCGCAGGGCCTGCCGCACCGAGCCAACCTCTTGAGCAACGGCATGGTGATGATGCAGACCGCTGGCGACTGGTTCTTCGGCTGGTACGACCGCACGCCGGGTTTTCGCTGGGACGTTGCGCCGGTGCCCACCGCACCGCGCACCAAGAAGACCGGCAGCATTGCCAACTTCCGCGGTCTCTCCATGGCGCCCACCACCCAGAACAAGGAGCTCGGTTGGGCCTGGACCACCTTCTTGCTCAAGAAGGAAGTGCAGGATCGCGTCGCGCCCTTGATGGGCGAGGTGCCCGCCCGCCTCGACTCGATCGATGCTGTCTACCTGGACCCGGCCAAATCGCCGAACCCAAAGAGTCGCCGCGTTCTCAAGGCGGCCATCGATTCCACCAAGTCACTGCCGGCCAACCCCTTCATTCCCTACCCCGACATCAACGCCGCGACCAACGCGCTCCAGGCCGATGCGTACGACGGCAAGAAGCCGGTCAGGGAAGCGCTCAACGAGATGCACGACAAGCTCACGGCGTTGCTGGCCGGCAAGTAGCTGCGGCCGGATTCTTGCAGCAAAGTCGCCCTTTGCGGTGGCGCAACTGCGCACAGGGAGGTGTTTTGATGCTGCGGGTAAAGGTCTATCTCAAATGTGGCTCGGTGGCCGAGTTCGAAGCCGAATCGGTGAACGAGGACGCCGCGGAGCACCCCAAGTTCCGCCTGGAATTCACGCCGCCCGACGGTGGTGGCCGGCGATTGGTCTACCTGGACCGGGACGACGTCTCGGCGGTGGTGGTGGAAGACGTCGGCAGCCCCGAGGGGAGCGCCGCGGTTGCGGCGGCTGAGGCACTGTTCGAGCAGCCGTCCGCAGCCGCGGCGGCGCTGGCGCCTGAGCCTGCCCTCATCCCTATCACCATCGGCGGTACCGTGCCACAGGTGTAAGCTCCTTGGAACGT
>CADCTC010000035.1:4573-64123 GCA_902805635.1 uncultured Chloroflexota bacterium
CCGTTCGTGGTGAGCCCTTCGGCTCCGCTCAGGACAGGCTTGTCGAAGGGCTCACCACGAACGGCACTACAGTTAGGCACTCTTACAACTCCATCACCTTCCAAGGGAGCAGCAGCGTGGCTCAGTCCTCCACCAGTAACGGCGCCTCCGGCGGCAGCGGCGGCAGCGCGGGCAAGACCATCAAGATCGGCATTATCGGCAGCGGCGGCATCGCCAAAGCTCACGCTCGTGCCTACAAGACCATCCCGGATGTCGAGGTGGTCGCCGTCGCGGACGTGGTGCCCGGCAAGGCACAGAAGTTCGTGGACGAGCTGGAGCTGACATCCGCTCGTGCTTTCGAGGACCATAAGCAGGCGCTCGAGCTGGGCCTTGATGGCGTCTCGGTCTGCACGCCCAACGTCGCCCACCACCGCACCTCCATTGATGCGCTAGAAGCGGGCACCCACGTGCTCACCGAGAAGCCGATGGCCGTCACACTGGACCAGGCGATGGAGATGGCCCGCGTGGCCAAGCGCACGGGCAAGATCCTGACGATCGGCTTCCAGCCACGCTACGACCCCAACATGCAGATGGTCAAGCAGATGGTTCAGTCGGGCGAGCTTGGCAAGGTCTATTACGTGGAGACGGGCGGCGGCCGTCGTCGCGGCATGCCCGGCGGCACGTTCATCCGCAAGGACCTGGCCGGCGCCGGCGCACTGGCGGACATCGGCTGCTACTCACTGGACATGGCGCTCAACGCCATCGGCTATCCCAGGCCGCTGACCGTCTCCGCCTACGCCTCCAACCACTTCGGCTCCAACCCGCGGTACCACAAGGAGGCCGACCGGTTCGAAGTGGAAGACTTCGGCTGCGCGCTGGTGCGCCTGGAAGGCGACGTGGCACTCAACTTCAAGCTGAGCTGGGCCATGCACATGGACACGCTCGGCGCCACCATGTTCCTGGGCACAGATGCCGGCCTGAAGGTCACCCCCGCCGGCAGCGGCCCCTGGAGCGGCGTGTGGGATGGCGGGGTCGGCTCGGTCACCCTGTACCACGACATCCGTGGCCACCACACCGAGAGCCCCATCCCCATCCGCCAGCACCAGCTGCGCATCTTCGACGAGAAAGTCAAAGACTTCGCCGCTGCGATCCGCGAGGGCCGTCCCGCCCCCATCCCCGGCGAGCAAATCGTGCGCAACCAGGCCGTGATCGACGGCATCCTGCGCTCCGTCGAGCAGCAGCGCGAGGTAGAGATCCACATCCCGGAGATCTAGAACCCGTTTCAATACGCCCGTTCGTGGTGAGCTTGTCGAACCACAGGGCGCCCCGCGGGCCGCGCCCGGCGCGCTACCCTAGCGCCACCCGTGGCCCTCCATTCGCCGCTGGGCCGGAGGACACATGCTCAAGGGACAGCTGATTCATCCCGATCTGCTGCGCGCGCTCGGCGCGGCAGGTCACGGCGCCAAGGTGCTGCTGGCCGACGGCAACTACCCGGTCGGCACCCAGGCGCCGGCCGGCGCTGCGCGCGTGTACCTCAACCTCGCGCCCGGTGTCGTCACCGTCACCGACGTGCTGCGCGCCCTGGTCACGGCCATCCCCATTGAGAAGGCCGAAGTGATGGTGCCCGACGTCGGTGCGGAACCCGCCATCTTTGCCGAGTTCCGCTCCATCCTGGAGGACGCCACCACCTGGACCCCGCCCGGCAGTGCGCCCACCAAGGGCCTCACCACCATGGACCGTTTCGCCTTTTACGCCGCCGCTTCACAGCACGACGTGGCAATAGTGGTCGCCACCGGCGAGCGGCGCGTCTACGCCAACCTCCTGCTGACTATCGGCGTAGTAGATCCCGATACCGGCGAGTAAGCGGCATCGCCACTCGACAATCGTATGGGCGTCCGCCCCGGTGACTTCAGAACCTTGTAGGCTCTAGCGTGACAGCCGTGTCATCCTCTGTGGTCGGGTTCGTTTCCTTTGTGCTGACGTGCCTTGGCCTGAGTGTCCTGGCGCTCGGTGCCCTGGGGAGACGCACTCGCAGAGCCGTCCAGTGCGGGGGCATGGTCCTGGTGGCCATGGCCGTGCTGGCGGCGCGCGGCAGCGCGCCGGTCCGCCTGCTGGCAACCGGCGGCGTGACGACCTTTGCGCTGGGCGCGTCGCTGCTGGCCCTGCCCCATGCGCCACGTGCTGTGCGCCAGCTCCCCGTGATCCACCGGGTAGCCCTTGCGGTGGATCACGTGCCGTTCCCCTGGAAGCCGCGACTGGCAGCGCACGTGCCCCTGGCGGTGCTGGCGGAGACGTCCCTGCCAACGCTGGCGAATGACGGTCCCACACCGGCGTCTGCACCGGCGTCCTCACCAGCGTCAGCACCGGCCCAGACCCAGGCACTGGCCACTCCGGCAGGCGGCGGCACGCAGGACATGCCCCCGGCGGCTGCCGCTTCGGTGGTGGAAACCGGACTGCCCACCCTGCCGGGCGAAGTGCGGCTAGAGGGCGTCAAGCACCAATGGCAGACCTGGAACAACTGCGGCCCGGCGACAATTACGATGGCCGTGAGCTACTTCGGACGCAAGGAGACGCAGACCGACGCTCTGCGCTTCTTGAAGTCCAATCCAGACGACAAGAACGTCAGCCCTCACGAGCTCGTGTCCTACGCGCGCTCACTCGGCCTGGAAGCGAACTGGCGTCTCGGTGGCGACTTGACGCGCTTGAAACAGCTGCTGGCGCACAACATCCCGGTAGTAGTGGAAGTGTGGATTGCGCCCGAACCCAACGACTGGATGGGGCATTACCGGCTGTTGGTGGGCTACGACGACAAGGCGGGACGGTTCATCGCCTATGACAGCGTCCAACAGCCCGGCCCTAACCTGCTGCAGCCGTACGCGAAGTTCGACGACGACTGGCGCGTGTTCAACCGCACCTACATCCCCGTGTACACCAAGGAACAGGCGCCGCTGGTGGAGCGGATCATTGGCCAGGATCGGGACGACAAGGTGATGTACGAGCGAGCGCTGGCGGCGGCGCAGCGCGAGACGTTGGCCAGGCCCGATGATGGCTTCGCGTGGTTCAACGTTGGGTCCAGTCTCACCGCGCTCGGCAAGCACGCCGAGGCGGCGGCTGCCTTTGACAAGGCGCGCTCCATGAAGCTGCCGTGGCGCATGCTCTGGTATCAGTTCGCGCCGTTCGAGGCATACCTGGCAACGGGGCGCACGAGCGATGTCCTGGCGCTGGCCAATGCCAACCTGCAGCGCAGCGCCGACCTGGAGGAATCGCACTTCTACAAGGGCAAGGCATTCCAGGCGCAGGGGCAGACGGCACAGGCGCGCGCCGCCTTCCAGGCCGCCGTCAAGGGGAACACGAAGTACACGGCGGCGCGCGAGGCGTTGGCGAGCCTGGGATAGGGCGCCTGGGTCCCGCGATGCGGGCACCTTCGTCGGTCAGCCCGCGGCCCGGGCAAGGTCCCGCACCGCTAAGTAGGCTGGCCGCGGCGTGCGGTCGGGGTTGAGCAGCGCGAACCAGTAGGCGCCGGAGGTGGGGGGATTCCACGGTACGGTGCTGAAGTCCAGGTTGAACAGCACCATCCCCTCCAGCCACGTCCAGTGCCGGCGGGCGTACTCGACCGCGGCCCGGAGGTAGTCCGCCTGCTGTTGGGGACTCACCTTCATCCAGTCGTAGGGGCCCAGCGCCAGGTTGGTGGCGTGCAGGTAGCCGAACTCCGTGATCCACGCCGGCGTCTCGGCATCGCCACGCTCCACCATTACCCGGCGGTAGAGCTCCACCCTGCGGAAGCACAGGCCGCAGCCCGCCGGGTCCTGGTCGGGAGGACGCGGCCCGCCGTAGGCGTGCATCGCCAGCGCATCGAACGTGCCTTTGGCCCCCGCGGCGTACAGGCTCCGCAGGAAGTCCACGTCCTCCATCGTGCCGGCCTGGCCTCCGGTATACGGCGAGAGCCCCGCGGCGAGGACCACCGCCGCTGGGTCGGCTCGCTTAACGCCCCGGTGCGCCGCAGCCAGCAGTCGCGCGTAGGCCGCGGGATCGGGAGGACCGCCCCACTCGAACGACAAGTTCGGCTCGTTCAGCACCTCGTACGCAGCCGCCACGCCACGCGCGCGTGACGCCACCCCCTCGGCGAAGCGCTCCATCAGGCTCGGGTCCAGCCGGCTCAACGACTGGGTCCAGCCCTGTGGCCGGCCGAGCCGTACCACTAGCCGCACGTTGTGGGCCCGCGCCGCTCGGAGGAAGTTGTCCACGTCATTCGCCTGGCCGGCGTCCCAGGCAAATCGCCCTCCCTCGTGCAGCACGTTGGCCCAGTCCACCACCACGTAGGCGTGGGTGAGTCCCGCCTGCCGGGCCAGTGCGAAGGACCGATCTGGAGCATCCGATGCGTCCGCCACGGTTACGCCAAGGGTGAACGGCCGCCGCTGGGCGCCCGGCGACGGCGTCGCGGCGATCGTGGCCTGCGCCATGACCGGCGACGGCGCCGCGGCGACGGTGGCCTGCGCCGTGACCGCCGCAGGCGTCGCGGCGATCGTGGCCTGGGCCGTAGCCGCCACTGCCGGGGCGGTGGCGGCGGGGCTCTGCGCAGCCGGCTGCGCAGAGCCTGCGGTGGGCGACGGCACCGGGGTCCTGGTTGGCGGCTCTGCGTCCGCCCGGTGTGCTGCCAGCGTCGAGGCCGCCGCGCGTGGCTGTGCGGGCGGCGCGCCGCCCGCACAGCCGGCGACGAGCACAGCCACCACCGACAGGAGGCCCGCGACTAACTGTGCCGCCGTGATCGGCTTTGGACCGGTGCGCATCGGTGACCGCGGAAGTTCATCTGGCCGGGAGGCCGAGTAGCGTTCCTGAGGCAAGAAGCGCACCAGTGCTCGGAGCGCCCGGCCGGACTCACGGGGACCTCCCGGGGCCGCGCGGCGGATGGAGGGCGTAGACTTTCCACCAAACATGATCGGGCGAACACCCGCCGCCATTCCGGACGGCCTTGACGGCGGCTCCGGCCGCCACCTTCTTGGGGGCCTCGGAGGGAGCGGATGGAGCGAAGGGAGCGAAGCCAGCGCGGTGCTGGGCGGGCGCTATGAGCTCGGTGGGCTCATCGCCGAGGGCGGCATGGCCCGGGTGTTCCGAGGCACCGACCGGCGGCTCGGCCGCCCGGTGGCGATCAAGCTCCTGCGCCCGCAGCACGCCGCGTCGGCCGAGTGGCGAGCCCGCTTCCATGAGGAAGCGCGGGCGGCTGCCTCGCTGGCGCACCCGCACCTCGTGCAGGTATTTGACGCTGGCGAGGACGGCCTGGACGGCGGGCACGGAGAGGAAGCCCTCCGGCCGTACATCGTGATGGAGCTTCTGCCCGGGCGCACCTTGAAGGATCTGGTCGTCGGCGCCGGCGGGCCGCTCCCGCCGCGCGATGCCGCGGCGCTGGCCCGACAGATCGCGCTCGGTATGGCCGCCGCGCATCGGCGGGGGTTAGTACACCGGGACTTGAAGCCACAGAACGTCCTCATAACAGAGGACGGCAGCGCCAAGGTGGGCGACTTTGGGCTGGCGCGCGCCTCCGGCGGCGCGCAGCTGACCCAGCCAGGCACCGTCTGGGGGACAGTGCAGTACCTCTCGCCGGAGCAGGCGGAGGGCCGGCCCGCGGACGCGCGCAGCGACATCTACGCGCTGGGCGGGATCCTCTTCGAGCTGCTCACCGGGTCGCCGCCGTACCAGGCCGATACCCCCGCGGCGATCCTGCTCAAGCACATCGCCGGCCCGGTGCCGCGCGCCCGGGACAAGCACCCGTCACTGCCCGAGGCCGTCGACGCCGTGCTAGGGCGGGCGCTGGCCAAGTCGCCCGACGAGCGCTTTCAGTCCATGGACGAGCTGGCCGAAGCGCTCGCCTCCTTGGCCTCCCAGGCGGACGCCATTACACACCCAACCGCTTGGCCAGTGCCGGCGCCCGCCGTCGCTGGCGCCGTCACGGGCGCCGGCACTGGCCACCCCGGCTCCCGCTCCCGGCCCGACGATGTCACGGTCACCCTGCGGGAGCTCCAGGAGGCGGACCATGTCAAGACACCCGCTCCGGCGGTGCCAGCCGGCGGCCCCCGCCAGCCCAAGCCACACCGCGCTCGAGCACCGCTGGTGCGCGCTGCCGGTCTGGCGCTCTTCGCCGCGGTGGCCATAGTTGGGACCGGGGGCGCCGTGCAGGCCCTGCGCGCCGGCCTATGGGCGCCCCGGGCCCCTATCGGCGCCGTCGTGTCGAGTCCTTCTACGCAGTCTCCCCAAGCACAGGCGTCCCCAGTCGCCGGCGCGGCGGCAGTGGCCAGCCCGTCGGCATCACCTCTGGCGCCTTCCGCCGCGGTCACGCCCGTGCCACGTCCGTTGGGGGCCTACGTGCGACTGGCGGGGTGGTCGGTGACGGTGGCGCGGTACGAATGGCACACCTCCTGTCCACGGGGCGTGGGCCGCCTGGCCCCAGGAGCCAAGTTCGCGGCCGTCCGAATTGCCGGCCGCAACGACCTGCCGACCGCCGCTCCCGTCCCGGCGCTCGAATGGACCCTGGCGGGCCACCCGGCGAGCGCCGACGGCACGGGCGAGCCGCTGCCGTGCCAACCGGAGGGCCGGGCGCCGGCCGCCGCCTGCGCGCCCGGAGTACCGCTCGCGGCCAGAGCGCGGTGCGATGGCTTGCTCGTCTTCGAGGTACCCGCCTCTGTGGAGGTGCGCGGCGCGCTTCTGCTGGCCCGTGCCGCCGGAGCCGCCGCGCCCGAAGTGGCGGCGTGGCGCCTCACCTGACGCGCCACGCCGCCCCACGACACGCGCTGATCGGGCCTACCGCCCCTTACGCGTCAAACGGTCAGTAAGCGCCGGAAGAAGGAGCGGTAGCGCTGCAGCGTCAGGCGGAGGTCCTCGGTGGAGACATCACCGCCGCGGCCCCACTGCTGCTCCAGTGTTGCCCGCTCCTGGGCAAACACCTCCGCCAGCCGGCGCACTGTCTCCGCCACCAGCTGGTCGGCCTGCTCTACCGCGCTGCGCGGGTCGTCCACGAAGCCCGCCTGGACGCTCTCCCACTGCTGTCGGAAGGACGCCGCCTTGTCTTCCGCGAACAAGGCGGGCTCAGACGCACCGGTAGAAGGCTCCGGCCCCGCACGACCGGCTGCCGGCCCAGACCCCTGCATCGAGCGCAGCAGTCCCGCGGTGCCTCCGACCCCCGAGCCCCCGCCCCCGGTGGCTCCGGCGCCGGTGCCCCTGGAGCCGTCCGCTTCGCTGCGTCGCGTGTCTTGCTCCATCTCAGGCCGCCCTGGTGCTGGAGCCGCGGCCTGCGGCCCCGTCTCCTTCGCCTCGCTCGGCGCGCCCACCGCGCTCCGGAGCTTCGTCGCCTTCGAGCAGCTCCTGGAACAGCGCGCGGTAGTGCACCATGGCCTGGCGGAGGTCCTCCGTGCCCGCCTGTCTCCGTTCGCTGCGGCCGGCGATCTCCCGGGCGGCGCGGTAGTGCTGCACCACCTCGGGATGATGGACCGAGATGTCTTCCGCCCGCTGGTCGAAGTGCGCCATCGGGTAGCCCCGAGCCTGCATCACGCCCTTGATGAGCTCGTTGGCATCGGCGATCGCCGCGGGCGGGTCGTCCACGAAGCGCGCCTGCGCCTCGCGCCAGGCGGCGGCGTAGCGCAGCCGGTCCGCTGGCGGCAGCGCACGCAGCTCCAGCCCTGCCACCCGCTTCTGCCGCTCGCGCAGCCGCTCCTCTGCCACCTTCTCGTCCCCGTACTCGCGCACCGTCCGCTCGTACTCAGGGCCAAACCGCTCGCGCAGCTGTTCCGACCGCTGCCGGCGCATGTACGCCCATGCGGCGAAGCCCGCCAGCGCGAGCACCACCAGCACCACGAGCACCACGGCTACCACTGTGTTGTCCACGGCGACGTCTCCTCTCATCCCACCCCTGGCCGCCACGTGCGCCGGGCGCCGGGTGGTAGTGCCCTGCCCCAAAGCGACATGCAGAAGCCGTGCCGCTCTAGCCTGAGCGTCAGTCCCAAGGATTGGTGGTGTCGCCTAGCTCGGCGCGCAGGCGGCGTTCCTTCTAGGTGGCCGGGAATTGGTCCACGATGCCCTGTAGCTGCGACTGTAGCGGCGGCAGCGCTGCCCGCGCGGTCGCTTTGCCTGCCCATATGTCCGCCAACACCGGCTGGATCACCTTATTCAGCTCGAGGAACGCGGGGTGGTATGCATACTTGTCCACCGGGCGCGCGATCCTGGTCGTCTGCGTGATCACTTCGATGCGCGCGTTGGAGTTGTGGCTGAACGTCTCGCCCGCCCATCGCTGGGCATCGTCCTGGATCGCCGGGATACGGCCCTCCAACGCCCCCCAGCGGTTCCCCTCCACCAGGTACTTCAGCAGCTCCCACCCGTGGTCGGGGTAGGCGCCCTGCCTGGTGAGCAAGATCGTGTTGGACTGCACCTCCGGCGAGGCGTACTTCATTTTGGGACTCACCGCGAAGCCCCAATCCAGCCCGGCGTCGCTGAACTTCTTGGCCGGGACAGCCGGCCCCCCCGCGACGACGTACATGCCCGCCCGGCCGGTCAGGAATGCCTGCTCGTTGTTGGTGACGCCCACGTTCACCCCCGGGCTCGCCATGGTTGCGCCGTCCCGGTTGACCAGGTCCGCCCAGTTGTCGATGGTCTGCAGCAGCTCGCCGTCACTGCTGGTGATCCGCTTCCAGTCGTCGGTGATCCATTTGCCGTCCGAATGGACCAGCAGCGACGTGACAGGGTCCCCGTAATGCGTGATGCCGACCTGCGTCGTGGCGCCATCGCTCTTCTTGGTCAGTCGCCGCATCGCATCGCGGAACTCATCCCACGACCACGCCTTATTCCAGTCGGACGGTGGCTCGGGGACCCCCACTTGCTTGAAGAGCGCGCGATTGTAGAAGTGCGCCGTCAGGTTGCCGCCATATGCGTAGAAGAGCGAGTAGACCTTGCCGTCGATCCTCCCTACGAGGTCCAGCTCCTTGGCGTTGAACCGCTTGACGTCGTAGTTGTCGCGCCTGATGTAGTCGTCCAGCAGCAGCGCGATGCCCGTCCGCTTGTTGAAGGCGCGCACAGTCTGGTACCAGCCCAGCATGTCGATCTTCGCGCCCCCCGCGATGTGCGGCGTCAGCTGCTCCAGCGTTGAGTTGCCCTGGGACAGCTCCACCTTCCAGGTGGGATGTGCCGCGTACCAGTCCTTCAGCATGATGGCGGCATCCGGCTCGGTCATCACCTGGCGCTTGTAGAGCGTGACGGTGACCGGAGCCGCTGACAGCACCGGCTTCTGCGCCTGCTGCGCGGCCGGCCCACCAGGCGCGACGCAGCCCGCCAGCACCCCGACCGCAGTGCTCGCCCCCGCCGCGTGGATAAACCTGCGCCTGGATTGCCCCGACTTCCCCAACATTGGACCTTTCCTCCTCGCGCGGCCATGCTAGCACGCGCCACTGCGAATTCAGGTACCCATACAACACGCTAGGTCCCCGGGCCTGCATCCGCTCATCACCGGCCTCACCCATCATATGCCCCCGCCGCCCAAGAGCGCCCGCATCTTCACCGACGGTCTCGCCTTCGCCCGCCCCGACTCCTTCACCACCAACTGGGCCGACGTTGAGACGGCGATGATGGAGGAACAAGCCCAGCTCTGGTAAGGCACGCGCGCCGCCGGCGAGACCATGGGCTCCATCAAGACCCGCGTCGACGCGCTGCTTCGGTCGTGGACGCCTGGATCATCACTGTCGAGGGTGGGATTCCGACCAAGGGCGATGCTGCGGCGCCCGATTAACGGCGCAATTTGCCGCAGGTTGGCGCAGGTTCTCTTACTTTTCTCCCGTTACCGTATATCAGGGCCCTTTAGGTGCACACTTCCTTCACAGGAATAGAACGGCCAAGACACGCAGATTTTCGGGCAATTGGAAGCGGGCATGACTCCTCGACCGGCGCGGCATGGGAGAGGGCCACATGAGTCACTTCTGTGCAGATCGTGAAACCACGCGTCGCGTCGATGGCCTGCTGAAACTCGTCCAGCTTCATGCAGCGCGCGGGCTCTATGAAGCCGTGACTAGACGGATTGGCGGGATTTGCGTACCTACCTGTCGCGACGTGGAGTCCCTCTCCTGTGGGAGAGGGACAGCGCGAAGCGCATGGTGAGGTCTCTGACGCTAGGCATGCTACCCCAGCAGCTTGCGCATCCCTTCGCCGTTCTGCTTGCCCCACTGGTAGAGCACCGCGATGTCGGTGCCGATGCAGAAGTCCTTGACCCCCATGTCCAGGTAGGGCTTAGCGTCCTCCGGCGAGCCGATCTCCGCGCGTGGCCGGATGCCCTTCTTGATGCACGTCTCGAAGACATGCTTCTGCGCCGCGCGCACCTCCGGGTTGCCCCGCTCCCCCGCCTTGCCGATGCTCATCGAGTAGTCCGACGGTCCCCACTGCACCATGTCGATCCCCGGCACCGACAGGATCTCCTCCAGGTTCTCTACCGCCTGGCGTTTCTCGATCATGATCGCGATCACCACGTCGCGCAGCGCCTGCACGTAGGCCTGGTTCCCGCCGTAGCCCATGTACGTGATGCGCCGCGTTGCCACGCCGTGCACGCCGCCATCCTCCGGCGTCTCCGGCTTCACGATGCGCACCGCCTGCCGCGCGTCTTCCGCTGTGCGGATATCCACGAACAGCACCGAATGGAACCCTGACCCGATCGCGTGCTGCGTCACCAGCTGCTGGTTCGCCTGGTCCGGCTTGATCATCATGGACACGTCGTGCAGCTCCGCCGCGCGCGCCAGATTGTCCAGGTCGTGCAGCGTGTACGGCGCGTACTCCGCCACAAACTCGATGTAGTCGTACGCCCCGGTCAGAGCGAACGCCTCCACCACCGACGGCCACGTGCCGTGGATGTGGGTCGCCAGCGTCGGCTTGCCCTCGTTCAGCAGCTGGCGGATCTTGTTCGGCTTCATGTCTGTCTCGTCCTCTCGTTCGCTAGGGGCCCCTGTGTGGCCTTATGGATCCCACTCACAGAGTCGCGCCCACAAGTGTGCGCCGGGAGGGTACCGCGCCGCGGTGCAATAACGTACCTCATAGACGCCATCTATCATCGGAAGCACGTGTTCGCTCCCTCTTCAATCCATCTCGAACACTCCCAGCGGTCTGGCCGATGGCCCGCCTGGGCCGGCGCCACCCTTGCGGCTGGCGCGGTCGGCCTCGCCGGCTGGCGCAAGCACGCCCTCACGCTCGACGGCGCAGCGGCCGCCACTGGAGTCGGCGCCGTCACCCTGGCTTGCGGTGGACTGCCCGCCTCCACGGCCCTCGTCACCTTCTTCATCACTTCCAGCGCACTCTCCCGCTTCAAGATGCGCGAGAAGGCACGCCGCGGCGTCCTCGCGCAAGCGAAGGGTGGCCGGCGCGACGCGTGGCAGGTACTCGCCAACGGCGGCGTGGCCGCCGCCTGCCTCGGTTCATGGGGCGCCCGTGGCGTGCCCGGCTTTCTCGGCGCCCTCGCTGCCGCCGGCGCGGACACCTGGGCCACCGAGCTCGGCCTGCTCGCCCGCCGCCCGCCGCGCCTCATCACTTCACTCCGCCCGGTCCAGCCCGGCACGTCCGGCGGCATCACACCAGAAGGCACCCTAGCCGCCATTGCGGGTGCAATGACGGTCGGCGCTGCCTGGGCCTGCGCTACGCGCTTCGGCCTCCATGACGGACGAGCCGCACCAGATGTAGAGCAAGGGCCCAGGGTCCGGCCCTCTGCCCCTGCGGGGCATTCACCCGTCCCTTGCCGAGCGGCGCCTCGGTTTGCGCTTATCGTGGACATACTCACCACCACCTTGGCCGGCACCGCCGGCGCCCTCTTCGACTCGTTCTTGGGCGCCACCGTCCAGGCACAGTTCTGGTGTCCCACCTGTGAGGAGCCAACCGAGGCGCCACTCCATTCCCGCTGCGGGCAGACAACCCGGCTTACGCGCGGCTGGCGCTGGATGGACAATGACGCGGTGAACGCTCTCGCCACCGCGGCCGGCGCCCTCTCAGGTGTTGCACTTGCCAGCTGCACCCGCCGGACACAGGGAGCGGCCGGGTAAGACGGCATCCGCCGGTAGACGGATGGGTCGATCCGCCTAATGGCGCAGGGTGAAAATCGGTCATCTTGCCCATGACCGTAGCCCCTCCGCGTGCGTATAGTGACGGCGGATGAGGAGGAACCGATGAGCACACTGGACGCCGCGGTCCTCGACTGCGTCGAGATTTGCGCGGACTATCGCTGGATGCCGGCGCCTGAGCAGACGCTGCGCCTGATCCGGCTGCGGTCCGACGTGCGCGCCGGCAAGCGCAGCGAGTTCGTCCTGAGTGGCGACGAGCGACAGCGCCTGCGCTGGACCCGCTGGATGGTCCAGCATGGCTTCCTCGGCGAGGGCTAGCGCGCCTGCGCTGGCCGGCTGGCAGCGTACCACCGATTGAGCACAAACTCACCCACGGAAAGACCCTGAGCCCGCCGTGCCTGATCCGATCCGCAACGTCCTTCTCATCCTCACCGACCAGCATCGCGCCTCCGCCGCCGGCTTCGCGGGCGACGCGCACGCGCACACGCCCAACCTCGATGGCTTGGCGCAGCGCTCCACCGCCTTTACACGCGCCTACACTCCTGCGCCGCTGTGCGTGCCCGCCCGCCAGAGCCTGCTCACGGGCCGCTACCCCCACGCCCACGGCGCCATCAACAACGGCAGCCCGATGAAGGCCGACGAAGTCACCTTCGGCCACCTCGCGGCGTCGCACGGCCTCGCCACCGGCGCGATCGGCAAGATGCACTTCGTGGGGCCGGATCGGCAGCAGGGCTTCACGGCGCGCTGGGACTACGAGGACTATGCCGCCGCCGAGCCCTACGCAGCCGGCGACGCCGCCTCCGGCATGGCATACAAGGACCGTTACGGCGTACGCTCGGCGGGCAATCCCGTCCCCATCCTGCCCGACACCAACCCACTCGACCGCGCCTACTGGTCTGGCCCCTCTCCCTTCCCAGCCGAGCGTCACGTGGAGTCCTACATCACGCGCGAGACGGTCCGCTTCCTGGAGGGCCACCAGGATGAGCGGTTCTTTCTGGTCTGCTCCTACTTCAAGCCGCACGACCCGATGATGCCGCCCGCCGAGCACTGGGAGCGGTTTGCCGGTGTGACGTTCCCGCCGCCGCTCGTGCCCACCTCCGGCAACACGGAAAACAACGCCGTCCCAGAGCCGCTCCGGCGTATGCAGCGCATGCTAGGTGTCCAGGAGTTCGACGACGCCCGCTGGCAGGACGCCATCCGCGGCTACTACGGCAACCTGGCCTTTGTAGACGGTGAGATCGGCAAGGTGCTCGCCGCGCTCGACTGCCTGGGCCTGCGCGACGACACGCTGATTATCTACACCAGCGATCACGGTGAGTACGTCGGGGCGTCGTCGCCTCCCGCCGGCCGCCTGGCTGGCAAGTCGTCGTTCTATGAGCCCGCCTGGCGCGTGCCACTCCTGATCTCCGACCCGCGCACTGCCGGGTCAGCACCTGGGCCAGTGGGGAGCACATCGGACGCGCTCGCATCGCTGGTCGACCTCTTCCCCACAATCTCGGAAGCCGTCGGGCTGTCAGTTTCTGCCGGGTCTCCCCAGCGCCACGGCGTGTCTCTGCTCCCGGCTGTGTACGGGACTCGCGGGACAAACGAGAATGATGGCGCCGGCCAACCCGCGGCGCGCAGCCACGTCTTTGCCGAGCTTCACGCCCGCCAGTCGCCCCGTCCCTTCTATGCGGTGCGCACCGAGGAGTGGACGCTGGCGCGCTACGAACCCGGCGAGGACTACCTCTTTAACCTGCGCGACGATCCCGACGAGCGCCACAACCGATACGCCCAGGAGCCGCAACGCGTCGCCGAGCTAGAACAGCTCATCGCCCACGACGCATCGCTTCCCTGATGCTGATTCCCTCGCGCAGGTCTTGTAGGGCAAGGGCTTGTCCCTTGCCGGAAGCTAATCCGCCTGCGTGCAGCCGTTGTGGTCGTGTCTGTCCCGCCTACACCGGATGCAGGCGGAACAGCGGCACCGGCCGCGCCGGGCTGAACGCGGACAGGCGCGTCACACTGAAGGTGGCGCCGTGGGCAGTAGTGGCCTCGTCAATCGCCGCTTCGATCCACCCGCGCAGCGCGTCCGGCGCTGTTGCCACGCGCGCGTTCACCAGCACGCGTGCCTCTGGTCCCGGCTCACCCCGCGCCCAGACCACCGGCTCCCGCGCGTTGCCCACCACGTTGCCACCCGCAGTGCCCGCCGCGTCGGGATCATCACCCCACGCCGCACTCCCTGCCTCCGGCGGCTCAACCCACAGCTTCACGTGTGCGATCTCGGCCGCATTCGCCACCGCCATGCGTCGCACGCCATCCAGCACTGCGCGCACCCACTCTGCCACCGGCGTTCCGTCCGTCGTGAGCGTGCCTTCCATGTTGAGCCATCCCAGCGCCGCCTCGGCCGCCGCGTAGCGGTCGTAGTCCAGCTCCAGCACCCGCGCCCCCGCGCCCGGCGTCTCCACCAGTCGCTCCAGCCACGCCGCAATGCCTTCCCCGGCCGCCGCGCTCAGCGGCAGCACCGGCACGCCGGGGTGCGTCTCTGCCAGCACCGCTTCCACCCGCCGCCGCTCTTCGGCCGAAAGCAAGTCCACCTTGTTCAGAAGCAGCACGTCCGCCTCGGCCAGCTGCTTGCGGTAGAGATAGGCCACGTCGTCCTCACCCCCCGCTGCGCCTTCCGGGTGCTTGCGCTGCGCGTCGTGCAGACGCCTGGCGTCGATCACGACGCTGAGTGGTCCCAGCCGCACCGGTATGGCTCCACGCTGCCGCAGCGGCTGGTAGACGGTGGCCGCAAGGTCGGTGCATGACCCGACCGCCTCAGCCAGGATCACGTCCGGCTGCGCCTGGTCCACCAGCTCAGCCAGCGTCTCTTCGAACACGTCGTAGCGGCAGCAGAAGCAGCCACCCGCGATCTCCGCCACCGTCTCGGTGGCCGCACGCGCCAGCGCCGTGTCCACCAGTCCAGACGCCTGGTCATTAGTCACGATCCCTACGCGCCTGCCCTGCGCCACCATGCGCTGCGCCGCTGCCACGATGGTCGTCGTCTTTCCCGCGCCCAGGAACCCGCCCACGCCGACGACGAGCGGTGCACTGGGCGCAGTGGGCGTGATCGGCGAAACGGACATGCCTAGGCTGCTCCTTGTAACAGATTCTGAATACAGAGTGTGAACGAGTACCTGCCCGGTGGCACGGGCGGTGCGTAACGGCCAGGGAGCGCGCGTCACTGCCTCGGGGAGGTCGCGCCTCGGACATCACGAGTACCGCTCTCATATCCGAGGGTGGGCATTTCGGGAGAGAGATGCCGATGGTAGGTACGTTAGGCACCGGCGAATCGAGCACCGACACGCATCCCCAGCACCCGCCGAGCGGGCCAGGCGCACCGAGCGGGCCTGTGCTGGTGGTGAATGACGAGCCCCAGATCCTCGCGTTTGTCCGCCTGGCATTGGAGGACGAGGGCTATGCAGTGGTGACCGCCGGCGATGGCGCCGCCGCACTGGCGGTCCTGGAAACAGCGCGTCCGTGTGCCATCCTGCTCGATCTCCAGATGCCGGGAATGGGTGGTCTGGCCTTTGTGGAGGAATACCGTCGCCGGCAGGGCCAGCACCGTACCGACGGTGCCCCCATCATCGTGTTCACCGCTTCACGCGTGCCGCTTGAAGCGGCGTCCGACATGGGTGTGGAAGGCGTGCTCCGCAAGCCCTTCGCCGTAGACGAGCTAATCGTCGGCGTCGCCAGCCATATCGCCAGCTACCAACGCGACCGCGCCAATTAGCGTTCTCACCACCCGGCGTCACCGGCGAGCGGCGCGTGGCCTGTCTAGAGGGTGGTGTCCGCCCGTCGTGCCGGGCCAGGCGCCGCACTGCGTAGCGGCAGAACGACTACCACGTATGGCCGATGGTCCCCTGGTTCCTCTGCTTCTCCCGCGGCCGCTGCGCCATCCATGCCCGCACCGTGCGTACCCAGCGAGATGCGTCCGCCGTGGAGCGACACGACCTGCCGGCACAGGTACAGGCCCAGGCCCGCAGCCCGTCCCAGTCCCGCGACGACGCGGCGCGGATCGCCGACCAACAGGTCGCGGTCCTCGGCTGGGATGCCCGGCCCCGCCGACCGGATGGTCACCTGCGCCCCCGCACCCGCGCTGTCCGGCCCCGGCGTCACCACGCCTAGCTCCACCGAGATCGGCTCACCCGGCGCGTAGCGCGCCACGCTCTCCACCAGTGCCATCAATGCCAGCTTGAGCTTCTTCGCGTCTGCATTGATCACCAGCGGCCCGGCCGCTCCGGCCGCCCCGGCAGCCTCCGCCAGCGCCACCGGCGGCGCCGTCACGTCCGCCTGCACCTCTTGCACCACCTCCTGCACCACCTCGCGCACGTCCATGTCGGCCCGCACCAGCACGGTCTGTCCACGCGCGATGCTCGCGGCTTCGATCAGCTGAGCCAGCAGGCGCGTCAGGCGATCGGTCTGCTCGTCGATCACCCGCATCGCGCGTGCCAGCCGCGCGGCGTCGACTTCCCCTCGTTCCAGCCGCCGCCGTGCCAGCTGCGCCGTGCCCTTCAGCGTCGTCACTGGCGTGCGCAGCTCGTGCACTGCGGCGTGCAGGAAGCTCTGCAGCGCCTGCGCCGTGGCTTCCGCGGCGTGTACCCGCTCCTCCGCGCTCGCTTCGCCGGTTCCAACCGTCGGTTCCACCGCTGTCACGTCGTCCACCGCATTCTGCCCTCTGTACGACTGCCGCAGCCACCCAGTGTGCCTTCTACCCCCGTGTGCGTGTCTGCATCGGACGTGCTCCGTATGCCAGCGGCCCGGCTAGTCCCGTGATTTGCCCGGTCACGCCCGTCGGTCGCGCAGTCGCGGCGCCACCTGGGACGCGAACAGCAGCGCCCCTGCCGTGCTGGGGAAGTCCAGGAAGCGCAAGATGAAGTGGCGCACTCCTACGTCGACGTACTCCTGCAGCCGCGCCGCCACTTGCTCCGGTGTCCCTACCAGTGCCGCTCCCGCCCCCGTGTGCTTGTAGAGCGTGCTGCGTTCTGCGATGGCGCGCGCCTCCGCTTCGGTTTCGGCGATTGCCATCGCTTGCAGCTGGAGGTTGTAGAGAATGGACGTGGGGTCGCGGCCCACCGCATCGCAGTGCTCCTCCAGCACGCGCGCCTTCTGCGCGAACCCCTCCGGCGTCACGTCACTCAGGTTCCACCAGTCCGCGTGGCGCGCCACCAGCCGCAGCGCCAGCTGCTCCCCGGATGCCCCAATCATCACCGGAGGCGGCGGTTCGGGCAGCGGCAGGCAGTAGGCGTCTTCAATCGCGTAGTGGTCGCCGCGAAACGTGGCCGGCGTCCGCGTCCACATGCGCCGCATCAGCCGGATCGCTTCGTCGAGCTGCCGCAGCCGCACCGCCGCGGCGGGAAAGTCGTAGCCGTACGCCTTGTACTCGCTTTCCATCCAGCCCGCGCCTATACCCAGGATCAGCCTCCCTCCGGTCAGCGCCTGGAGCGTGGCGGCCATCTTCGCCATCAGGGGCGGGTAGCGGTAGGAGTTCCCCATCACGATCTGCCCGAACAGGTAGTCCGGGTACGCCATCGCCATCGCCGCCGTCGCAGTCCAGCACTCCAGCGTGTCGGTGTCCGGGCTCTTCCATCCGGCCCCCGGCACTAAGTGGTCGGAGAGCCACACCGACTCGTACGTGCCGCGCAGCGCGTCCAGCGTGGCGTGCACCCCCGGCAGCCAGATTGCCAGCGGCGCCCCATCCGGGTCCCACATCGGCATCCGCCACCCGAACGCCACCGGCGCTGCACGCCCGCTCCCCGGCGCCATCACGCTCGTGATCCGCGCTCTTCCCCTCGGCGCCGGTGTGGTCGTCTCTGCGTCGCTCACCTGAGTTCTCCCTGCTTCCTGCTTCGAATCGTTCAGAGCACGCGCCCAGGCGCTGCCGACCAACGGTAACGTATGCGTAACTCCGCGGCACGACTCGTGCATTTCGTTACCCCAGCGTCCGCGGCGCAGCGGCGGGCGAACACTGTTGGCAATGACCAGTACAGGTCTGACGAGGAGATCACAATGGCACAGGTAAATGTAAATCCGGGCCCTGCCCGTTCGGATGAGTCCGGCACCGGCATGGGGATGGGGATGATTGTGGGATTGCTGCTCGGCTTGCTGCTGCTCGCCCTAGTGGCGTGGTACGCGTTCAGCCAGTCGGGTTGGTTCGGCCCGGCCGCTCCCGGCGGCACCACCAACGTAAACGTCACCACCAGCCAGCCATCGGGCGGCACCGGTACCACCGGAAGCGCGGGCGGCACCGGCGCCAGCTCCAGCAGCTCCAGCACCGGCGCGACGGGCAGCACCGGCACCACCGGCGCGACGGGTGGAGCGACCACCGGCGGCAGGTAACGCTCTCCTACTCTCTCACACACGCTCACCCATGGAACGGGGACGGCCTTTCGGTCGTTCCCGTTTTCATGTCACGCGCTACCCTCTGGCGCGTGAACGACCTGGCCACGGCGTACGTGAAGCTCGTGCTGGCGATGGGCCTGCACGACGCCGACTACGTGGACGCGTACCATGGCCCGCAGGAATGGCGGGCAGATGTCGAGCGTGAACGCCCCGCTCTCCACGAGGTCCATCAGCGCGCCACCGCGCTGGCAGCGGAGTTGGACCGTGCGGAGCCTCCGCTTACGTGCACTGAGACTGCCGGAGAGGACATCAACCGGCTGCGGCACACCTACCTCACCCGCCAGCTTGCTGCCCTGATCGCGCGTGCCGAGCAGCTGCAGGGGCGACGCTTCACGTTCGACGAAGAGTCGCGCGCGCTGTACGATGCGGTGTCCCCGCACCAATCCGAGGAGGAGCTCGCCGCCCGTGTCTCGTCCCTGGAGCAGGACGTGCCTGCCATCCCCGGCAGCGCCGGCGCCTCGAGCAGCGCAGCGGTTTCGCTGCAAGAGCGTCTCGCTGCCTACCGCCGACGCTTCATTATCCCACCGGACCGGCTGGATGCCGTCTTCGCCGCTGCCATTGATGAATGCCAGCGCCGGACCGCCGTGCACGTGACCCTCCCACCCGGCGAGTCCTTCACCGTCGAGCAGGTGACGGGCAAGTCCTGGTCGGGCTACAACTGGTACCAGGGCGACTTTGCCAGCCTCATCCAGGTCAACGTCGATCTTCCCATCTTTCTGAGCCGTGCCCTGGACCTGGCCGCGCACGAGGGCTACCCCGGCCACCACGTCTACAACGTGCTGCTCGAGCGCCACCTCGTGCGCGAGCGCGGCTGGCCGGAGCTGACCGTCTACGCCCTGTTCAGCCCGCAGTCGCTGATCGCCGAAGGCACCGCTAACTTCGGCGTCGACGTGGTCATGCCCCCCGCCGAGCGTTTAGCCTTCGAGCGCGAGACCCTCTATCCGCACGCCGGGCTGGATGCGACGGAAGCCGAGCGCTACCACCGCATCGAGGAGCAGGTAGCAGGCCTGACCTATGCCGGCAACGAGGTCGCCCGCCGCTACCTGGACGGCGCCCTTAGCGCCGAAGACGCCGCCGGCTGGCTGGCGCGCTACACCCTCACCGAGCCGGAGCGCGCCCGGCAGCGCGTCCGCTTCATCGACCAGTATCGCTCGTACGTCATCAACTACAACCTGGGCAAGGACCTCGTCCGCCGTCACGTCGAGGCCCGCGGCGGCACACCAGATCAGCCAGGTAAACGCTGGGAGGTGTTTATCGAGCTGCTCACCACACCCCGCGTCCCCTCCACGTTGACAGCGCCTGCTGTCCCGACATGATGCGCGCCAAGAGGCGTTTCGTTGTGGGGATGCAGCTTCTCCCCGGCGCAGGCGCCCACGCCCGCCGGCATGGCGTTCCGGACCGTGTCAACGCGGAACATGACGCCGCAGCCCGTCTGCGCCGCGACGGGCCACACCGGGATGATCGCCAGCAGCGCGGCTGCTCCCACCGCTACAGCGGGCGCGTGGCCCCAACGCTGCTTCCCGCTGGGCTGCACCGTCCGCGGCGCGTGCCGGCGAGTGGTCTGCCCATTCACTATCGCCAGGAATGGCGCCACCAGCCACAGCATGGCTAGCTCGATCACCTTGGACACCGCGACTATCGGCCCAAGGTGCTCTGGCTCGCCGGCGTGCGGACCAAGTGGGATGCCAACCGAGTACGCCACGGCGAAGAGCGCGAACAGCGCCAGGCTCCCGACCACCAGGGCGGTTATCAGGGGCTTGTCGGGCCGCCGGGTCAGTGCTATCCCGGCGGCGATCTGGGCTATTCCCACCGCCGCCAGGAAGGCCGAGGGCTCCGGGCCTTCGGCCAGGTGGTCATACGCGGCGACGAAGTGCACCGTGCCTGCCAGCACCGCTAAGGCTGCGCCGGCGGCCAAACGCCGTTCTGTGGCGGCCAGCACACGGTCTGCTCCACCGGCCAGCCGCACTATTGGCACAAGGGTGGATGTGCGTGTCACGATCATTTCCGTGGCGCTAATACGGCAGGCACTGGCGCCGGGATCATCGGTTGCTGGGCATCGATCCTGCTGGAATACTGGGGACGGTGATCCGCACGCCCCTGCGTTCCGTAGTAGCGGAGGACAGGCAGTGATGGCGTGCCCATGCAACCAATCCTCTGGCACCCCACCAATCCAACCGGTGCCATGCTCCTCGTGGGGGCGTGGCCGGTGACGACGCTGCCGCTCAATCAGAGCGAGGGCGCTGCGGACGAGACGCTGCTCGCCGCCGTCCGGGACCGCGACGCCGCTGCGCTTGAGGCGCTCTACGACAAGCACCACGCGGTCGCGCTCTCGGTGGCGCTGCGACTGGTGCGCAACCAGCAAGTGGCAGAGGACGTGGTGCAGGACGCCTTCCTCGCGGTGTGGCGCCAGGCCGGCACCTTCGCCGGCCAGCGCGGCAGCGTGCGCAACTGGCTGTTATCCATCGTGCATCATCGCGCTATAGACTGGCTGCGCCGCCGCGAGGTGGCACAGCCACCGGTCGCGCTGGAGACGCTGGAGGCGGCCACCGGCGCCTTGCCCGATACGCATGGCGGAGAGGTGTGGGAGGACGCCGCGCGGAGCATCGAGCGGCAGCAGGTACACGCCGCGCTGACGGCGCTGCCGGTGGAGCAGCGCCAGACGGTTGAGCTGGCCTACTTCGGCGGGCTGACGTGTCAGGAGATCGGGGAGCGGCTTGGCGTTCCGCTAGGTACTGTTAAGGGACGCATGCGGCTTGCGTTGCGAAAGCTGCGCGTCGCACTTGGTCCCGATGTGCTGTTTGACGTAACGGGGGAGAGCGCCGGCGCAGCCGGCAGCACGGAGGTGGCGGGATGAGCTCCATACACGACTCAGACTCAGACAAGGTCCCTGCCGTACCAGACCTAACCCGGCCGCACGAGGACGTCACGCTCTCTCAGGCCGAGAGCATTGCGCTGGAGGGTCACGCCGCCGCGTATGCCCTGGATGCCTTGACCAAGGATGAGGCACGCGAGTTCGAGCTCCATCTGCGCGGCTGCGCCTTTTGCAGCGCGGCCGTCGCGGAGTTCGACGACGTCGTTGGGCAACTGCCGGAGGCGATCGAGCCGCTGCCAGCGGCGCCGGCGCTGAAGCAGCGCCTGATGGACGCGGTCCGCGCCGACATCGCTGCGGCCCGCTCGATCACGGCGAGCGCGGGCGCTCCGACAGGGGCCCGCCTCGCGGGACCGCCGACGTTCAATGTACCCGGCGCTACCAGGGCTCCCGGCGCCGCTCACCCACTAAGACCAGTCGCGGGTATGACGACTTTCCAGGACACGACGGCGCAGCGCCCCGCCACGACGCCACCGGTGCCGGCGATGTCGGGGCCCGCGAGCGCTCCCGTGTGGATGGCCTGGCAGCCGCCCCGCTGGCTCGCCGCCACCCTACTCGTCGCCAGTCTGGGACTAGGCGCATGGAACGTCTCGCTCCTGCGCAGCGCCGCCGCCGAGCGAGACCGCGCCGCCACGTATGAGGCGGCGCTGGCCACCGCCGCCGGCGGCCGGGTCGTACCGCTTGCCTCCACCAGCGAAGCCGCCGGCCGGAGTGCACGCGTTGCGCTCATCACTCCGGCGGCGGGAACAGCGGCCACAAGCCAGGAATCTGTCCGCCTGGTCGTCGCCGGCCTCCCGCCGGCCGCAGCAGACCGCACCTATCAGTTGTGGCTGATCCAGGACGGCACGCCGCGCGACGCGGGCACGTTCGGCGGTGCGTCTGGTGTGGAGACTGTGGCCGTCAAGGGCGACCCCTCCCGCGCGCAGGTAGTGGCCGTGACCGTCGAGCCCCGTGGTGGGAGCTCCGCCCCAACGTCACAACCGATCCTCGCTGCCCGCCTCTGATCCCCAGACCCATCCCCGCATCGCTTCAGATCACACTCGCGCTCTTACTTCCTGGATAGCGAACTGCGCCTCGTACAGCTCGCGGTAATAGCCGCCGTGCGCGAGCAGCGTCGCGTGGCTGCCCTGCTCCATGATCCGTCCGTGGTCCAGCACCACGATGGCGTCCGCGCTCTGAATGGTGGACAGCCGGTGCGCGATGACGAAGCTCGTGCGCCCCTTCATGACGCGGTCGAGCGCGTCCTGGATCTGGCGCTCGGTCGCGGTGTCGACGGCGCTGGTGGCCTCGTCCAGGATCAGGATCTTGGGGTCCTTCAAGAACGCCCGCGCGAGCGAGAGGCGCTGACGCTGCCCGCGTGAGAGGCGCGACCCTGCCCCCTCCAGCGTCGTGTCGTACCCATCGGGCAGCTCCTTGATGAACTCGTGCGCGTTGGCCAGGCGCGCCGCGGCCTCGATCTGCTCGTCTGTCGCGTCAAGGCGCCCGTAGGCCACGTTGGCGCGCACTGTGGCGTTGAACAGGTGGTTCTCTTGCAGCACCACCGCCATTTGCCCGCGCAGCGAGTCCAACGTCACATCGCGCAGGTCGTGGCCGTCCAGGGTCAGCCGCCCGTCGGTCGGGTCGTAAAAGCGCGGGATCAGGTTGATGATCGTGGTCTTGCCGGAGCCGGTGTGGCCCACCAGCGCGATCATCTGGCCCGGCAGCGCCTCCACGTCCACGCCGTGCAGCACCGGCTCGCCTTCGGTGTAGGCAAAACGCACCCCCTCCAGCCGCACGTGCCCGGCCACCTCGCGCAGCTCCACCGCGCCCGGCTTGTCCACTACGTCCGGCTTTTCGTCCAGGAACTGGAAGATCCGGTCGGACGCCGCGAGTGCCTGCTGCACCACGTTGTTCACCTGCACCAGGTCGTTTACCGGCTGGTAGAAGGCCGTAGCGTACGAGAGGAAGGCCACCAGCTCCCCGACAGATAGCTGCCCCAGGCGGATCATCGAGCCGCCGTACCACAGGATGAGGCAGGTCGAGAACGTCTGGATGAGCTGGATCGTCGGCCCGGTCACCGATTGCACGGCGCGCGTGCCGAGCGCGGCCTGCACGCTCTCGCGATTGCGCTCCTCGAAGCGGCGGATCGAGACGTCCTCTCGCGCGAACGCCTTGTTCACGCGCATGCCGGTGATGTTCTCCTGGAGCACGGCGTTCACCGCCGCTGCCTTTTCCTGCACGCGCCGGTAGCGCGGCCGCAGGATGCTGGCCGAGATCGAGCTTGCCACTACCATGGCCGGCGCAGTGCATACGATCAGCAGTGTCAGCCGCCAGTTCAGCGACAGCAGGATGACCAGGTAGATCACCAGGTTCAGCACACTTACTAGCGACCCGATGGTGTTGCCCGCCAGCGTCTGCTGGAGCGCGTTGATGTCGTTGGTCAGGCGGGACATGATCTCTCCCGCCTCGCGCCTCTCGTAGAAGCGCAGTGACAGCCGCTGCACGTGCTGAAACAGGTCCTTCCCGATGATGTACAGCACGTGCTGTCCCACCCACGTTACGATGTACCGGTTCAGGAAGGTGAGGGCGCCGCGCACCAGATGCAGCGCCACCAGCGCCAGGGCAGCCCAGAGCAGCAGCGCCCGGTCTTCCTGGGGGATGATGTCGTCGATGACGTGCTTGGTGATCCACGGCGGCGCCAGCTGCAGCACCGACGCCCCGGCCAGCGTGCCGGCCGCAATACCCCAGTGCGCGTAATACGGACGGGCGTACGCGAACAGCCGAGTCAGCGTCCCCCGCACGCGCCCCTTGAGCTGTGGAAGGTCAGCCGTGCGCGATGAGAAGCCGCGCGAGCCACGGCCGCCGAAGTCGCTCACGCAACCGGCACGCTTTCTCTAGCCTCCGCCTCGTTCGGCTCCGCCCGCTCACCCTCGCGCTCCTGGACCTGGAACTGAGTCTCGTAGAGCCAGCGGTAGGGCGCGCACGTCTCCAGCAGCTCGGCGTGGCGGCCGCGGGCCAGCACCCGGCCGGCCTCCAGGTACACGATCTGGTCGGCGCGCAAGATCGTCGAAAGCCGGTGCGCCACCACCACCGTGGTGCGGCCGTGCATCAGCCGCTCTAGCGCGCGCTGGATCAGGAAGTCCGTACGCGTGTCCACGCTCGACGTGGCTTCGTCCAGGATGAGGATGCGCGGATCCACCAGCAGGGCACGCGCAATGGCCAGGCGCTGGCGCTGGCCGCCGGAGAGGCGCACGCCCTTCTCGCCGGTGAGCGTCTCATAGCCTTCCGGCAGCTCCATGATGAAGCCGTGGGCGTTGGCCGCCTGGGCGGCGGCCTCCACCTCCGCGTCGGTGGCGTCTTCGCGACCGTAGCGGATGTTCTCCTTGATGGTCATGTTGAACAGGAAGGTCTCTTGGAGCACCATGCCGATCTGGCTGCGCAGCGATTGCAGCTTCGCATCGCGCACGTCCACGCCGTCTACCGTCACGCGGCCCGTGGTGACGTCGTAGAAGCGCGGGATCAGGTTGACCAGCGTCGTCTTCCCGGAACCACTGGGTCCCACGATGGCAAGCGACGTACCCGGCGCCACGTCGAGCGTCACGTTGGCGAGCAGCGGACGGTCGTGGCCGTAGGAGAACGTTACACGCTCGAACGCCAGCGCGCCACGCATCCGCGGCAGCGCCAGCGCGTCGGGCTTCTCCGCCACGTCGAGCGGCCAGTCGATAATCTCGAAGACGCGTTCGCCGGACGCCATGGCCTGCTGCATGCTCTGGTTGATGTAACCGAACATGCGTACGGGGCCCCACAACATGCCAACGTACGTCTGGAACGCCACCATCCCGCCCACGGTGAGGGTGCCCTCCATGACGCGCTGGGCGCCGAAGAAGAGCACCAGCACTCCCGCGAGCGCAGTGGAGATCTCCTGGGCCTGTGACCAGGCCCCCATCAGGCGAGTGGCGTGCAGACGCTTGGTGCGGATCTGCCAGTACTGCGAAAGGAAGCGATCGGTCTCGTACTGCTCGCGCGCATACGCCTTGACCAGCTTGATGGCCGAGACGTTCTCCTGCAAGATCCCGGTCAGCTGGCCCATCATGCGCTGCAGCTCGCGGTAGATGCGCGTGACGCGCCGCACGCGCATCTGGCAGAAGAAGATCAGCGGCGCCGCCGTGAGCGCGATGAGCGCCAGCTGCACGTCGAGCGCCATCAGCACGACGACGTACAGCGTGATGCCGACGATGGCGTCCAGGATGCGGACCGTGCCGCTGGCGACGAACGCCTGCACCTGGCTGACGTCGCTCGTCACGCGGGACATCAGCTGCCCCGTCTGGTGCGAGTCGAAGAAGCTCATGCTCTGCCCCTGCAGGTGGCGGTACAAGTCGTTGCGCAGGTCGTGCACCACGTTCTGCCCCATCCACTCGGTGAGATAGTTCTGCAGGGAGTTGAGCGCCCGCGCCACGCCCGTCACCAGGAACAGCCCTATCGCCAGCCACGCCAGCTGGCCAAAGGTGCCGTGCACCGCCACGTCGTCCACGATGGTCTTGGTCAGCCATGCAGGGGCCAGCCGCAGCGATGCCTCGGTGGTCATGACCACCAGGATCGAGACGAGGATCGGCCAGTGGGCGCGGGTGTAGCCGAGAAGGCGGGAAAGAATCCTCACGTGTACGTCAGGGTTGTCCTGGCGCGAGTGTAGCCGAAGGGCGGGCCGGTCAGGCAGGCCACCCTAGCGCACGCCGATCTTCACTTCCGCCGTCATGCCTGGATAGAGCGGTTGCGCTGGATCCTGACCCGCCGCGGTAGCGCCCGCGGTGCCCCCCGGCTCCGGCAGCTCCAGGCTAATGCGCACCGCTACGGTCTGTGCCGGGCGCGTGGTCGCGGCGCTCGTGTTGCGGTTGGTGCCGGCAGCGGCCTGGCGCTGCGCTTGGCCCCCCGCGCCTGCCAGCGCGGACTGCGTTGCCGGGGTGATCTCTTCCACCGTGCCGGCCAGCGTCATCCCCGCTGCTTCAATGCGCACCTCCGCCTGCTGCCCGCGCCGCAGCAGGCGGGCTCGCGCCTCCTCCACGTTGGCCACGATCCACAGGTGATCCAGGTCACCGATCGTCACCACCGGCTGCCCCGCGCCAATCGCCGCGCCTTCATCCGTGGGGAGGTTGAGGACGGTGCCCGCCAGTGGCGCGCGCACGTTCAGGCGCACCCGTGCCGGCCCGCTCATCCAGGCCACCACGGCACCTTCCTCCACCACGTCTCCCACCCGCACCAGGTACTGTCCCACCTGTCCGGCCGCCGGCGCCTGCGCGTTCACGATGCGCGCCGCGACGTGCGCGTCCCTGGTGGTGACGAAGAAGCTGGCGTTCCGCCACACGTCTACCAGCGCCATGATGGCGCCGGCGAGCAAGGGCGCCAGCGCCACACCCACCAGCAGAGCGATTCGTTTACGCGTCACGCCGGCTTCTGCGCTCCACTTCTGGCGCTAAGGCTAGCGCATAGTAGACTCGAACAACGACCATCCTGCGTCTCGTTCTAGATGCGCGCCAGGCGCGCCAGGCATCGTTCCCCTATGAGCCAGCCGTACGTGAAGTGGGCCGACGAAGAGGCCCCGAGCCCCTCCGACCAGCGCGTCCGCGCCGCGTGGCTTGTGCGCGACGTGCAGGACAGCTTTGGCGAGCACCAGGATGTGCTCGCCTACCTGGGCGAACGGCCTGAGATTTCCCCAGTTCTTGAGGAAGAGCTCACCGCGCTCTATCCGGAAGTGGACTTCGACTGGGCGGCGTTGCGCCGCGCCGTGACAGCAGCGCCGCCGACCGATGTCTCCACCCTCACCGACGACGAGGTAGCGCTGCGTCTGCGCCAGCTTGCCCAGGAGCGCGGGCTCTCGCCCATGGAGCTCTCGCTCCGGCTGGGGTACAGCCAGCGCCAGATCCTGCCCGAGCTGCTCGCGCTGCTCGACGGTGAAGGCAACGTCGCGCGCCTAGAGCGCAGCGCCGGGAGCATCTTCGAGTACCTGGCGAAGAGCCACCTCGACTACGCGTTCCTGGTCTACAAGGCGCGCCTCTTCTTCCAGGACGAGACTGCGGCCCTGGAGGAGGCCATTCGCTCAGAGCCAAGTGGCTACGGCGATGCCGCCTGGCAGGCGCGCCGCGCATTCTGGCGAACGCACCTGGACGCGTATCGGGCTCGCCGGACGTAACCCGTGGTTTCCGCTCGTCCGTTCACTCTGAGCCTGTCGAAGGGCATGGTTCGACCAGCTCACTACTAACCGAGAGCCGCATCGGTTCAAAGGCTGCGCCAAACACCGAGCGCCCGTGGATGACCACAGAGACCGTGCAACTTCCGCCTCTCCACGCCGTTGACAGTGATGCACGCCCCAGAGGCTGCGCGCCGCGGCCGGCGGCGCGTGGACGGGGGGTCCGTGCGCTGCCCTTTCCGCTCGAACCGATCTGGGCAGCGTAATCCGGTCCGAACACAAAGACGCCCACCGTACGGTGGGCGTCTTTGTGTTCGGCAGCCGCGGTAGCTGTGACTACTGCTACGCCTTCGGGCCCGCGAGTAGTGCAATCGCCTGAGCTGCGCGCACGAACTTGTTCTCCGCAAGCTGCCGGATGGTGCGCACGTTGAGCGCCTTCTGGATTGCCTCGGAGTCCGCCTTGCTCACGCCCTGCAGCGCGTCGATGGGCAGCTCGGCAATTTCAGCGAACTCCTTGCCCTCGAACGACTTGTCGATGTACTTGCCAATGTCGGCCATGTCCGTGTGATTCTCCTGGCGCCCGCCCCCAGATCGGCGCCTGCGTCTGAATTCTGGCTGGTCTGACGCCATTCCCCCAGCGTCAGATAGCGGGATGAAGTAAGCAGCAGGCGGCGTGCCACGCGCTATTGGAGTGCGCTTTTGGAGTGGAATGCCGGGCTCGCGACGCCCGGCAGCATACTCGGCCACCGAGACGCTGGTACTATGCGCGCAGCACACGCCGGTCCCGTTCGCTCTTCCAGCAGCACGCCTACACCTATGGACACTCAATCTCAGTCCGGCTTCACCGTCGGCATCGTCGGCGTCGGCCGGATGGGCGTCAACATCGCGCGCCACCTCAAGGACGTGGGTTTCCCAGTGGTGGCTATCCATGACACTCGTGCTGAGGTGGCGCGTGACCTGGCGGCGGAACTGGGCGCATGCGCAGTGGAGACGCCGGCGGCGGTCACGCGGGACGCGCAGATAGTGCTCACCGTGGTGAGCGATGACGCCGCCATGCGCGCCATCTTCGCCGATCCCGAACGGTCACCAGACAGCCTGCTCACTGGCGCGGCGGGGCGGCTAT
Organism: uncultured Chloroflexota bacterium; assembly: GCA_902805635.1. Classification (GTDB taxonomy): domain Bacteria; phylum Chloroflexota; class UBA11872; order UBA12225; family UBA12225; genus CADCTC01. The sequence continues at coordinate 33,190 of CADCTC010000035.1, forward strand.
TCGTGAATTGCGCCACGGTCAGCCCCGCCGCGCATGTGGAGGTGGAGCGCCTCGCCCACGCCGCGGGCGCGCAGAGCCTGGAGGCGTGCATGGCCAGCAGCATCACCCAGGCGCGGGACGGGACGCTCTACCTGATGGTGGCGGGCACGACGGAAGCGTTCGAGCGGGCGCGCCCGGTCCTGGAGGCGATGAGCAGCGCGCTGCGGCACGTGGGGCCGGCCGGACGCGCGGCGCAGGTCAAGGCGCTGGTGAACATGGTGATGAACAGCAACACCGCGGCGCTGGCAGAAGGGCTAGGGCTTGGGGCGGCGCTGGGGCTGGACCTGGGCATGCTGCGTGAGGTGTTTGCCCAGACGGGGGCTGCTTCGCGCGTGCTGGAGACCGACGGCGAAGACATGCAGCTGCGCCAGCACGACGTCTACTTCTCGGCCGCGCACGCTGCTAAGGACTCGGGGATTGCCCTGGATCTGGCGCGCGAGGCGGGCCTCGATCTACCGGTTGCCGAGGCCGCGCGTGGCCAGTTCGAGCGGCTGGTCCAGGCTGGCAAGGGGGAGCTGGACAAGTCCGCCGTGGCCGAGCTCACCTTCCCAGGACGCGCCTGATCCCACCATGGCAGAATGGACGCGCGGACGCATGTGGATCGAGCTGGATTTTGACGAGCAACGCTTCCCCGAGCCGGTCTGGGATTCGCTGTATGTGACGGCGCGCGCGCTGCGCCACGTGGGCGGCGACGCAATCGAGCGCGTCCGCATCGAAGCGCACCGCACCGAGGTGGACGGCAGCGCCGCCACGCTGCTGCGCATGACGGTTACCCTTCTGGTGAACGGCGCCGGCCATGTCCGCACGATCGAGTTCGGTGCGGCCGGGCGCTGGCGCGTGCGCTCGGCCTCTCTCGGCGACGACACGCCGTTCCAGACGTTCCTCCCCAAGTCCCAGCACGCGTACGAGCACGACCTCATCAACCGCACCGAGCTGCAAGTGGCGCTGCTCCACCAGGAAGTGCCCCGCTGGATCGAATCTCTGCGCCAATCCGCCCCGACCTGATCCAGTAGGGCGCGCGTGTCGGGGACAGCGGCGGTGGGCAGCCGTCGTGGAAGCGGCGCCACTCTACCCTGTACGTTCTATTCCTTCGATAGCTGCGCCACTGCGTCTTCGTCGAGCTCTACTCCCAGCCCAGGGCCGTCGGGCACCTGGAGGTAGCCGCCCTCCGGCAGCAGCGGCGTCTTGAAGATGCCGCTGCGCTGGTGGCTGGTGGCTGGTGTACCGGCGCCTACCGGCACAATGGATGCATGGCCCGCTTTGCTGTCCGGCTGCTCATCCGCCTGCGGCGGGCCGCAGCGTTGGTCGCGATGCCCATGACGGCGTTCCTGCTTGCCGTGCTGCCGCGGACTGCCTTCGCGCACGAGAAGTGGTTCACCGATCCCGTTTATCACCCCACGGATTGGGCTCTTGTCTTCAGTGGCCGCACGGCGGTTGCGCTGGGCGGCGGCCTGGCTGCGGTGGCTGTGGCCGGCCTGCTGCAGCGCCTGATCGGCGATCCAGGGTGGCCGCGGCTGCCGTTCTTGCACCGCATGGCGAGCGGCGACGTCAAGCTGCTCGCCGTGCAGACCGCCATCGCGCTCATCTATATGGCCGTTCGCCTAGCGCTCCTGGTGCCGCAGCTCACGCTCGCCCCCTCACTGCTCGGGTTCGCCGTCGCCGCGGTTGAAGTAGCTATCGCGTTTTCCTTTATCACCGGGGTGCTGGACCGCGCCGGTGCAGTGGCGTTGCTATTGTTGGGCCTGCTGGTGTTGGTCCTCAATGGGCCACTAACCCTACTGGCCCAGGCCCACTACGCCGGCATCGCGGTCGCGGTGCTGCTGGTGGGGAGCAGCCGCCAGATCCGGGCGCCGCGCCCTCCGTTCGACGCGCCGGAGTGGGCTGCGCGTGGCGTTGCCATTCTGCGCGTCCTCACCGGGGTCGCGATCCTATCGCTTGCTCTCGGCGACAAGATCTGGAACCCCGACCTCGGTCGCGCCTTTCTGGAAGGCTATCCCCACTTCAACGTCACCCATGCGCTTGCCGGCACAGGGTTGCCCATCGCGCTCTCCGACGATGTCTTCGTCCTCGCAGCCGGAGTTATCGAGACCGCCGCGGGGCTGCTGCTGCTCTCCGGCTTCCTGACCCGCGCCGTGATCCTGGTGCTCCTGGTGCCTTTCAACCTGACGGTGCCATTTCTTCCCGCGGAGGAGATGATTGGCCACCTGCCGATCTTCGGCATCCTCTACGTCCTGCTGATTCACGGCGCCGGGAGCCTGCGTGGTCGCGCCCTGGACCGGCACGGACACGAGGATGCCGAAGCCGCTCAGGACCGTGCCAGCCACCCCAGCAGCAGCACGGTCGCCAGCGCCGCCCCAGCCAGCGGCCACAGGAGCGTGTAGCGCCCGGCTCCGCGTGTGCCGGCGCCCAGGCCGCCGAGACTGCCCAGCGAGCCCTGAAAGCCGGACGGTCGCCCGCTAATTCCGCCGGTCCGCCGCGGCAGCGCCACGGTCTGTCCAGAACGCCGCCGCCGCCATAGATGGCGCCCCCGTGCGTCCGCCTTCATCGCTGCTCCTCCGGCAAATCAAGGCGCGCAATTGTCCCCGTCCCCGTGCTTGCGCGCCGGTCCTCCAGAATACCGCGGCGGCCGTCCGGTAGCGTCCGTGGCGGGGGCGGCGCCACCTACTTCCAGGGACGTAGCCGTGACTGATAGACTCCAGATGAGAAGCGACGCGCCGCGCGCCGCCCGCGCCACCCACGACCACGAGCGCCCTCCCACTTCCGCCGCTCGCCCTGAGTCGGTCGCAGGCCATTTCTCGAGGACACCGCGCCTCCGGTCCTCGGTTTCGCGTGTCCCTGCGCCTGCGGGCGCACGTCGCGCGAGATTGTGATGCAGGAAGAAGGATTTGCCATGACCCAGGTCTACTACGCGTACTCTGAAGCGGATGCCCGCCACCGTGACCCGCTCGAGCGCCAGCTCCGCAACCTCAAGCAGCGCGGTGTCATCAGCGACTGGCACGGCCGTGCCGTCGGCCGCGTCAACGCCCGCGGCGAGGTGAGCCCCCACGCCAAGGACGCCGACGTGGTGCTGCTGCTCACCAGCAGCGACCTCGTCTCCAGCGACTACTTGCACGGCCCTGAGCTCAACCTGGCTCTGGAGCGCCACCGCAAGGGGGAGGCGCGCGTCATCTCGGTGCTGCTGCGTCCGTGCAACCTGAAGGGCACGCCCTTTGCCAACCTGCCGTCGCTGCCGCGCGACGGCAAGCCGGTGACGCGCTGGAGCGACACCGAGGCCGCCTTCCAGGCCATCGCCGCCGGTATCGCCGGCCCCAGGGCGGCCACCACCGCGACCACGGCAGCAACCGGCGACGAGGGCAGTGAGGCGCAGCCAGCGGCCCCGCAGGCCAACGGCACATCTGCCGGCACGGCCGGCGCCGCGTCGCGGCCCGCCGCTACGGCGCCGTCTGGCCCCGCCGGTCCCTCTTCCGCGGAGGTGGCGCTGCGCCCCGATGAGATTGGTCCCGACTACACGGCAGTCGAACAGCCCGGCGCCGCCGAAGCGGCCCAAGGTGCGGCCCAGGGTGATGCCGGGCGCAAGTTCGTCAGCCAGGCCCGTGCAGGCTCCCGGCGCGTCGCGCAGCTGGTGTATCAGGCCAATGACACCGCCGACGCCGTCGCCCGCCTCGAGAGCGCCGTGCGCTCAGAAGTCTCACGGGGTGCTGAGCTTGATCCGGCCGGCTCGATCACCTTTGCCGGCGCCACAATGCGCCGCGTGCGCGCCGCCGGCAAGACGCTCACATCGAGCATGCTGGCTGCTAAGGGACGCTACCTCATCGCCGTCAAGGTCATCGATCCGGCTGGTACGGAGAGTGAGCAGGACGCAATGGCCTTCGCGGAGAGTCTCACCAGCCGCTTGCTGGCGCGCATCCCCTTCTAGGCCCGCGTCGCTGGCATGCGTGGCCCTGGCGGCCTGGGGGGCCTGGTGGCTCTCCCGCGCCTGGACCTATGCGAGAAGCCATCCCCCCTACAGCACGCGCCGCGTCTGAGCGCGCGACTGGGCGTAGAGGTGTGGCTCAAGCGCGATGACCTGCTCGGTCCCGCCTTCGGCGGCAACAAGGCACGCAAGCTGGAGTACCTGCTGGCGGACGCCCGCGTCCAGGGCGCCGACTGCGTGATCACCTGCGGCGCCGCGCAGTCGAATCACGCGCGGCTGACCGCCGCCTGTGCCAATCTGGCTGGCCTGGACGCGTACCTGGTCTTGCGCAGCATGGATGATCCCGCGGAGCAGGGCAACCTGTTGCTGGACCACTTGCTGGGCGCACGCGTGCAGATCGTGCGCACGCACCGCACTGCCAACCTGGCGGTAGCGATGCAGACACTCGCCGGCCGCTTGCGTGCGGAGGGCCGTCGGCCGTACGTCATCCCAGTGGGAGGATCGACCGCTTTGGGCGCCGTGGGGTACGCCGCTGGGCTCGTCGAGCTCGATGCGCAGAGTGTCTCGGCCGGTCTGGAGCCATGCGCCGTGTACCACGCAAGCAGCTCCGGTGGCACGCAAGCGGGGCTGGCGGTGGCGGCAGCGGCCTTGCACGCCGGGGGGCGCCCGTGGCGAGTCATCGGCGTAGACGTGGACGGGGACCCCGATGGACTGCGCACCACCGTCACCGCCTTGGCGCGCGATGCCGCGGCGCTGATCCAATCCGGCGATCCACCGCTCGTCCCTGCTGTTGACCCCGCTCCGCATGTGCGCGTGCTGGCCGGGTATACGGGCCCCGGCTACGGCATCGTCTCAGAGGAGGGGCTGGCCGCTATCCGGCTGCTCGCGGAGATGGAGGGGGTGTTCGTCGACCCGGTCTACACGAGCAAGGCGCTGGCCGGGATAGTTGGCGCGGTGCGCTGCGGAGACCTTCCGCACGGCAGCAGTGTCGTCTTCTGGCACACTGGCGGCACTCCGGCGCTGTTCGCCTACGCGCACGAGCTTGCCGGCGCAGGTTGAAGGAGACACAACGCATGTCCGCCACGCAGTCACCGCAGTCCGCACCGTTGACGCCCATCCCGCAGCAGCTTACGTACCAGGTAATCGAAGGCTGGGAGCAGCTGCCGGCCGGCTATACCCACAACGACTGTGTCGGGGTCACCACCGACGCCGAGGACAACGTCTATCTCTTCACGCGCGAGCAGCCTCGCGTGATCGTGTACTCGCGCGCCGGCGCCTTCCTGCGCTCGTTTGGAGAGGACCTGTTCACCGAGCGCACGCACGGCCTGACCATCGGCCCCGATGGGCTGCTGTATGCGGTGGACGAGGGACATAACTGTGTCTTCAAGCTCACGCCGGAGGGCTCGCTGCTGCAGACCATCGGCAACAAGGGCGTGGCGGCAAACACGGGCTACGACGGCACCCTGGACAGCATTACGGGCGGTCCGCCGTTCAATCGGCCGACCAACGTCGCCGTCGCCGCGAACGGCGAGCTGTACGTCTCGGATGGGTACGGCAACTGCAAGGTGCATCGCTTCGCGCCCAACGGCGAGCTAATCCGGTCGTGGGGGGAACCCGGCACGGGCCCCGGCCAGTTCTACCTCGTCCACGGGGTAACGGTCACGCAGGACGGGCGCGTCATGGTCGCCGACCGCGAGAACGACCGTATCCAGGTGTTCACCCCCGACGGTCACTTCCTGGAGGAGTGGACCGACGTGCAGCGCCCCACCAACCTCGCGCTTGACCGGGCCGGCAACGTCTACGTGAGCGAGCTGTGGTGGCGTGTTGGCCAGCACTCGTACGTGCACGGCGACGTGGCCGAGGACAAGCCGGGCCGCGTTAGTGTCTTCTCCCCGGACGGCCGCGTGCTTGCCCGCTTTGGCGGCCCCGACCGCGCCGCGCCCGGCAATTTCGTCGCGCCGCACGACCTCTGCGTCGACTCGCGCGGCGACATCTACGTCGCCGAAGTCACCCATACCTTCGCCGGGCGCGCTAGCCTGGTCCCGCCCGGCACCCATACCTTCCAGAAGTTCCGCCGCGTGTCGTAGCGGCCGTCGGGTGGTCCGTAGCGCCGGCACACCCGGCACACAGGCGCGGTGTCTAATTCGTCACCGGGCGTAATACAACCGTAGAACTCCTGGTGGCGTCCCGTTACCGCTTGGTTCCAGCGCAGGCACGGCCGCTGCTTCGGCTGTGTAGCCATGATGTACTGGGACGACTCCCAAGACGCCGACGCTCGCCAGCCGCACCGCTTCCAGGCGGAGCGACACGACCAGGCCCCTGGAGAAACCCCTGACGCCGACAACACCTCCACGGCACGCGGAGAGCAGCAAGATGGGCAGGCGCCGCCGGCACGGCAGGCGATGATCGAGGCGCAGCGACGGCTGGCGCGCGCCATTGTCGCCCTTAAGATAGCCCAGCGGTTTGGTGCTCCCGCCGCGGACCTGTCGGCCGCCCAGGCCGAGTACAAACACGCCGAGGCCGGGGTCTACGACGCCTGGGAAGGCGTGCGCGCCAGCCAGATCGCGCCTGCACCGCAGTCCGCGGCTTCGCCTGGTGGCGAGCCCGCCTCGCTCGACCGGCTTCGGTTTGCCCGCTGGCTTGCCCAGAGCGGCCGGCTGAACGAGTTCCCAGAACGGCGCGCGGCCTAGCTCGCGACTGCTTCACTCTCACCGTTGGCTCTACACGTGTGTAAGGAAGCCGGGGGCGCTCCGCACCGAGATAGGTGGACTTCCCCTACCGGTAGACCCCGTCCGCGCCGGTACCCTCTGGGGATCGAATGGATGGAGAGACTCGCTTCCTGGCGGCGCTGCGCCGGGAGCGCACCGACTGCACTCCGGTCTGGTTCATGCGCCAGGCCGGCCGCTGCCTGGCAGACTACCGGGCGCTGCGTAAGCGATACGACATCCTGACCCTGGCGCGGACACCCGAGCTGTCCACGCAGGTCACGCTGATGCCGGTGGAGCGCTTCGGCGTGGACGGCGCCGTGATGTTCGCCGACATCATGCTGCCGCTCCAGGCCATGGGTGCGCCGTTCTCCATCGAACCGGAAGTCGGGCCTATCGTCCATCATCCCATCCGCACGCGAGCGGACGTGGACGCGCTGCGCGTGGTGGATGGCCAGGAAGCGACCCCGTACGTGCTGGAGACGATCCGGCTGCTGCGCCGCGAGCTCTCCGGCGGCAAGGCCGCCCTGATCGGCTTCTCAGGCGCTCCCTTTACCTTGGCGTGTTATCTGATCGAGGGGCGTCCCTCGCGGGACTACTCCAAAGCCAAGGGCATGATGTACTCCGAGCCGGAGACGTGGCATGCCCTGATGAACGTAGTCACTGAGACGGTCATCCTGTACCTGCGCGACCAGGTCACTGCCGGCATCCAGGCGATGCAGCTCTTCGACTCGTGGATGGGCATCCTGTCGCCGGCCGACTACGAGCGCTACAGCCTGCCCTACAGCCGGCGCGTCTTCCAGGCGCTGTCGGAGCTCGGCGTGCCGCGCATTCACTTCGGCACCAGCAACGCCAGCCTGCTCGAGCTCGTCGCGTCCGTGGACTGCGAAGCGGTCAGCGTCGATTGGCGCGTGTCGCTCGACCAGGCGTGGGAGCGCATCGGCCATGACAAGGGCATCCAGGGCAACCTCGACCCGGTGCTGGCGCTGGCACCGTGGGACCGCCTGCGCGAGGGTGCGCACGATGTGCTGCGGCGCGCTGCCGGCCGTCCCGGCCACATCTTCAACCTCGGACACGGCGTGCTGCCGGAGACCGACCCCGACCAGCTGGCCCGCCTGGTGCAGGAAGTGCACGCCACCAGCCGGGTCGCCGAGGCCGCCACGGCATGAGCGTTGCCCGGCCACCGTCCGGTCTGACCGCTACGCCTGGCGATGGCAGCCCTCAGCGGGGAACTGAACAGGGTGCCGGCAGCTCGGTGCGCACGTTCGGCGTGCTGCTGATGACATTTGGCTCGCCCGGCACGCTTGACGACATCCCGGCCTACATGGCCAGCGTGCGCGGTGGCCGCCCGGCTTCGGAAGAGGTTATTCAGGAGTTCCGGCGTCGCTATGCGCTTATCGGCGGGTCGCCATTGCTTCGCATCACCGCTGAACAGGCCGCCTCGGTGCAGGAGCGCCTGAACGCAGCCGCGGCGCCGGGGGAGCGCCACATCGTCGCCAGCGGCATGCGCCACTCTCCGCCGTTCATCGCCGATGCGCTGGCCGCACTGGCCGGCGCCGGCGCGGAGCGCATCGCGGCGGTCATCATGTCCCCGCAGTACTCGCCCATCATCATGGGCGGCTACCACCGCGCCGTGGACGCGGCGCGCGCGCGGCTGCCGGAACACGTCTCGGTCACTGTGGCCGGCGCCTGGCACCAGCATCCGCTCTTCCTGCAGGCGCTCTCCGAGCGCGTGAGCGAGGCGATGGAACGTCTGCCCGCCGAGGCGCGCGCGACAGTGCCGGTGGTCCTCACGGCGCACAGCCTGCCCAAGCCCGTGGTGGACCGCGAGCCGCACTACCTGGACCAGATCCACGAGACGGTGCGCGCCATCGTCGATCGCGCTGGAATTCCCGACGACCGCTGGCAGTTTGCCTACCAGAGCGCCGGGCACACTCCCGAAGAGTGGCTGAAGCCTGACTTCAAGGACGTGCTGCCCGACCTCGCCGCCGCGGGGCACCGCCACGTGCTCTTCGTGCCCACCCAATTCCTGGCCGACCACCTGGAGATCCTGTACGACATCGACGTGGCCGCGCGTGAAGAAGCCGAAGCGCACGGCATCGCCTTCCACCGCATCGAATCGCTCAACTGCTCTCCACCGTTCATCGAGGCGCTGGCTGACGTGGCCCGCCGGACGCTTGATGCTGCGGACCTAACAACCCCGGCCTTCTCTGGTGATACCGCCGGAGTCGCCACACTCCCCTCTCCTGTGGGAGAGGGGTCGGGGGTGAGGGCTGCGGAAGCCACGAGGTGATGCCGTCGATGGAGCAGCTCACCATTGGCACGCGCGGTAGCCGGCTGGCTCTGGCGCAAGCCGAGCAGGTGGCCTCCTGGCTGCGCCAGGAGGCGCCGGAACTCGACGTGCGCCTGGAAGTGATCTCTACGGAAGGCGACCGCGTGACGAGCGGCGCGCTCCCTTCCTGGGGGCGCGGCGTGTTCGTCCGCGACATTGAAGCCGCGCTGCTGGACGGACGTATCGACCTTGCCGTGCACAGCCTTAAAGACGTGCCTGCCGAGATGACCGAGGGGCTTGCCCTGGTTTCGGTGCCGGCGCGCGCGGACGCGTTCGACGTACTGGTCACCCGCGATGGCTTGACGCTGGACCGGCTGCCGCCCGGCGCGAGGGTGGGCACCAGCAGCCTGCGCCGGGCGGCGTTCCTGCGCGCGGTCCGCCCGGACCTGCAGTGCGCATCCATCCGTGGCAACGTCGATACGCGCTGGCGCAAGCTGCTCGACCAGGCGGGGGACTACGATGCCTTGGTGCTGGCCGCTGCCGGGCTGGACCGTCTTGGACTGGACGTGCCGCGCCAGCCCATCCCGCTGGACGTGCTCCTGCCCGCCCCCGGCCAAGGCGCGCTTGGACTCCAGGCGCGCGCCGGAGACCAGGACACCGCGTCTCTCGCCGGTCTGATCGACCACCCGGCTACCGCCGCCGCCGTGCGCGCCGAGCGACGCACGCTGCGGGACCTTGAAAGCGGCTGCCGGCTCCCGGTGGCGGCGTTCGCCACACTGCTGCTTGACGATGGTCTGCATCTCTCGGCTGCCGTTGCCTCGCCGGACGGAGAGCGGGTAATCCGGCGTGAAGCAACCGGTTACCGCTCAGACCCGGAAGCACTCGGCGCCGCGGTCGCGGTCGACCTCATCGCCGCCGGAGCCGCCGGCCTGCTGCGGCTGTCAGAGGCTGTGGGGGTCTAGACGGTGGCTACCGCCATGTCACGCCGTCCGCGCGTGCTGGTCACGCGGTCCGTGGACCAGGCTGGCCCGCTCGGCGAGCTACTGACCGCCGCGGGCTGTGAGCCGGTCTGCATCCCCACCATCGCGATTCAGCCGGTCGAAGACCTGAGCTTGCTTGACAGGGCGATCCGCGACCTGGACACCTTCCAGTACGTGGTCTTACCCAGCGTGAACGGCGCACGCGTGTTCCTCGACCGCGCGAGCGCGCTTGGTCAAGACCTGGCATCCGCCGGGCATCTGCGCGCCGTCGCGGGGCCGGCCACCGCGCGAGTGCTTGAGAACGCGGGTTTCACGCCACGGATCGTGCCGGACCCTTTCAGCGCGGAAGCTGCCTTGACTGCTCTGAAGGGAGAGCCACTGGCCGGTGCGCGGGTCCTGTTGCCGCGCGCGCAGGAGGGTCGTGAGGCGTTGGGTGATGGGTTGCGCGCCTCTGGCGCGCGCGTAAAGGAAGTCCCCGTCTACCGCACAGTGCCTGTCAGCGGAGCGCCGCGTCTCTCCACTGCGCTGACGCGCGGTGAGCTGGACGCGGTCACCTTCTTTAGCCCATCGGCGGTGCGGGGCTTTACACTGTCGTTGGAGCACGCCAGGTTGCAGCGCGAGACGCTGACTCTCCGGCCGCTAGTGGCATGCATCGGCATGACGACCGCCACCGCGGCGGCGCAGCTGGGCTGGCCGGCGGACGTCATCGCCGCCGGCACCACCGCCGAGGCGCTGGTTATCGCGCTCGCCAGCGCACTGTCCTGCGTACTGTCCGCCACGTCTCCATCACACCACCGAGAGCTCGCCGCCGTCCAATGAATGTCACCCCTGCCCGCTGGACGGGCACACTCCTCGCTGCCGGCACGTCCCACCACGTCACTCCCGTTGCGATGCGTGAGCGGCTGCTGGGCAAGGGAGGCGAGCGCGCCGCCGAGGCACTGACCACCGCCGTGCGCGCGCGGCTGGGTCCCGCGGTGGTTCTTTCTACCTGCAACCGTCTGGAGGTCTATTGCTGGACCACCCGCCGGAATGGCGCCGCCACGCTGGTCCGCATCCTTTCCGAGTGGAGCGGCCTCCCGCGCGCCGACCTGGCGCCACACCTGTACCTGCGCCGTGGCGCCGATGCCGCCTATCACTTGGTGCGCGTCGCCGCCGGGCTTGACTCGCTCGCGGTGGGAGAGAGCCAGGTGCTGGGCCAGGTGCGCGCCGCCTGGCAAGCTGCTCGCCACCCCGACTGCGACGGAGCCTCGGCGTCGGTGCCGGGGACCGCACTCGGTCCGGAGCTAGACGGCGTCTTCCGCCGCGCCATCGAAGCGGCGCGTCGCATCCGACGTCTCGGCCACTTTGACCGGCATCCTTCGGTCGCCGGGATCGCCGTCGCTCGCGCTTCTGGCGCGCTTGGTAGCCTCGAAGGCCGGCCCTGCGCGGTGCTGGGCGCGGGTGTCACCGGGCAAGAGGCGATGCGTCTGCTGCTGGTAGCGGGGGCCGCCGCGGTGACGCTGCTCAACCGCTCGCGGCACCGCGTTGCACGCATGCAGGGCGCGCTCCCGCCGCACCTGGCGGACCGCGTGCGTTTCGCCACCCTGGACGCGCTACCTGAGACGCTCGCCGGCAGCGACGTGCTGATCAGCGCGACCGCCGCGCCGGATCCGGTGGTGACGCCGGCAATCGTCGCAGAGGCACTGAACCTGCGCCGCGGTGCTACAGGTAATTCGCCCGTGTCCGCACTCTTGTTGATCGACATAGCAGTGCCGCGCGACGTCCATCCTGCCGTCCGGGAGATTGCAGGTGTGACCGTGTTCGACCTCGATGACTTGGCGTCCGGGTGTGCCGCCGACGCGACGGCGCGCCGCGCGGCGCTTGATCGGGCCGACGCGCTGGCGCGCGAAGCGGCCGATGCCTTCACGGCCGAGCTGCGACTTCGCGCCGCCGCGCCCGACGTGGCGACTCTGCGAGAGCACGCCGAAGCGGTTCGCCTGGCCGAGTTGCGCCGCGTGCGCGGCCGTCTAGCCGGACTCTCGCCACGCCAGCTGGCCGCCGTGGAGCAGCTGACTCATACGATCATGCGGAAGCTTCTCCATCCCCCCACGATGGCGCTGCGCGACACCGCCCGGCTGTCTCCCACCGTCGCGCGCCGACACCGCGCCGGGCTGCTGGCTTCCACCGTGCCCGCTCCACCCAAGCTGCAAGAGAGGCGCCCCGACGATGCCCTTCCCGCTTGACCGCCCCCGCCGGCTGCGCCGTTCCGCCGGATTGCGCCGCCTGACGCGCGAGACGCGCCTCTCCACCGACCAGCTGGTCTACCCACTGTTCGTGGCGCCGGGTCGCAACCAGCAACAGGAGATCGCGTCTATGCCTGGCCAGTACCGCTGGTCGGTGGACACCGCGGTCAGCGAGGCCGAAGACGCCGCGCAGCTGGGGATTCCGGCCGTGCTCTTGTTCGGCCTACCGGAAGAGAAGGACCCGCAGGGCACCGGCGCCTACGATGCCAGCGGGATAGTCCAGCAGGCCGCCCGCGCCATCAAGCGCTCGGTGCCGGACCTAGTGGTGATCGCCGACACGTGCGTCTGTGAGTACACCTCCCACGGCCACTGCGGCGTGATCTCAGAGTCCGGTAACCCCGATGTGGAGAACGACGCCACGCTGGAGCTACTGGCGCGCACCGCCGTGTCGCAGGCGGATTCTGGTGTGGACGTGATCGCCCCGTCGGACATGATGGACGGCCGTGTGGCCGCCATTCGGCACGCGCTGGACGAGCGCGGCTTCGCCGGCTTGCCGATCATCTCTTACGCCGCCAAGTACGCCAGCGCCTTCTACGGCCCCTTCCGAGAGGCGGCGGACTCCGCGCCTCAGTTCGGCGACCGGCGCACCTATCAAATGGACCCACCCAACGTGCGCGAGGCGCTGCGTGAGATCGCACTCGACCTGGAAGAAGGGGCGGACGCCGTGATGGTCAAGCCCGCGCTTGCATATCTTGACGTCATACGCGCTGCGCGGGATCGGTTCGACGCGCCGCTGGCCGCGTACAACGTGAGCGGTGAGTACGCCATGGTCAAGGCCGCCGCCCGCAACGGCTGGCTGGACGAGCGCCGCGTCGTGACCGAGATCCTCACCGGCATCGTCCGTGCCGGCGCCGACATCGTCATCACCTACCACGCCAAAGACATCGCCCGCTGGCTCCGTGACTGAGCAACCTCCAAGAACCACTATGACCGCCACGACTGACGCGACCACCAGGACTGCCACCGCCCGCCGGACCGCCCGTTCCGCACAGCTCTTCGAGGAAGCGCAGCGTCACCTGCCCGGCGGTGTGAACAGCCCCGTGCGTGCGTTCCGCGGCGTTGGTGGCACGCCACTCTTCATCGGCAGGGCACAAGGCGCGCGCGTGTGGGACGCGGACGGCAACGAGTACTTGGACTACGTCGCGTCGTGGGGGCCGCTCATCGCCGGCCACGCTCACCCGGAAGTGGTGCGCGCCATCCAGGAGGCGGCGCCGCGTGGCACCAGCTACGGCGCGCCGGCCGAGGGGGAAGTGCGCCTGGCGGCCCTGGTCAAGGAAGCGTTCCCCTCGATCGACCTGGTGCGCTTCGTCAATTCCGGCACTGAGGCGACGATGAGCGCGCTGCGTCTGGCGCGCGGCGCAACGGGGCGTGAGCTGATCGTCAAGTTCGATGGGGGCTACCACGGTCACGCCGATGGCTTGCTGGTGCAAGCGGGGTCCGGACCGCTGACGCTCGGCGCCCCCGACTCCCCCGGCGTACCCGCCGCCACCGCCGCGCAGACGCTCTCGCTGCCGTATAACGACCTCGGTGCGGTCACTGCTGCCTTCGAGCAGCGGCCGGGACAGATCGCCGCCGTGATTATCGAGCCGGTGGCGGGCAACATGGGCGTCGTGCCGGCGGCGCCCGGCTTCTTGGAGGGTCTGCGCGAGCTGTGCACCCAGCACGGTAGTGTATTCATCCTGGACGAGGTAATCACCGGCTTCCGCGTTGGGTGGGGCGGCGCGCAGGCGCGCTTCGGCGTCACCCCGGACCTGACCTGCCTGGGCAAGATCGTGGGTGGCGGACTGCCGGTCGGCGCCTACGGTGGACGCCGCGACCTCATGGAGTGCGTCGCCCCGCTGGGGCCGGTCTACCAGGCCGGCACGCTCTCCGGGAACCCGCTCGCCATGGCGGCAGGCCTCGCCACGCTGGAGCTGCTGCGCCGGCCGGGCGTGTACGAGCAGCTGGAAACGCTGGCCACCCGGCTGGAAGCGGGCCTGGGCGATGCGGCGCGCGGCGCGGGCGTCGCCTACACCGCCAACCGCGTCGGCTCGATGTTGACCGGCTTCTTCTCTGACGCGCCCGTGACCGATTACGCCACCGCCAAGCGCTCGGACGCCGCGCGCTATGCCCGCTTCTTCCACGCTTTGCTCGACCGCGGTGTCTACTTCGCACCCTCCCAGTTCGAGGCTGCCTTTGTCTCACTGGCGCATACGGCTGCAGACGTGGACCACACGGTGGCGGCCACACGTGAAGTGATGCGACAGCTGTAGCGGCAGGCGGGGTACCCTGTCCGGCAACCATGTCTGACAGCGCCCCCGCGCTTCCGCCACACACACTGCACGTCATCTCCCACACCCACTGGGACCGCGAGTGGTACCTGCCGTTTCAGCGCTTCCGCTTGCGCTTGGTGCGCGTGGTGGACGAGCTGCTGTCGCTGTTCGAGAGTACCGCTGAGGAAGACGCGGCGTTCCGCGCCTTTCACCTGGACGGCCAGGCGGTGGTGCTGGAGGACTACGTGGAGGTGCGTCCCGGAAACGCCGAGCGGCTGCGCCGGCAGATCGAGGCGGGGCGCATCCTGGTGGGGCCGTGGTACGTGCTGCCGGACGAGTTCCTGATCAGCGCCGAATCGCACGTGCGCAACTTGCTGGTGGGGCAGCAGGTGGTGGTGCGCTTCGGTCCCAGCATGCGCCTGGGTTACCTGCCCGACCTGTTCGGGCATATCAGCCAGATGCCCCAGATCCTGGTGGACGCCGGCTTTGATACAGCCGTGCTGTGGCGCGGACTGTCCGGCGAGCGCGAGGGCCTCAAGAGCGAGCTCTGGTGGGAAGCCCCCGACGGCAGCCGCGTCTTGTGCGTCCACCTGCCGGAGCAAAGCGGCTATTCCAACGCCAACAACCTGCCGTCCGCGCCCGACGCGGCACTGGAGCGGGTGCGCACTCTGCGCGGTGAGCGCGCGCAGCACGCCACCACCGAGCACCTGCTGTTGATGAACGGCACCGACCACCACGGTCCGCAGCGCCGGCTGCCCACCCTGCTTCGCGCGCTCAACGAGTACCTGCGCCCGGAGGGCGCCGAGCTGATGCACGCCACGCTGCCGGAATACATCGCGGCGGTGCGTGGCACGCTGGACCTGGACCGAGAGTCTTCACCTGAGGAACGGGCAACGGAACGGACGCTTCGCTCCACGCAGCATGATGAGGCTGGGCGAGGCGACGAAAGCGGTCAGATCGACATCAGTACAGGCGAGGTCAGTGCTGCCGAGAGCGGCGCCGGTCCAACGTGGCACGGGACCGACAGTCGAACCGGGCTCCAGGTACGGCGGGGGGAGCTGCGCGACGTGAACCGTTCGGGCGTGATGTACTCGAACTTCCTGCTGCACGGCGTGGCGTCGGCGCGCATGTACATCAAGCAGGCCAACCATCGCGCGCAGCAGGCGCTGGAGCGCTTTGCCGAGCCGTGGAGCGCCGTGGCATGGCTGCTGGGAGAGGCGTACCCGCAAGGCCTCTTGCACCAATCGTGGAAGTACCTGCTGCAGAACCACCCGCACGACAGCATCTGCGGCTGCAGCGTGGATGAGGTCCACGAACAGATGATGACCCGCTTCCAGTGGTCACAGGAGATCGCGGACGGCCTCACCACCGAGGCGCTGCACCAGCTCGCTCGCCGCACCGCGCGGCCTGATTTGGCGGAAGGAGAGGCCGGCTTCCGCCTGTACAACTCGCTCCCGTGGCCGCGCGACGAGGTGGTGGAGGCGACGGTCTACCTACCACTGGATGGTCCGGCGGGCCGTGCTCGCGGGTTCGTGGTAGTGGACGCCTCCGGCAGTCTGCTGCCGGCAGTTATCCGTGGCGACCGTGAGGCGGTGCGCACCGTGGAGCACTCCGGCATGAGCCCGGCGCCGCGCCACCCGCGCAGTCGCGAGCTGACGCTGGCGTTCCGGGCCAAGGTGCCGGCCACCGGCTACGCGACGTTCGGCGTGCGATCGGTTGCGCTGCCGGCGTTCGATCGGCCGGCGGCGCACCCAGCGGATGTGCAGGCAGGACCCACATGGCTGGAGAACGAGCACCTACGGGTGGACGTGCAGCCGAACGGCATGCTGAAGCTGCATCACAGGGCAACCGGCAGAAGCTTCGAGAGCTTACTGGCCTTCGAGGACGGCGGGGACGTGGGCGACGAATACACGTTCTCGCCACCCGTGCGCGACCGCGTCGTGAGCAGCTACGGCGCCCAGGCGACGGTCTCTGTGATCGAAGCCGGATCGGCCACGGGGCGCCTGGAGATTGCAATGGCGCTCGAGGTGCCGGACGGCGCCGCCCCGGACCGCCGGTCGCGCTGCGAGAACACAACCCAACTGAGTATTCGCACCACAGTTACGCTCACAGCCGGCTCCCGCCGGCTGGAGTGCGAGACGGTGGTGGACAACACCGCCAGGGACCACCGGCTGCGTGTGCTGTTCCCGGCCGGCGTGACGGCCAACACACACTGCGTGGACCAGGCATTCGACGTGGTGGAGCGACCGAACGACTACCCCGCCACACCGCCAGAGTTCTGGAACGAGGACGCGCCGGAAACCCACCCGCAGCGCCTGTTCGTCGATCTGACGGACAGAGAAGGCGGGCTGGCGCTGCTGAACCAGGGTATCGCGGAATACGGCATCACGGGTCGGGCCGGCGGTCCGCGTGGGCTGGCGCTGACCCTGCTGCGCTGCGTGCAGTACCTGGGCGGCGGCGCCTACCCGCAGACCATCCGTTCCGGTGCGGGGCCGCACCTGGAAACACCGGGCGCGCAGTGCCCCGGCCGGCGCACCTTTCAATATGCGCTGATGCCGCACGTCGGGACGTGGGAGGAAGCGGACCTCGTGCGCGAAGCTGTCGCATATAACACGCCGGTGCAGGCGTATCCGGTGGACGACACGCCGCTGCCGTGGGTGCCAACGTGGGCGTCTGAGAACCAGCGGCGGACAGCGGCAGCGCTGGCGGCGCAGGTGGAGTCGGACCGGGAGCCGATGCTGGGGCTTGAAGAGTCGTTCCTGCGGATCGATGGCGGCGCTCTGGTCCTCAGCGCGATGAAGCGCGCCGAGGCGCCCGACGAGCACGAGGGCGGCGACCCCGGCGGTCGGCTGGTGCTGCGCCTGTACAACCCGACCAGCACCACGCAGCAGGCTCGCATCCGCCTGCGCGGCGGCATCAGCCGCGCCTGGTGCGCGAATATCCTGGAGCAACCGGGAGATGAGCTACCGGTAACAGGCGGGGAGCTGGTGCTGACGCTGGGGCCGAAGAAGATTGTGACGCTGCTGATTGCTGCGCTTCTGGAGGCGGATCAATACTCCCAGCGCCGGCCTTCACGAGCCGCTGCCGAGTCCGGCGTGCACCGGTAGACGCCGCCCTCGCGCTGCATCAGCTGGCTCCCGACCAGCTCACGGCGCAGGGTAGCGGTGTCTTCGTGGTGCCGCTTGATGATCTCGTTCAGCTCACGCTCCGGATAGCGGCGCTCCGGCTCGAACTGTTCGGCCAGCCACCGAAGCACGACCCAGCGCTTTTTGCGCTGCGCCGGTATCTCGCGCAGCCGCTCGCCATCGAAGAAGTCACGCAGCACCTTGCGCTCCCACTCGTCCCACGCGCCGCCCGGTCCGTCGCCGTTGGCCTGACCGCGCGCAGTCTCTGAGCCCGCGAGCGCGGCCATCCGCTCCGGGGAGAGCACGTCGCGCTTGAGGCGCGTGAGCGCGTCCGGCTCCAGCCGGTACAGGTGGGTAGTGCCCTGCCGCTCCATACTCACCAGGCCGATGTCCTTGAGCCGGTTGAGATGGTGCGAAACCGTGGGTGGCGTCAGCGCCAGACGGGTCGCGAGTTCCTCCACCGAGCGCTCCTCGTGCGCCAGCAACCCGACGATCCGCAGCCGGCTCTCATCCGCCAGGGCCTTAAAGAACTGCACTGCCGTATCCACGATTTCACTCCTTAGATGCGTATCTAATTAGAAGAATATCGCAGCTGGAGGCTAGTGTCCAGGGTGTGAGGTCGGACGGTGCAAGTCAAGCACGCGTTCTAGCGCATCGCCCGGCAGCGCACCTCGTTCGGCCCACCGCAGGGCGTCCGTGAGCTGTGCAAGGTTGGAGAAGCCGACGATGACGGTGGAGACGCCTGGCTTGGACAGGGCAAAGCGCAACGCGAGCTCGACCGGCCCTTCGAACCCGAGGTCAGCGGCCAGGGCGGAGAGCGCCTGGGCGCGCTGCAGGTCGTCTTCGTAGCGCTCGCCGCCACCGCTGCCGGCGCCACCGGCGTTGGCGTGGCGCACGTCGCTCGCGGCGACCGCGCCCGCTGCCAAAGAGCGGATGATGATGACACCGACACCGTGTTCGGCCGCTCGGTCGATGAGACCGTCGAAGTCGTTGCCGCTTAGCGTGCCGGAGCGCCCCAGGCCGGGCCAGCCGGCGCTGGGATTGAGGGCGTTGAAGTAGACCTGCGCCGTCTCCGACACGCCGGAGGCGACGACGGAACGCACCGCCGTGGGATCTCCGGTGGCTGTGATCCCCACGTGCTCGGCCATGCCCGCGTCGCGCACGGCCCGCAGACCGTCAAGCACCGGCCCGAGCACCTGGTCCGGCGTGAAACCGCCCGAAGCATTGGCCGCCGCGTCGAACGCGATCCGGTTATGCAACTGGAAGAGGTGGACGCGCTCGCGGCGCAGACGGCGCAGGCTGGCCTCGGCAGACTCGCGGATGGCGTGCGCTACCGTCTGGCCTGCGCCGGGCCCGGTTGCCGTCGCCGGATCGACCCGCACTTTGGTCCCAACGATGACGTCTGCGGCAACACTCCCTAGCCCGTGCAGCACGCGGCCCAGGTTCTCTTCCGAGCGACCGTCGCCGTAGCCAGGGGCAGTGTCGAAGTAGCGGATGCCTGCGCCCAGGGCGGTCTCGACCGTGCGGCGCTGCTCGGCGGCGTCGCCGCGCACCATCAGCCCGCCGACGGCGCCGCAACCGAACCCCAGCGCCGAGACGGCAAGTCCCGTTTTCCCCAGCGGCCGAATCTCCATACGGCGGCAGTATACGCGCGATCGTGCACCTCATAGCCTGGCACGACGGTACGCGCGGGAGCGGCGCCTGGTGCTTCGCTACAGTCCCGGCGATGGAGAAGAGCCTCTCGCGGGCGCTGCGCGGCGGCAGCGCGGTGCCAGGCCACCGGTGGTGATGCTGCGCTCCGCCGTCCTGCGGGACTACCTCGCTCACGTCCGCGCGTTCTCTCCCAGCGCACGGCTGTTCCTGGCAGCGGCGGCGCTGGGTGGTATCGGCGGGGGCGTCACTAACCTGCTGCTCAACCTATACCTGCTCGCGCTTGGCTATCCCGAAGCAGCACTCCCCGGCTTCACTCGCTTTGGCCTGGTAGGCGCCGCCGGCGCCGCGGTTGCCGGTGGTCCGCTCGTCGATTGGCTCGGGCCGCGGCGGTCGATGCTCACCGGCACAGCGCTGGCTGTCGCCGGGGCGATCCTACTGCTCATTACCGACGCCCGGTCGCTGCTGGGCCTGGCGCTAGTCGCCGCCAGCGCGGGCGGCGTGTTGGTGTACATAGCAGCTCCCACATTCCTCGTGCGCCACTCTACGCCCGTGGAGCGTCCGTACCTGTTCGGAGTCGCCACAGCAGCGTACGTGGCGAGCACCGCCACGGGTGCCGGCCTGGGGGGATTTCTCCCCGACTTTTGGCGTGGGCTCATGCCGGCGTGGCCCGAGCCCACGGTCTATCGCGCTGCGCTGCTGTGCGGCGGGATCCTATCCGCCACGGGGATACCGCTCTTGTGGCTTGCTACCGGCGCGCGCACCACTGTGGCCACCTCCTCGGCCCAACCCGACGCCGCCGGCAGCGCCGGTGCGCCGCGCGCCGCCGGCCTGGTGACCGCCGCGCTGAGAGACCTCCCCGCCAGGCTGATGAACCGGCAGTTCATCACGCTGGTGACGAAGTTCATCCTCGCTGATGGCCTTATTCGGATAGGAGGCAATCTGTTCATCCCGTACCTCAATGTCCTCTTCGTGCGCCACCTCGGAGCAAGCGAAGCGCTGTTCGGGTCGATCCGTTTTGCCGAGCGGACACTCGTGGTGCTCGCGACACTCGCGGTGGCGATGGTGGTCACCCGATTTGGCCCGGTCACGACCATCGCCGTGACGCAGCTCCTTTCAATCCCGTTTCTGATTGCGCTCGGCTTCAGTCCCGCCGTGGGCGTGGCGGCCGCGATGTACCTGGTACGCGGACCGCTGATGGAGATGACCCAGCCCACGCGCGACGCCTTCTTGATGGAAGTTGCACCGGAGCGCATGCGGGCTACCGCGTTCGCCATGCTTACACTCGCGGGGTACGTCATCGGGTTCGGGGCGTCATACCTGGCCGAGCGGCTGCTGGGTGCCAACCAGTTCGGCGTCGCGTTCCTCGTTGCGGGGGCGCTGTATGCGACGAGCGCTGCCCTCTATTGGTTGTTCTTTCACAAGCGGCCGGAGGCAGCGCCGGGCCGCTCCGTGGACCTCGCAGCGCTGGCCGGCTCGGCGGGTTGAGGGCGGCGCGTATACTCTGGTGCGGCCGGCGGCCAGTCCTCCCTGATCTGGCTGCCGGACAACGTGGGGAGTAGTGGCGAACCAACCAGCGCGTGACGAGCCAGTCGACATCCGATACGACAACGCCCGTCAGCGCCTGGAGATTTCCTGGGCTGACGGCCACGAGAGCGCGTACGACTACGAGCTCCTGCGCTGGCGCTGCCCCTGCGCCGAGTGCGCCGGCGAGATGGGCCATCCCGGCCAGCTGCAGTTCGTCCAGCAGCTGCGCCCGGAGCAGTACGCGCTGCACTCGATTGAGCTGGTGGGGCACTACGCCGTCCGGCCGGCGTGGTCGGACGGCCACGACACCGGCATCTACGCCTTTGACAAGCTGCGTGGCATGGACGAAACGGCCGCTGAGGACCTGCGACGTAAGGCGGCGGGCCAGGAGCGCGCGCTCGGCCCCGGTGGTGGAGCCGGGCGTGACGGCAGTGGCGGCAGCAGCGGCGCGGATCAGTCAACGGCAGGCAACCGATGAGCGCGACTTGCTGAGATGGAGCGCAGCTACCGCTCGTCGAACGCACTCTACGCGTATGCGTTCCTGCTCGCCTTGACGGGGCTCCTACTCGGCGTCGAGGCTATCCAGCGCGTGCGAGGCGGCGCCACCGCGTTCAGCGTCGTGCTCGCGGTGTTCGCGCTGGCGTGGATCGGCTGCGCCGCCGCGCTTGGCGTGCGCTGGGGCCGGACGCGCATCTCCCTGCGCTCGGATGCGCTCGCCATCTCCGGCGACGGCCCCGAGCGCCGGCTGCCGTGGAGCGATGTGATTAGCGTTCGCGAGTATCGTGGCCCTGCGTACCAGCTATCAATACGGGGCTTGCTGCCTGGCCCGTACCTGCCGCATGGCTTACTGCGCGGCGAGACGGTGCTTGAGATCGAGGCTCGGCCGGCCATGCTGCTGCACTTCCGCCAGGCGCTGGTGGACAGCTACGGCGCCTTCCGCCAGGACGTGCTGCGCTCCGTTTCGCGCGACGTGCCCGTGGACCTCCACGCCCGCTGGTGGCGACAGGACGACCCGGCAGACCACTTATCGCTCGGTACGGACGCGGACGCCGGCTACGACGAGCTTGACGAGGACGCCCCGCCGTCCCGGTCGCGCGGCAGCCGCAGCCCACAGCGACCGTCGCCCCCGACGCGCATCGACCGCACCGATCGTGGCGCAGTGGACCGGCTCAGCCCGCCGCGGGATCGTACGACGCGTCCGATTCGAACGGATAGAGGGGACGCCGGCGGTGGTGGTATTCGAAGGTCGAGAGATCGGCGGTAGTGACCCCTGGCGTGTTAGCCAGGATGATCTGCGCCGCGATCGGCTCGTAGGCTGGCCGGGGCGAAACCACGCCCTTGGCGACCACCACTTGCTTCTGCTCCGGCCGGATACCCAGCGAGTACATTTGCTCGATGCTGGTGTTGCCAACGCGCCGGCTGGTCAGCACCAGCGTCACTCCATCGTCCGCTTCCAGCACCGCCGTGATGCCTGCGTTGAAGAAGCGCTGCCCGCCGTGCGTCGGCCGGTGCTCCTCGAAGAGGCCGTCCGAGATCAGGCGCACCCGCCCGGTCACCGTCACCGGGCGTCCGTGCCGGTCGTCGGTATTGGCCCCCACCTCCAGCGATACGGTGCTGCCCACGCCCGACGCCACGCACGCCTCCACCGCATGCGGGTCGAACAGCGTCTGCAAATAGGAGCGCACGCCCAGCCGACGGGCCGTCTCCAGCAGGATGGTGGAATCGGCTGGGCTGCCGCCGCCGATATTGTCCCCCACGTCCATCACCACGACAGGTCCGCCCGGCGCGGCCATCGCCTGCCGCAGCGCCTCCTCCGACGAGGGCGTGTCTCCGACGAAAGCGGTGCGGCGCTCCCACGCCCGCTGCGCCATCCAGCGTGCCGCCTCGCGCGCTGCCGCCGGGTCGCCATCGTGCACCGCCAAGAAAGACATGCCCATCTCTGCCACGTCGGCATAGGGGTAACCTTCTATGGCGCTGGCGGTCAGCATCCCCGTCCGTGCCATGGCGGCGGCGCAGTCGTCCATCACGTCCTTCATCGGCGGTTCGCCCGTGAACTGCTTGACGATGTTGATGACCAGCGGTGGCGTCTCGAGCGCCTGCACCGGCCGGATCTCACCGCGCACCGTCCGCACGATCAGCTCGGCGCACTCGCGCGCGCGCGGGCGCGGATCGACGTGCGGGTTGGTGCGGAACACCACCATCACCGTCGTGGCGTCCACCATCTGATGGCTCACGTTGGCGTGCATGTCCAGCGACATGCCAATGGGTACGCCGTCACCCACAACCTCACGCGCGCGCCGCGCGAAGTCGCCGTCCGCGTCAGGGGTCCCGTCGGCGACCGCTGCGCCGTGCTGCGCCAGCAGCACCCCGTCCCACGGTCCCTTGCTATCGAGCAGCTGTAGAAGCTCCGCCGTCAGCCGCTGGTAGGCGTCTCCCGTGATCGTGCCGCTGGGCTCCGTGGACGCGTACATCAGCGGGACCACCTCCACGTCGGGCTCCAGCTCCCGCCCCGCCTCCAGGTAGCCCGCCACAGTGGTATGCGCCGTCGCGTGCCGGCGCACGATCTCCTCCCCCCGTAGGATGCCGCTCGCCGCCCACTGGTCGTACCCGGTGGGCGGCGTGGCGAACGTATTCGTCTCGTGCGAGAACCCCAACAGCGCCAGTCTCATCGTGCGCCACAGGATAGAGCACCCGCATTAGCACGCCGCCACGCGGATGACGATGAGCCGGGGCGGGTGCCCCGACTCTCATGTCTGGTTAGCCCCGCAGCTGGCGCAGCACCTCTCCCTCTTCGGGGAAGCGTCCCAGCTGTCGTTTGGAGAAGATCAGCTCGTTTGCGCTCCGGACCTCGAAGACGCCGCCGCTGCTCGGGATGAGCTCGACGTCCTGCACGCGCCCCGGCAGCGCGCGCTTCAGCTCTGCCGCCAAACTGGCGGCTCTCTTGTCATAGCCTCATGACGTGCAGTATTCGATGCTGACGTTGAGGGGTTCCTGTGTCTGGGCCATCTGAGTCCTCCTTATTGACTACATACTGCTAGAGCTGTGCCAACAACCGAGCACCCGCGCAGCGGGAGCGCAGGGCGTTAGGACGCGCAGCGCCATCCTCAGTGCGAGCTCCCGCGCAGCGGGCGCACCGGTAGAATGCCATCTGGAGGAATCAACTTGCGCGATTTCCAGTATCACGCTCCGGCGACCCTCGACGAAGCGCTCGATTTGCTCAGCCAGCACCGCGAATCCGCCCGTGTCCTCGCAGGTGGGACCGACCTGGTCCTGATGATGACCGACCGGGTCGTCGCGCCGGACCATGTGATTGACGTAAAGAACATCTCCGAGCTCACCCGCCTAGAGTGGAGCGACGACGGCGCGCTCGCCATGGGCGCTGCTACGTCATTCCGGCGCCTGGAAACCTCACCGGAGGTACGAGACCACCACCCTGGTCTCGCCGAAGCAGCCGGCGAAGTGGGGTCGTGGCAGATCCGCAACCTGGGCACCGTGGGGGGCAACCTGTGCACCGCGTCGCCCAGCGCCGAGATCGCGCCGATCCTGCTCGCGTTGGACGCCGAGGTGGAGATCGCCGGCAAGCGCGGGCGTCGCAGCGTGCCTATTGGCCAGTTCCACACTGGCGTGCGCCGCACCGTCCTGGAACCCGACGAGCTGCTGTTAGAGATTCGCATTCCCGGCGGACGTGGGCGTGCGGGCAGCCACTACCTGAAGCTGAAAGAGCGCCAGAAGATGGACATCGCGTTCGTCGGCGTGGCGACGGTGCTGGAGCTGGAAGCAGGGGACGGCGTGGTCAAGAGTGCGCGCATCGCGCTGGGTGCCGTTGCGCCGACTCCCATCCGCGCGGAAGAAGCCGAATCGAGCTTGCGGGGCAAGCAGCTATCGGACGATGTGCTTGCCGAGGCCGGGCGCCTTGCCGCGCAGGCTGCCAAGCCCATCTCGGACGTGCGCGCCAGCGCCGACTACCGGCGAGAGATGGTGAACGTCCTCACCCAGCGCACACTGCGCCAGGCCCTGCACGTGGCGCAGAGCCGCTAGAACACGGAAAGCAAGGAGACTCGCTTGAATCAGCTAGTTGAGCTGCAGGTGAACGGGCAGGCCTACCCGGTCGTGGTAGAAGGCCGCACCCGCCTGCTGGATGCCCTGCGCGACAAGTGCCGCCTCACCGGCGCCAAAGAAGGCTGCTCCACCGGCGACTGCGGCGCCTGCACCGTCCTCCTGGACGGCCAGCCGGTCACGTCCTGCATGGTGGTGGCGGCCAGCGCCGCCGGCAAGCAGATCCAGACCATCGAGGGTGTCGCCAGCGGTGGCGAGCTGCACCCGGTCCAGACCGCCTTCATGGAGTGCGGCGCCCTGCAGTGTGGCATCTGCACCCCCGGCATGATCATGACCTCCATCGCGCTGCTCAGGGAGAAGCCGAGCCCTACGCGCGACGAGGTCCGCTTCGGCCTGCAGGGCAACCTGTGCCGCTGCACCGGCTACGACAAGATCGTGGATGCGGTCCAGGCGGCCGCTCACGTCATGGCCGGCGCCTCTGGAGAGGGCCACGCGGCCGGCACTG
The DNA here is from genome assembly GCA_902805635.1 of uncultured Chloroflexota bacterium. Taxonomy (GTDB): domain Bacteria; phylum Chloroflexota; class UBA11872; order UBA12225; family UBA12225; genus CADCTC01. The sequence goes on from CADCTC010000035.1 coordinate 58,496, forward strand.
AGCAGGTCACCGACACCAACCCCGCGCTCTCTGGCCCCCGCCAGGCCGACGCCACCGGCGGCCGCGCCCCTGGGGCACGGTGACCGCCGCTACATACGCTAGGCTTCGTACAGAGATCTTCACTCGCCCATTCCTCAGCCCGTAAACCTTCTCCCCTCTCCTGTGGGAGAGGCGGGAGTCCATGCAGTGCATGGGCAGCAGGGGTGAGGTCAGCCAGGAGCAAAGAAACCATGACGGCGACAGAGCCACGCACCACCCAGGGCACCCAGACCAACGGCAATGGGGCCGAACACCAGATCGGCCGCTCGGTCCAACGCATCGACGCGCTGGACAAGGTGACCGGTCGTGCCCAGTACACGTCCGATCTGCAGCTGCCCGGCATGTGCTACGGCGTCTTCTTGCGCAGCCCGTACGGGCACGCGCGCATCAAGAGCATCGACACGTCAGAAGCGGAGAAGCTCCACGGAGTGACCGCGGTCGTGCACGCTGCCACGTTGGCGCGCGACATGGCCAGCGTCGTGGAAGAGGAGATGCACGCCGCCCGGCGCGTCGTCAAGCTCTTCCCCGCCGTGGGCGAAACCGTCAAGTACCAGGGGCAGAAGGTCGCCGCCGTCGCCGCGGTGACGCGCGAGATCGCCGAGGAAGCGTGCGAGCGCATTCGTGTCGAGTACGAGGTGCTCCCCGCCGTGGTGGACGTGCGCGAGGCCATCAAGGACGGCGCGCCCATCGTGAACGAGGACAGCACCCCGGCCGATCCGATTGGAGATGGCCCGTGGGCAAACATGGCGCTGCGCAACGTCGCCGGCCAGAACCACCGGTCTGAGGGCGATGTCGAGGCCGGCTTCCGCGAGTCGGACCGCGTCTTCGAAGACACGTACGTCATCCCGCGCGCCCACCAGACCTACATCGAGCCCAATAGCAGCATCGCTGATGTCGCGCTGGACGGCAAGGTGACGGTCTACACCAGCACCCAGGGGCACTTCGCCGTCCGCTCCAACCTGGCCAACTCGCTGCGCATCCCGCTGTCCAAGATCAACGTGGTTGGCATGACCATCGGCGGCGGCTTCGGCGCTAAGTTCGGCGGCATCGTGGATGCCTACACCGTCCTGCTCGCGCAGAAGGCGCAGCGCCCGGTCAAGGTCATCTATACGCGCGAGGAAGAGTTCCTGGACGCGCGTCCCGCCCCCGGCGCTGTCCTCCACGTCAAGACTGGAGTGAAGAACGACGGCACCATCGTCGCCCGCCAGGCGTGGGCGCTCTGGGACACTGGAGCGGGCTCAGGCGGCTGCAACTCCACCAATCGAGTCAAGGGCGTATACAACATCGAGCACTTCAAGGTAGACGCCTACGACGTCAACACCAACGAGCCGCCGCCTGGCGCCTACCGTGCCCCCGGCGCGCCGCAGGCGACGTTGGCCGGCGAAGCGCAGCTGAACAAGATCTGCGCGGCGATGGGCTGGGACCCGGTGGACTTCCGCATCCAGAACATGCGCGAAGGCGACCAGGTGGCCTTCAAGGAGACGCTGCGCGCGGTCGCCGAGAAGGCCGGTTGGTGGGACCGCAGCCAGAAGAAGGGCGAGAACGAGGGCTGGGGCGTCGCCGTCGGCGAGTGGACCAACGGTGGTGGCCCCGCCAGCGCCATTGTCTCCCTGCACGAAGATGGCAAGGTCCACATCTTCTACGGTCTGATGGACATCACCGGTAGCGACACGTCCATGGCCCAGATCGCGGCCGAAGTATTGGGCGTGCGCTACGAGGACGTGAGCGTCCGGCGTGGCGACACCGACTCTGCCCCCTTCGGCACCGCTTCCGGCGGCTCGGTAGTCACCTTCTCGTTCGGCAACGCGGTCAAGCGCGCCGCTGAGGATGCCCGCAACCGGGTGCTGGAGCAGGCCGCCGAGCACCTCGAAGCGGCTGTGGAGGACCTGGAGCTGGCCAACGGCAAGATCACCGTCAAGGGCAACCCGGAGGCGTCGGTCACCATCGCGCAGATCGGCCAGATGGCGCTGCGCTCCAAGGGTGGTCCCATCGTCGGCCGTGGCTCGTTCGCCAGCGAGCCCAGCGCAACCACCATCGCAGCCCAGATCGTCAAGGTCAAGGTGGACCCGCAGACCGGCCACGTCACTATGCAGGAGCTCTACAACTCCCTGGACGTCGGCAAGGCGATCAACCCGATGGCGTGCGAGGGGCAGATGGAAGGCGGCGTCGTCCAGGGGTTTGCCTGGGGCCTGATGGAGCAGATGCGCTACGCGCCCGACGGCCGCAACCTCAACCCTGGCCTGCTCGACTACCGCATCCCGACCGCCCTCGACTTCCCGGACATCGAAACCGTCTTGGTCGAGCGGGCGACCAAGAACGGTCCCTTTGGCGTCAAGGGAATCGGCGAGCCGCCGATCGCCCCCGGCGTCGCATGCCTCGTCTCGGCCGTCGCCGACGCTACTGGCCTGTGGATCCACGAGGTGCCCCTCACGCCAGAGCGGGTACGGGGCGCCATCCAGGGCAAGTAAGCAGTAGGCCACAAGCAGCACGCCGCTGGGATAGTCTCAGCGGTACTGCCTACCACCTACCGCGACCTCAGTACTCCATGAAAGTCACTGTCGCCTTCTTCGGGGACTTCGCCCAGTTCAAACCGGCCGACTGGTCCGGCAAGCGCGGCACGGTCGAAGTTCCCGAAGGCGCAACCATCGACACGCTCGCCAACCAGCTCGGCATCGGCGACGAACCATGTGTGGTGATGCTCAACGAAGATCAGCATCACCGCGGCGCCGAGCTGCATGACGGCGACACGGTCACCTTCCTGCCCCCTATTGCGGGCGGCTAACCTGCGCTGGCGACCGTGGACCTCGAACGCGCCCAGCAAAAAGCCGCCGAGCTCATCCTGGACGACGAAGGCTGGCGCGACGGCATCGAGGACTCCCTGGCGACGCCGCTGCTCGAATGGACGCTCGCCCAGATCGACGGCCGCCTCGCCGGCGCTGCCGAGTCGGGCGCACTTGACGAGGACTTGCCTTACGCCGTGGCAGACGAGGCGCGCGCCATGCTGCGCGGCGTGTGCGACACCCTACGCGGATTTACGCAGTCGCACGCTGCCACCGACGCAGGTGACAGCGTAGCCGGTGACGGCGCGGCGTGTGAGCCGGAGGCGCAAGGGTGAGCGCACGGGTCGTCCTTGCCATCGTCGTTATCCTGGCGGTGCTCGCCCTAGCCGCGATCATCCTGTGGCCGTTCATCGGCCGGCGCCAGCCCGGCCCGGCGGGCGCGCCTCAGACGACGTCCGACTGGTATGAGCTCAGCTTCACTACCCCCGTCTACCCTGACCGGGCGCAGAACCACAAGGGCGGCCTCGACGAGAAGCTGGTAACGCTGATCGACTCCAGCCGGCGCACGCTCGACATCGCGGCGTACGACTTCGACCTGCGCAACGTTGCGCAGGCCATGGCGCGCGCCAAGCAGCGTGGCGTCACGGTGCGCATGGTCACCGACACCGACACCATCGAGAACACCAAGGACGCCGAGATCCAGGCGTCGCTCAAGATTGTGCGTGACGCGGGCATCCCCATCGTGGACGACCAGCGCCGTTCGATCATGCACCACAAGTTCGCCGTTTCAGACCGGGCGGTGGTGCTGACCGGCTCCTGGAACTTCACTATCGGCGACACCTATCGCCTCAACAACCACGCCATCATCATCCGCTCGCCGGAAATCGCCGCCAACTTCGCTAACGAGTTCGAGAAGATGCACGTCCAGCGCAGGTTCGGGCCTACTAAGCCCAAGGACGTGCCGAACCCGGTGGTCAACGTGGGTGGCGCGCGCGTCGAAACCCACTTCGCATCGGAGACCGACCCCAGCGGGCGGATCGTCGAGGTGATCGGCGGCGCTCGCCAGCGAATAGACTTCCTGGCCTTTTCCTTCACTCACGACAAGATCGGCGGCGCGATGCTGGAGCGCGCCCAGGCCGGCGTGCAGGTCCGCGGCGTCTTTGAGAATACCGGCTCAGAGACGCGCTTCTCCGAGTTCGGACGCATGCGCGACGCCAAGCTAGAGGTCTACCAGGACGGCAACCCGTACGTCATGCACCACAAGGTGATCGTCGTAGATAGCCGGTTCACAGTCTTCGGCTCTTACAATTTCAGCGCCAACGCTTCTGACGACAACGACGAGAACCTGCTAATCGTGGACGACCCCAAGCTCGCCGCTGCCTTCTTGGCCGAGGCCGATCGCATGGTTGCCCTGGCCAAGAACCCGCCCCAGCGCCGGTGAGCTGGTGAGCCGGTGACGCTCTCGCGCCGCACTGGCCTCGCCGCGCTTTCCGCCGTTTTCCTCGCCGCCTGTGCTGCGCGCCAGGAGCCCGTTGCCGGCGTCGTCGCCTTTCCCGCGCGCACGCTGAGTTATGCCCCGCTGCTCGCCGCGGTGTCCGCCGGCCTGTACGCTGACCCGAAGGTGCGTGTCGCGCTGATGCAGCGCCGCTCCGGTAGTGACGTCGCCGCCGTGGTCGCGGACGGTACTGCCATTGCCGGAGCGCTGCCGCTCGAAGACTTGGTCCAGGTGGTATCCGAGGGGGCGCCCCTCGTCGCGATCGGCGCTCTGACCCGCCGCCTGCCGTGCCAGCTCGTGATCGCCGACCGGCCCGACGTGGCGCAGCGCAGCCGGGACACCCTCTCCGGCGGTGACTGGAGGGGGATGCGGCTCGGTGTCGAGGGTGGACCCGGCGGCACCGAGCGCTTCGTGCGCTTCCATGCACTTGCGCAGGGCGTGCAGCCCACCCCCGCCGGACGCCGCCTCTTGGCCACAGACCCCGCATCGGGCGAGCCGCGCTGGCTGGCATTTGAAACTCCGGAGGCGCTCGTCGCGGCGCTCAAGGACAATCGGCTGGACGCGTTCGTTGGTCCGCCGTTCGCCGCCGCCCAGACAATCACGCTCGGCGGCGCGGTCGTGGCAACCAACTTTCTGGAGGTTCCCGAGGCGGCCGAAACCGCAGGGGCGCTGCCTACTGTCCTTGTAGCGCACCGCGATTCGCTGCACGACGGTGGCACTCAGTCGGCCGTGCAGGCTCTGCTTCGCCAGGTCGTCCAGGGCTGCGCTCGCGCCGCTGCCGACCTCGCCGGGCCAGAGGCGCCCGCCTCGGTGATCAAGGCGCTGCCGGAGCGCGACCCGCTGCACGTCACCCTAGCCGTGCGCCTGGCTTCGCCTTCACCAGGTGCCAGCGCGTTCGCGGCGGGCGGCAAGTTGGCTGAGGAGAACGTGCGCCGCTACCTGGAGCTCTCCGCCATGGCGGGCCGCGCTCCGGCTGCCGGCGTGAGCGCGGGCAGTCTCTCCAGCACACGCTTCAGCGGGTAGAGCGGGCACGCCGCCAGCGCCACGCCGACCCACGCGATGGCGGACATGATCAGCGCCGCATACCCAAAGCCTGCCCGCACCGCCGGGTCCGGCCCGGCGCCGCCGGTGGCTGCCAGCGCTGCCCCCGCCGCCAGGGCCGGCGCCAGCCCCGTCGCCGCCACCGCCACGCCCAGCGTGTGCCCGTACTGGCGAGACGTCTCCAGCATCCCTGACGCGAACCCGCGGTGTGTCTCAGCTAGCGTGCTCATGATGCGCGTGTTGTTGGTGGTCATGAAGCAGCCCGACCCGATC
>CADCTC010000036.1 GCA_902805635.1 uncultured Chloroflexota bacterium
TAACATGCAGTACTGCATGGCTATGCAAGGAAATCGGGCTGCGCCGACTGGCGTACCAGCCCGGCGGCAACGGCGGGCGGCAGCAGGAGTCCTACATGGCTGAGGCGCGGCGCTGGGCACTCTACGTGGCGGGGTTAGCGTCACCGCCAGCGCGATCGGATGGGCCACCGGCTTCCTGCTGCGGCCGGCGGCCGGTCCCGCGTGTGCAGGCCGCTGCTCGGCGCGCTGCCCCTCCTGGTGGCGGGGACGCTGGTGCCGATCCTGGTGTGCCTCGTGTGGCCGCCGGCTAAGTGACGGTCAGCGACGGTTGAGCATCGACGGCGGCATGTAGCGGCCGTAGGAGATGGTCATTGGCCGCGGCCTGGCACTTGCTGCCGTGCTGCAAGTGCCAGGCCGCTTCAAGTGATCACAGGTGCCACAGCGAAGCGTGCAGGCGCGCGACCAGCTGCGATGGGGTGAACGGCTTGGGCACCACGTTATCGGCACCCGCGCAGAACCAGGCCGCGATGGCGGCGAGGTCGCCGACGGAGACGAGCGCCACGATCCGCGTAGTGCCCGCTTGGCGCACGCGCCGGCAGACCTCCAGGCCACCGCCCCCGGCAGCGCCGCGGCCAGCACCATCGCCCGCGGCCGCTGCGCCCGCCAGGCGTCGCATGCCCCGTCGGCGTCGTCGGCGGTGACCACCGGGTGGCCCGCCATCCGCAGCGCCGCCGCGGTCGCCGCACCGGCCGCCACGACCACCGTGGCACCAATGGTCTGCATCGCCAACCGTCCCGCGTGTGCGTGCCTGTGTTTTGGTCGCGCGCTACCGCGCTGCGGGTCGGCCGTGTGCCAGGCGTGGCTGTGGTGGGTCGGGCGCTCCTGCGTCTGCCCGGTCTGCTGCCGCGGCGACCAGGACCTCCTGCCGGGTGTGCCTGCCGGCGCCTTCGTTGTCCAAGCGGGACTCCTTCGCGGTGCGGGTGTCAGCGCCCCCCCGGTCGCGCTCGGCACAGAATAGACGGCGCCTCAACCCTTTGTCAACGGCACGAGGTTCCTGGTTCCTCTGTTGGTGGTCAGTGATTGTGTCCGGTGTAGCTAGCCAGTGAATCTGTCCTCTCCATGGCACGAGCGGAGCAGATCACGTTGGACGCGGCGGCGCAGGAGCGGGGGCGGGTGCCACAGGGACGGTGGCGGTGATCTCCCGCAGCTGCCAGGCGTAGCAGTCCGGGCAGATACCGTGCGACGCCAGCCGCGCCAGCGTGGCCGCCCGCGTGAAGGCGTGCGACACCGGCACCCACGCCCAGGCCTTGGCCCACGCCTCCTCCCCGACCGGCCGCACGGCCCCCCGGAGCCTGCCCCGCTCGGCGCACCAGGCGCACACCGTCACCCGCACGCGCGTGTCGGTAGTGGTTGCGCCCGCCCCGTCTGTCCTTTGCATGCATGCGCTCCTTTCTGGGAGCCTGCGCCGCCACTGCGCCAGCGTCTCTCTTAACCGTACGCCTGTGTGATGGGAGTCTGTGTCGAAGTCCAGTGGAGCACGGGAGGATGGCGTCCGCGCCACGCGGTCCTCGAGGCGGCTGGTGCCGCGGCTCCCGTCCCGCGCTATGCACAACGCCGGCGGGGCTGGCGAGATGGGTGGAGAAGCGGTGGAGATCGGTACGCAGGCCGCCAGCAGGCGGAGTGGGCCACGCGCCGCGTGCACTCCGCGAGCCTGCCACAGCACGTGGACGCCATCCGGCGCCAGGTCGGCGCGCTGCGCGGCGGCGTGCACCGCGTGTGCGTGGGGCGCGACGAGGACACAGACCACTGCGTCCCTGCGGACGGCAGCGCGCAGCACTCGCACGCCCCTGTCACGCCCCTGTCACGCCGCTGAGCGCGCCGCCGAACGCCCCCGCCCGAGCCGCCTTCCGGTCCGCGGGCAGGGTGTGCGCCAGGATCCCGGATGCCGGGCGCGTGACGCCTCAGCGGATCAGGCCCCGCTCGCGGGCGATGGCGATCGCCTCCGCCACGTCCGTGGCACCGAGCGCGCGCACCGCAGACGCGAGCGCGTCCGCCACCGCCGCCTCGCCGCCGAGCATGTCGGCGACCTGCTCGCGCGAGTACCGGCGCGCCAGCAACAGCAGCACCAGGAGTTCTCGACTAGTTAGCAGGGCAGGGGCGCCGCCCCGCGGCTCCCGCGGGAGATCGGCTGGTTTGCTCATCGGTATCCCCGTTTGGTGCTGTGGGCGGTCCCCACGCCCTATCACCAACGGTACGTGCGGGTGGTTACGTTGTTGTTGCGATACCGTCTATATCGGGGCGTTCTGCTGTCTGGCGGCTGAGGCGGGAGGTCGAACGGCGCGGGTAGTGGGCTGTGCCCATTGACCTACCCGCTATCGGCGCTTTTATACAGAGCACGGGATGTGCTCTGGAGGGGTGCAGGGGGATATGGCTGTGGGCCGGACGCCGCTAGAGCCGGAGCCAGACCCGGATGCCGCTGCGCTGCGGGCGCAACTGGAGGGATTATGGGTGCTCGCGGAGGAACTCGTGCGCGGCATCGGGCGTGCGGCCGCGCAGCGCGAACCGACCACGTCGCAGCGCGAGCGGCTGCGCGCCGTGCTGGCACAAGCACAAGACGCCGCGGCGAAACTGCGCCGACACCAACTGCGCCGCGCGGGATAGCACCGGGACACAGAAGTACCCCGTCCGGTGCGTGGACACCGGACGGGGCGCGGCCAGCATAGCACCGCGCTGGAACGGGTGTAGGATGGCGCCGTAGCTGGGGGAGCCAGCGAGACGGAGCGCCGGGAACGGTACGAGCGACTCCATGCAGCGTACCAGGATGCACGGTACGTGTATGAGGATGCCGCATGGGGCGGACGTGCGCGACCTGCACCGCATACACAGGGCCGAGGCGATGCTGTGGGCGTACCTGGCCGCATGGCGGCGTGAGGGCTAGTGCCGGGGCACTGCAGTGCCCCGGCCGGCGGTTAGCACCGGACGGGGCAGCGCCAGCATAGCAGCGCGGTAAGGGGACTCTGGGCGGGACGTATCGTGAAGGAACGGACTCGCGGCGCGGGTGCCCAGTCGGCATGGTTGGGAGACGGTCCAAGTTTTGGCCGTGTTGCCCAAGAGCTGGATCGTCGTCATCTGATTTTCGCTTCTCCCGATCGGGAGGGGCCCTGGCCGCGCGGTGCGCTGCTGTCAGGGAACTGTAAGCCGCGGGCAGTAGCGTAGCTACCAGGGGGCACCCAGAACAATGATGCGGAACGCAGTGATGAGCAGTCCACCAGCCGGTGCGCCCGATCCAGGGTGCAGCGTGGGGGCGCGGAAGCGGCGCTGCTAGAGCGGCAGACATCGTTGGCGGAGCCGGACACGGCCGCGGCGCGGGACCGCATCGACGCACTTGGGCTGCGTATCGACGCGCTGCTGGACCGCCTCGCGCGTGTCCACCCGCCGACAGCCCTAGACGATCAAGCGGCACTGCCAGGCGAGTTCGACCGCTTCCTCGACCGTGGCAGCCCCCAGCGCCGCGCAGGCTGAGTGCTCAGCCTCTTCAATGGCTGCGGCCGCCACGTCCAGGAGCGCGGCGACCTGTTCCCGCCCATAGCCCCGCGCCCGTAACTGGAGCACGAGGAGTTCGCGCGGATGCAGCGGCCGAGTGGCCGCTGCAGGTGTGGAGTACTGCGTGTGCTGCGTGCGCATCGAACCGTTTCGAGGATGCCACACCACACCCGCGCGCCGGTACCTGCACGCGCGTAGCGCAACTGATGTTAATCAAACATTAACATGCAGTACTGCATGGGTATGCAAAGAAATCGGGCTGCGC
>CADCTC010000037.1 GCA_902805635.1 uncultured Chloroflexota bacterium
CGGTTTCCCACTTGCGCACCGTGCCCAAGGCACAGCCGAGCCGCCGCGCCAGCTCGTCCTGCGTCAGGTCGGGGGCGCGGCGGCGCTGCTTGAGCCAGGCGCCGAAGGCGGCAATCTCGTCCATATCCAGCACCCTCCGCGCATGGTCAGCCTGTCTCGCCGAGTATACACCGGTGCTCCGGCCGGAGACAACAGAGGAAGGTGACCGTGCCCGTTGGCAGCTCAGGCATCTGGTCCCTCCTCCAGGGCATAAGCGACGGCCTCCTCCAGCGTCATTGCCTGCCCCTCGGCATAGAGCGCCGCGAACTGCTCGTCGCCGAGCTGGGCGCGTGCAGCAGCCACCCCCTGCTCATACAAGCCAGCGGTATGGGCGTACAGGTGCACGCGAAGATTGTGGTCCACCATCTCGGCCACCCCGAACAGCCGCGCCGCCCGCTCAGCCTCTCCCCGCACAGCGGCAACCTGAGCGATCGCTGCCAGGACCACCGGCGAACCCCGCCGGGCTGAGCCGGCGTCTCGGGACTCGACCAAGCTCTCGGCGAACAACGCCGCCGCCCGTTCGAGGTGGCCCTGCTGTTGTGCAACGTAGCCAAGGGAGCGCGTCATCCAGGCGACACCCTTCCCTTCGCCCGCCTCCCGATACAGCTGGATGCTCTCTTCGAAGCGCGCCGCGGCACCGCTGGTGTCTCCCTCGCACAACGCCGCCCAGCCAAGCTGGGCTATCGCATGCATCACGAGCGGGTGGTCCAGGTCCCGCGCCATGCCAAGCACTTCCTCGAACAGCGCCCGCGCCGCCTGGTAGTCCCCCGCGCGCATCGTTGCCGTCGCCAGGCCATCCAGCGCCTCCATGATGCCCGACCTGGACCGGAGCTGCCGGAACAGCGTCAGGCTTTCCTGGAAGTGGGCGCGAGCAGCCACATGGTCGCCTCCCTCTGCCGCCATCCGCCCCAACTCGGTCAGTGCGGCGGCAAGCCCCCATGTGTTCCCCAGCGCCTGATTGAGCGTGACACACTCGCGTGCGGCAGCGTCGGCTTCGCCGTAGTTTCCGAGTTCCTCCATGATACTCCGCAGCCAGTGCAGGGCCGTCGCCACGAGCCATCGGTCACCAAGCTCCCGGCCGGTCGCGAGGCCCACTTCCACCAGCGCACGCCCGGCGCCGCGGGAGCCATGCGAGGCAAGAGCTGCTCCTAAATAGACGCGGCAGAGCGCGCTGTGGCGGCGGTCTCCCAGCGCATCGCCAAGCGCCAGGCTCTCCTCCAGGAACACCTGCAGACGGGCATCGGTGACCCCGGAGTGGGTTATTGCGATCCCGGCCGCGAGCAGCGCCCGCGCGCGTGGTCCGGGCGTCGACGCCGCGGGCCGGTCCAGGACCTGCTCCAACCACCGGCGGCCCTCGCTCACGTACCCGCGCATGATCCAGAACCACACGAGGGCCGCGGCCAGCCGCAGCCCGGCGTCGGCACCACCATGCTCCCGCAGGCTCCACCGCAAGGCCGCACGCAGGTTGTCGTGCTCCCGCTGCAGCCGGTCCGCCCAGGCGAGTTGTGCCGCACCCTGGAGCCGCGGCGCGGCCTCCTCCGCCAATGCCAGGAAGAAGTCGAGGTGGCGGTCGCGCACACCTGCTTCCTCGCCTGCCTCGCGCAGCTGCTCCAGCGCGTACTCGCGAAGCGTCTCGAGCATCGTAAAGCGCAGGTCGTCATCACCCGGCTCGGCGGCGGGTATCGTAGCGGGCACCTGCCAGAGCAGGCTCTTGTCCACCAGCGAGGCCACGCCGTCCACAACCTCCATCGTCAGGTCCCCGTCTGCGTCGCAGACTGCCTCGGCGGCCTCGAGCGTGCAGCCGCCGACGAAGACCGCGAGGCGGCGGAAGAGCGCCTGCTCGCTCGCACTCAGCAAGTCGTAGCTCCACGCCAGCGTCGCGCGCAGCGTCTGTTGCCGTGGAGGCAGGTCGCGCGCCCCGCCGGTGAGCAGCTTCAGGCCGTGCCCCAGGCGCGCGAGCAGCCCCTGTGGGGAGAAAACCGTGACCCGCGCCGCGGCTAACTCGATGGCCAGTGGCAGTCCATCGAGGCGGTGGCAGATTGTGGCGACGGCCGCGGCATTCTCCTGTGTGACCTGAAAGTCAGCCCGGGCCGCCTGAGCCCGCTCGACGAAGAGCCGCACCGCCGCGTACTGCATCAGAGGGTCGAGTGATGGCAGGCGCTGCGGGTCGGGGACGGCCAGCGGCGGCACCGTGAAGCTCTGCTCCCCCTGCAGGTGCAGCACCTCACGACTGGTCACCAGGACCTTCAGCCGTGGGGCCACCGCCAGGAGCTCCGCCACGACGGGCGCCGCCGCGACCACCTGCTCGAAGTTGTCGAGCACCAGCAGGAGCTGCTTGTCGCGCAGATACTCCTTGAGGCTGGTGAGGATCGGCTTGCCGGGCTCTTCCTCCACCTCGAGCGTCTGCGCAATGGTGGCCGCGACCAGCGTGGGGTCCTGGATCGGCGTGAGCACAACGACGACGATGCCATCCGCGAAGTTGTCGAGGACGCCGACGGCAGCCTGGACGGCCAAACGCGTCTTGCCCGTTCCGCCCGGACCCGTGAGCGTGAGGAGGCGGATGTCCTGGCCGAGGAGGAAGCGGCGCACGGCATCGAGCTCCTGCTCGCGCCCAATGAGTGGGAGCGGGTGCGCGGGCAGGGTGTGGTGTGGCTGCAGGCGTGCGCCCTTGTCCACGGCGACACTCGAGGTCGGCACCTCCAGGGAGTCGCCCCCGGACTCGTCTCGTGCGAAGCGCAGGAACGTAGCACGCTCCGGGGGCGCAATCTCGAGGTGGTGCGCCAGCTGCTCGGCCAGCTGCCGCGAGGGTCGCATCTGGTCGGCCTCAACCTTGCGGATGGTCTCGCCGGCGTAGCCCACGCGCCGGCCCAGCTCGGCCTGCGTGAGACCAAGGCCACGCCGCCGGCGCTTGAGCCAGCTCCCAAACGTGAGCTCCGTCTTCACCGCCCCGCTCTCTGCTGCATCGCCATGCGCCCGCCACGCACCCGCGGCGACACATCCCGCTTTGCTCCCGTTCTTCTACCGCAAAGCGGGTTCCGTGGGCACGCGGCGCACGGTTTACTAGAAGCACACGGTTCACGTGCCCAAACCAGACGCACTTCCCACTGACGGGGATGCGTAACGAAAGGAGTCTGGAGCAATGCAACCTCCAAGCGTATCGATCACTCGGCAGTTTCGGTTCCCGCTCGTCGTCGTGGCGGTGCTTCTGGCCCTCCTGATGACCGGGAGGGTGGAAGCAGCCCGGCAGCGTGATCCTGCAGGGTCCGCCGTTTCCGTGTCTGGTCGCATGCTCAGCGCCCGCACCTCCCAGGCAGCAGAGCCGTGCGTGGCAGCCGTGGCGTGTGCACGCGACAGCAGCCCAGCTCGGCCAGCCGGCGACCGGGCCGCCCAACTCCTGGGCGCCGAGCATGCGCGCATTATCGCCCGATTGCAGCAGATGAGTCCAGCAGAAGCGTGGCTGTTGGAGATCGATGTCCCGGCCAGTATCGCCAAGCATGAGCGCGCACTGCTCGAGCTGCGAGGTGTGTGGCGTCCGTAGATCAGAACCGAATCATCACAAACAAGGAAAGGAACAAACCATGAACCAACGATTGTACGGGTTTGGCGTCCTCCTCGCGGTCCTGGCCGCGCTCATGCTGGGCGGGTCGGCGATGGCAGCGGCGGATCAGGTGCCCTTCAAAGGCCGCTCGAGTGGGGTCGTCACAATCGTGTCCGTTGACGCGACGTTCGCCCACACAAGTGTG
>CADCTC010000038.1 GCA_902805635.1 uncultured Chloroflexota bacterium
GGGAACGCCGAGCGTGTCGCGGTAGAAGGCGACAGCGCGGTCCAAGTCTTTGACGCGGATGGCGATCTGGCCGATCTGCGAGAGCGCGATGGCGGGTGGGGCCGCGGTCTGTGTCACGGGTTTGCTCCTTATTGAGATGGGGTGTACCTACGGAACGGACTTGACGGCAGCGCGTCGCGCCTTATGATGATGGTGCAACACCTTGAGGGAGGCAGTACTCAGCTGATGGCAACGGAACAGTCTGATCTGGATACAGGCGCAGGCACGGGCAAGATGACGCGCCGGGGGTACGTCGCGGCAGTGGCGGGGCTGGCCGCACTGGGTGGCGGCGCGCTCGCAGCGTGCGGCGCCGACGGCGGCAGTGGCGGGCAGGCGGCGGGAGGCGGGCCGCGCAAGGGGCCGCCGGTGGAGGTGACCTTCAATACCTGGTACAACGCCGTGATGGACCCGCTTATGGAGCGGAACCTGCTCAAGAAGTTCGAGGAAGAGAACAACGTCAAGGTCCAGGTGGACCTGAACGCAACCAACCGGGACATGGCCAAGTACACGGCGTGGTACGTGTCCGGCACCGCGCCGGACGTGGTGAATGGGGAGAACTTCGCCTGGAGCCAGTTCTACAACACCAACGTGATTCTGGAAATATCTGACTTCCTCAAGCGCGACAAGATCGACCTCAAGCGCGATTACGTGCTGATGGGCAGCGAGGTGTGGTGCGGCAAGACGTACGCCATGCCCTTTGACGCCGACCCGCGCGCGGTCTACTACAACAAGGCGCTGCTCAAGCAGGCGGGCGCCAAGGACCCCTGGGACGACCTCAAGGGGCAGTGGACGCTGGCGGATATGGAGGAGATGATGCAGAAGACCTCCAAGGTCCAGGGCAGCGAGGGCACCGACGTTTACGGCATGCGCTACGACGCCTGGTCCATGAACGAAGGCAACGGCATGATGGTGTGGACCTTCGGCGGGAGGTGGGCGGACTTCGAGAACATGAAGTACACGCTCGATTCACCTGTCTCGATCGAGGCCCACAACTTCGTCTACCAGTGGTACAACCGCAAGTACATCATGCCCAACGCGGTGCAGTCCGCGCTGGGTGGCGGCGAGAAGGCGTTCGGGCAGGGGCGTGCCGTCTTCCGGGTGCGCGCGGCGGCGGCCCACAGCCTGATCCGCAGGGAGATCAACAGCGCCTTCCCCTACGACATCGCGCCGTTCCCCGGCAAGACCAAGGGGCAGCCGGGCGTGACGATCGTCTCCGGCAACCCGCATACCACCTCCAAGACGACCAAGTACCCGGACGAGAGCTACAAGCTGATGCGCTTCCTCGCGGGGGACGAGGTGCAGGGCTTCTTCGCCAAGGAGAAGGTGGTGCTGCCCACGCTCAAGAAGCATCAGGCGGAGTTCACCAGCGACAAGACCGTGCACACCCACGTCTTCGCGGACGGCTACAAGGTGCCCTACGGTATCCACTTCCGCCACAATGCGACGTCGCGGCACTACTCCGAGTACGGCGCGGCGATGAACAACGAGGTGCTGGCGGGCAAGGCGACCATGCAGGACACGCTCCGGCAGCTGACGCAGCGCATGAACGGGGAGATCGAAACCGGCGCGTGCATGCCGTACAAGGGGATGCCGGTGCCGATAAAGCCGTAGTATTGCTTAATGATGCGGATTTGCCTCTGTGCGCTCGCGGTGCTCGCGATGGGATGTGCGTGGGCGCCACCGGATGTGCCGCCCGTGCCAGAGGCATCTGAGACACCGGTGGTGGGTGCTCCTGTGCTGGCGCCCGCCACGGTAGAACCTGTGACGAGCACGCCGGTGGACGGTGCAGGGGGCAGCGTGACCGGCGTGACAGGTAGTCCTGAG
Source organism: uncultured Chloroflexota bacterium (assembly GCA_902805635.1). Classification (GTDB taxonomy): domain Bacteria; phylum Chloroflexota; class UBA11872; order UBA12225; family UBA12225; genus CADCTC01. The sequence continues at coordinate 1,864 of CADCTC010000038.1, forward strand.
GCGCAGCCGGCTGTGGATGCGGCGCGTGCGGCGGCGGCGGTGCGGTTGGGTGTGCCGGCGGACCAGCTCACCGTGGAGCGTGCGGAGGCACGCGATTGGAGCGATAGCTCGCTGGGGTGCCCGCAGCCGGGTCGGATGTACCTGCAGGTGATCACGCCCGGCTACCTGGTGATCGTGGCGGGCGGCGGCAAGCGACTGGAGTTCCACACCGACGCGCGCGCCCTGGCGGTGTTCTGCCGCGAGCTATAGCGAGCGGCGCGCCGAAGCCAGCGCAGGGTTGATGCGCGTCTGCCGGCGCGTCTGCGGACGCTCGTGCTGGGAGACGTAGGCCAGCAAGCCGACCAAGATGATGGCGGCGATGGCGAACCACTGCATGGCGGCGATGGCGTGCACGCCCTCGCCGATGGTGACTACGGCGGGACGCTTGTAGGGCAGCGGCTGGGCGTTGAGGTCGGCCGCGGCCTCGGGCGGCGGCGCCTGGAGGATGTAGAGCGGCAGGGGGCGGCGGTCGCCGCCGCGGACCAGCTGGCCGAGCATGCGCTGGTCAACGCGCAGTGAGCCGCGTACCTCCACGGGCTGGCGTTCGATACCGCGGTCGTGGAACTGGCCCCAACTGCGGGGGTCGGCGGCGCTGGCCGGGATCCACCCGCGATCGACGAAGACGGTGCGGTCGGTCCCTTCTACGGCGATAGGCGTGGCGAGGTGCAGGCCCAACTGGTTCTCCCAGAACTGGTTGGGGATGACGCGCTCGCGGTCGTACTCCCAGCGGCCGCGCACGACGGCGGTGCGGTACTCCAGGTCCCGCAGCGCCTGCTCGTTGGGGATGGCGGCGGCAAAGGCGGCGTCGATAGGTACGGGCGGGGCGCCGGGGCGGCTGGCAAGCTGCTGGTTGATCACGCGGCGCTGCCCCAGGCGGCCAATCTGCCAGAAGCCGAGCCAGACCATAACGGCGCAGGAGAACAGCGCCGCCAGTGTCAACCAGCGCCAGCGGCCCAGCAGCGCCTTGAGCAAAGTCCGAGCTCACAAACTAACAACTACGTGACGTTGCCGTGGCCGCGGACGGGGGGCTCTGGCGGGTCCTGGCGGTTGTGGCGGTGGCCTTCACCGGTGTAGCTGAAGCCAATGCGGATGGCGGGCTTGTCGCCTAGCACGTGGATCAGGTGGTAGTGGTTGGCGGGGGCAAAGATGAAGTCGCCCGCGGTGACGTGGACGGGTTCAGGATGGTGCTCCATCTCCCAGGCCAGCTCGCCCTCGGCGATGTACCACCACTCGTCTTCTACGTGGTAGTGGTGGTCGTTCTTGGTGCCAGGCAGCTGGTAGATGAAGGTGGCGGTCAGGCGGTCGTTGCGGACCAGCACGCGGTTCCAGGGCGGCGCGCCGCCCTCCGCCTTGATCTCCTCGATGGAGGTCTTGATGTGCTCGATGTTGAGCACCGGCGGGCGGGGCGTCTTGGCCGGCGCTGGAGGCGCGGCAGACTGGGGTGACGCCTGCGTGCCCTGTGTGCCCTGTGTGCCCTGTGTGCCCTGTGTGCCCTGCGGGGCCTGTGTCGCGGTCATGATGCTGAGTGCTCCCTCCTGGTGTGGTCGAGTGTAGCCACTGAATGGTGGCAGCAGTGTTACTTGGTGGGCAGGACGCCGATCTGCTCCCCGCGCTTGAAGGCCAGCGCGTCGTCGATCATGCGGCGGATGTCGAATTGCGGTTCGTAGCCCAGCAGCTCGCGCACTTTGGTGATGTCGTACTCGTAGTAGGTGGGCATGCCGCCGGAGCGTGCGTCCACGTAGGGGATGCCGGTGCGCTCCGAGAGATAGGGGATGACCTCCTCCCAGGTAAAGGGGGCCGGTCCGCCGAGCTGGAAGGTCTGCCCAATGGCGGCCTCTTTGCCCAGCGCGGCGACGCAGGCGCCAACGATGTCGCGCACGTCGGCGATGTGCTTGCGCCAGGAACGGCCCTCCGTGTCGCGCATGATGACCAGGCGCTCCTCGCCGCCGGATTGCTCCCATAGTGGGGCAAGGCCCTTGTGGGTCTCTTTGAGGTGGCTGAGGTAGAACTGGCGGAAGTCCGCGATCTCTCCTGCGCCGACGACGAGCGAGAAGCGCACGACGGTGACGGGCGTGCGGAAGCTGCGCACGTAGCCGCTGCACAGCTCTTCACCGAGCGACTTGGAGAGGGCGTACCAGCCGCGCGGGCGGCGCGGCGTGTGGTCGGGGTGGATGGGCTCGGCCATGCCGCCTGGTATGTACTTCTCGTAGAGCGCGTCGGTGCTGGCGAAGACCAGCTGGCGCAGATTGGGCTGCGCGCGGGCTGCCTCTAGCATGAGGTAGGTGCCGCGTACGTTGATGTCGAAGTATTCGTCGGTGGTGAACGGGCCGCCGCCCTGGAAGGCGCCCCCGAGGTGGTAGACGACCTCAATGCCGTCCACCACGCGCCGCACGTCCTCCGGCTCGGTGAGGCTGCCGTATTCCAGCTCCACTCCCAGCCCTTCCAGCTTCTCCACGCGCGCGTCACGTGCCCAGACCAGGCCGCGCACCTGGTGGCCCTGCTCGCGCAGCGCCGCCGCTAAGTTCGCCCCGATCCGGCCGGTGATGCCGGTGACCAGTGTCCGCATGATGTCCTCTCTCTCCTCCAGCGCAGTGTAGCGCGAGCCGCGGGCCGCCCGTCGCACGCCGTCCGTTCCAGCTATATTCGGGTGGGGCGCCTATCCGGAGCAGTGGTACTGGTAAGGAGGACGAAATGCGCACGACGGGACCATCCAGGGCACGGGTAACGTACGGGCTGCGGCGCTTGATTGGGCCGCTGCTGGTGCTGGGGCTGCTGCTCATCACGGCAGTGCCGGCGCTGGCTGGGCCGGCGTCGCAACAAACGCTGCCGGCCGGCACAGTCGTCTCGCTGCAGGGCACGCCACACCTATGGGTTGCGGATGAGCAGGGTGTGCTGCACTGGGGTGGTGATACGCGCGGCCTGGCGGGGAAGACCATCAACTGGAGTGACCGGCGGGTCGTCTCCCTGGACCAGCTGCGCAGCTTCCGGCGGGGCGACCCGTGGCTCTCGGCGGGGCTGCTAAAGATTGGCGACCCGATCTACCAGGTCAAGTGGGAGAGCAACGAGGCCAGGCCCACGCTGCTGCACATCCAGTCGCTGGCGGACGTGGACATCTTTGGCATCAATGGCACCAACTACGGTCTCTTCGTCATGGAGCGGGCGGCGTGGGAGCAGCGGTTTGGGATGAGCATCGATAGTCTCACGCGCGGCGTGCTAGCGTCCGCGGTGCCGCCGGCCGTGACGGCGACCGCGACAGGTCCGGCCGCCGGAGTCGCATCGGTGACGCCCACGCCGGGCGCGCTCAGGGCACGGTTGGACGTGGTGCGCAAGCTGAGCGATGCCACCTACGTGACCGAGATCGAGGTCACCGGCGGCCCTGCCGGCCGGCGGTACACCGCCTCCCTGCAGTACGACGCGTGGGAAAGCCCATCGTCGGACTCGGTCATCAGCGACAAGTGGGGCCCGCGCGATGCGGGCCCGGCCGACGCGACCGGGAAGCTGCTCTTCAAGGACGAGCACGGCCCGTACAAGAAGTACACCTATACGTTCACCGACGTGAACGGCAACACGGTGAAACTAGAACTCGGCAACGACCGCGCACGCTAGTCGCTCCGCCAGAGCAGACGAGCCCCTCCTCAGGGCTCGTCAGGATAGACAAGCAGGGAGTCAGGCGCGGCGGTCGTACCAGAGATCTTCCCGGCGTCACGTACTCCTGTTACGCTCCGTTACAGGAGTGCAATGAACGTGACTCTGCCGGTCAGCCGTACGCTGCGTCGCCGTGCCGTGATGGGCGCGGCGGCGGCGACTCCCTTCCTTCTCACGCGGCCCGCATCGGGCGCCCCACGTGTGGGGCCGCAGTATCAGCTGGCCTCGCCGCTGGCTGCGCCCCTGGATGCCCCTGCTGCCGAAGCGCAGATTGTGGACATGATCAATGCGCTGCGCGCGCAGCGCGGCCTGGCGCCGATGCAGGCAGACGAGAGAATGGCGGCGCTGGCCCGCGAGCGCAGCCAGGACATGATGGCGCGCGGCTACTTCTCGCACGATATCCCAGGGGTAGGCCCCGCCGCGCAGTGGGCGCTCGATGCGCTGCCGGACGCGCTGGAGACTGCCGAGAACCTGGGCCGCAGCAACGAGGCCAATGGGGAGGTGCTGCCGCGTTTGTTCGACGCCTGGGTGGCCTCACCCGGCCACGCGCGCAACTTGCTGAGGCCCGAGTTCAACCGCGTCGGCATCGGCCTGGTGGAGATCCCCGGCCCGGGCGACTCCACCACCAAGCTGGTGACCCAGCTCTTCGCCAACTCCGCGTCCCGCTGACGCGCCGCGCGGGTAGCGCCGCAAGGAACCGCACAAAAGAGAGGGTGGTCCCATCTGGGACCACCCTCTCTTTTGTTGACGTCGCTGCCCTTCGGGCGACGGCCACTGCCGTCGCCCGGAGGGTTGGTTACCGGCGGCGCAGCCGTGTGAATGCGGCGGCGACGACCAGTGAAGCGCCTGCCAGCATGGGGAGGATTGGGCCGAAGCCCCCTCCCGCTGCCCCCGCCCCGCCGGTCTGCGGCAGCAGGGCCGGCGCCGGGCCGAAGCCGGTCTGTGGCAGTGGACCGGGTGCCGGCGCGCGGAGCGCCGCCTGGTCGAGCACGTCCACGAACACCGGCGTCTGGGTGGTGATCAGCCCCAGCTGCGGCCGATCCACGACGCCCAGCACCGACCCCGGCGGGACGACCGCCGGTCCGCCGCCCGCGGGCGCCTGGACCAGGGCTCCCGGAGGAAGCGCCACGATACGGATCGCAGATCCCGGTGCCAGCGTCACACCACCGACCTCAACCGGACCGGCAAGCTGTGCCGACGCAGCGGCTGGCAGCGTTACCGCGCTCGCGGGGGTGGAGCCCGTCGTCGCGCTACCGGTTGCTGCTACCTGTGCCGCCACTGTGGGGACCGCTGTGGGGACCGCTGTCGGTTGGCCGCCCGCGGGGAGATTGACCGCTGTGTTCAGCGTGAAGGTCTCCTCGCAGCACGGCGCACCAGGGCCACTCACCACGTTCGCCCGCACCTCATTCGTCACTTGCCGAGGCACATTTGTGACGACGGCGGTGCTGCCTGGCTGGGCCACCTGCACCGTGATGTGCACGTGGAACTGGTTGCCCGGCGCTGTCGGATCGAGGTTGCCCTTGTTGTCACCGGAAACGCGCCCGGTGATGGTGCAGCCGTTGATCTGTACGCTGAAGTCGTCGTTGATGCCCAGATCGTTGCGGTCGATCTCGGCCGCGATGGGTGTGATCAGCCCGCTGCCGTCTGCGATGCAGCCCTCCCGGATCAGGTCGGTGAAGGCCATCTCTGTCCTGCCGGGGACGTTCCCCTTGCGGGTCAGCAGGATGTTGTAGCGCATGCGCTTGCCCAGGTCGCCGTTGTTGATCTGCGTCACCGTACGACCTGCATCTTCGAGAGTCTTACTCACTCCGAGCGACAGCGGAACCGTGGTCGCCACCACAGTCGGCACCGGCGTGTTCACCGCCGCCGCTGCCGCCGGCACAGGCGTCCTGGTCGCCGTGGGCGCCTCAGGACAGATCACGCGCACCTGCGCCTGGTCCGAGCCCATGCCATTCACGTGCGCGACATTGGTCGCCACGTGGTTGCACGGCGGCTTGTTGGCTCCGGTGTCACCGGCGCGCAGCGTGATCGTGAGCGTCACCGACCCGGTGGCACTGAACTCGACATTCCTGAACGTCGCCTTGTTCTCTCTCGCATCAACCTCAGCGCTCGGAGAGGAAGAGACAAAGCTGAAGAACTGCGGGATGTTGTCCACGACCTCGCCCCGGCCCGAGTTCCCCGGCGGCGTGCCGGTGACCACGATCTGGTACGTGACGTTCTGACCAGCCACGACGGGCGCTGCGTTGGAGCCGCGGCCGTCGGCCGTTGCGGCGCGTCCGTCCACCGTCAACACCCGCTTCTCGATCCCCCTCTGGTTCGAGGGCCTGGCGGTCGGATTTGCAGCCTGGTTGTTGTTGTTGCCGCCGGCGTTGTTATTGTTGTTGCCGCCAGCGTTGTTGGTGCCGGCCTGGCTGTTGGCCGCGGCGTTGCCGCCGGCGTTGTTGTTGCCGGCCTGGCTACTAGCCGCGGCGTTGCCGCCGGCGTTGTTGTTGCCGGCCTGGCTATTAGCGGCGGCGTTGCCACCGGCGTTGTTGCCCTGGCCCTGCCCCTGCGCCGCTGCCGTTCCCGGTATGGCAACCAGCGCGGCCACGACGGCCAGTGCCCCGATTAACCGTTTCACAGTGTGCCGTCGCACTCGCCCACTAGTTCTGTTCTGCATGGTTACCCCAATACCTCGCGTCTGAGGGCAGCGGGAGAACTCTCACTCATGCTGTCTCGCGCCGCCCAGAATGCGCAAATAAGCAACATGTGTGGCACGCGTGTAACTCAGTCGTACGCTGATCGCATTTCGCGATAGGCACACTTCAGCGCTATGACCGAAACCGAGGCCCGTCGGGCGTACCTGGATCAGCTGGGGCGCATCTTGCCGCGGAGCGAGCCGTGGGAGCAGTGGCTGGAGCGCACGGGGGAGCTGCCACCGGACTTCGGATCGCTGCCATCGCACGCCGGCCTGCCGGACCCGCTCGTGCGCATGGCGGATGGCGTGCCGCGGCCCATCGCCACCGTAGGTGAGTGGACTGAGCGCCGTGAAGAGCTGCTGGACCTATTCCGTCGCTGGGTGTTGGGCAGTACCCCACCGCCGCCGGCGCGACTCGACGTGCGAGTGACGGACGAGCGGCGCGAGGTGGGCGCTACCGCACGGCAGCTGCAGCTGGCCTTTGGACCAGGGAGCAAGGCGACGCTGCGGCTGGAGGTGCTCATCCCGGATGCGGCAGACAACACATCCGGCGCCAGAGGCTCGGGGACCGCGGCGCTGCCGGTGTTCATGACCCAGCAGAACCACCGCCCGTGGGCGCTGATCGCCGTGCGCCGGGGGTACATCGGCGTGGTCTACGCCGGTGCTGACGTGCTCGACGACACCGACACCTTCGCCGCTGCCTACGCCGAGTACGACTGGTCGCGCCTGACGCGGCGTGCCTGGGCCGCCGGCCGCTGCATCGACTATCTGCTCGAAAACGTGCCCCAGGCCGACGCCGAGCGCATCGTGCTCACCGGTCACTCTCGCAACGGCAAGCTCTCTCTCATCGCGGCCGCCATGGACGAGCGCGTCTCGGCCGTCATCTCCAGCTCCTCTGGCGCCGGCGGCAGCATGCCCTTCCGCTCCTTCGGCGAGCAGCACTTTGGCGAGAGCATCGAGCTGCTCACGCGCGCCTTCCCGGACTGGTTCCACCCGCGCCTGCGCTTCTTCTCCGGCCGCGAGCACAAGCTGCCGGTCGATATGCACCAGCTTGTGGCGCTCGCCGCGCCGCGCCCGTGCCTGCTGAGCAGCGCGCTCAACGACGCGGTGGAGAGCGTGTGGGCGCTGCAGCAGACCTACCTGGAGGCGCAGCGGGTCTACCGCTTGCTGGGCGCCGGGGACCGGCTGGACCTGCTCTGGCGGCCCGGCGGCCACGAGACGTGGACCACCACGATCGAACAGTACCTCGATTGGTGTGACGCCCAGCTGCGGCCAGGCCGGCACAGTGAGGGCCAACAGGCCGAGCGGGATGGCTCCGGCGGCAGGCGCCCCGTAGAGATCGAAGCCGGGTTCCGGCTGCCGGAGCGCCTGATCCTGCCGCACAGCTGGAGTGCGTGGCAAAAGGGCAGCGGCGAATCTATTGATCCTGAGCACCTGACTGACTTCAAGGACACGCGCGAGGCGGTTGAGTGGATGCTGGGCGATGCGCCGCCGGGCGCCGCCGGCGGCAGCGGGCGCTACGGCACCGAGGCGGCGCACGTTGCCACGCTGCTATCGCGTGGCGCCGCGGGAGAGGGGCTGGAGAAGCACCAGCTCACCTTTGGCGAGTACGTCCCCGGCGACGTGTTCCTCCCGTCGGGCGCCGCTGGGGCGGCCGATGCGGGGGTGCGCCTGCCGGCGGTGCTGTGGCTGCACCCGTTCTCCGTGCCGCGCGGCTACATGGCGGGCTACATGCGTGGCGAGCAGCCGGTGCGCACGCTGGCGCGGGCGGGGTTCGCGACGCTGGCGTTCGACCAGATCGGCCACGGGCGGCGCATCGAGGAGGCGGAGCGCTTCTACGCTCGCCACCCGCGCTGGTCGCTGTTGGGCAAGATGGTGCGCGACAGCCAGTCTGCGCTCGATGCGCTGCGCGGGCTGCCGTTCGTGGATCCCGAGCAAGTCTGGGTGGTGGGCTACGGTCTGGGCGCGCTCGTGGCGCTGCACCTGGCTGGCACTGCTGCCGGCAACGGCGTGACCGACGAGAACGGTGCCGACGCCAACAGCGTGACCGGCAGTGGCACGGCAGGCACGGCAGGCACGGCTGGCATGGCATTGGTGTGCCCGCCACCGCCGTTCCGCACTGATACCGATGTGGCGGAGACGGGTGGGTTCGCGCGCTGGGCCAAGCTGCATCTGCTGTTGCCACGCCTGGGCTTCTTCGAGGGGAACACCGCGCGCATCCCGTACGACCTCGACGACCTGCTCGCGTTGCTTGCGCCACGTCCCACGCTGGTGGTCAGCCCACAGCTCGATTGGGAGGCGCCGCTCGAGCGCGTGACCGAAGCGGTAGAGCGGGCGCGTGGCGCATTCGCTGAGACGGGGTCGGAGGCTGCTCTCGAACACCTGTCGCCGGAAGACTACAACCGCTTTGTGCCGCAGACTCAGCAGCTGGTGGCGGACTGGTTGACTCGCCGGCGTCCTGAGCGCACATGAGAATGCCTGGTCACAGCCGCACCGCTTTGGGAGAATACCCAGCGTGACCGCCATGCCCGGGATGTCCTTCGCCACTTTGTCTGCCGAGTCGGCCCCTGCGACGTCCGTAGACCATCCCAGCGTTCAGCTCCAGCGCCACTTCGACGGGCTGCGCAATGCGACCGTCCCCGCACTGCGGTTTGATCTTGCCGGCCTCCCGTTCGCCGAGTGGCGCGACACGTTGCGCCCGCGGTTGCGCGCGGTGCTGGGTCTCCCGCCGGAGAGTGAGCACGCGCCGCGTCTGCTGGACGTGTGGGCCGGTGAGTGGCGCGAGACGCCCGACTTCCGCTGGCAGCGGCTCTTGCTGCGCACCGAGCCTGACCTGTGGGTGCCGGCGTACTTCGTCATGCCGCCCGGCGCCGCCGTGGCCGAGGCTGGGGGCCGTCTGCCCACCGTGATTGCCGTGCAGGGCCACGCCAAGGACGGCATGCGTGTCTCGGTGGGGATGCTCCCGCCGGAGGAGTACCAGCGCACCATCGCCGAGGGTGACCGTGACCTTGCCCTTCAGGCCGTGCGCCACGGCTACGCGTGCCTGGCCCTGGAGATGCGCGGCTTCGGCGAGCTGCGACTGCCACAGGACTTCGCCAAAGATGCTCCCAAATCGTGCCCCCGCCTCGTGTCGCTCGCGGAGCAGGTTGGCCAGACTCTTATGGGGATGCGTGTCCACGACGTACTGGCCGCCGTCGAGTACCTCCAGGCGCGGCCCGAAGTGGACGGCGACCGGCTGGTGCTCACCGGCAACTCGGGCGGCGGCGCCGTCACGCTCTTCGCTACTGCCCTGGATACGCGCATTGCGGCGTCGGTGCCGAGTTGCTGGTTCGGCACGTATGCCGGCTCAATGCAGCTGGTCCACCACTGTCCGTGCAACTTCATCCCCGGCTTAAGCCAGCTATGCGACGTCTCGGACCTGGCGGGATTGGCCGCCCCGCGGCCCCAGCTGATCGTCAATGGCCGGCACGACGCCAATCACCCGCTGAAGGCCGCGGAGGAAGCCTGGCCGTGGACCCAGGAGATCTACGCCGCTGCCGGCGCGCCCGATGCGGTCCACTGGTTCGTCGGCGAAGGCGGCCACCGCTACTACGCCGCCCCGGTGTGGCCGTGGCTCACCGGCGCACTCTCCCTCCCGCCGTCCTTCGCTCAGGCACGGTATCCCGCTGCGCCGGTGCTTGACGCGGTCTGAGGCCCTCAAGAGGGCCACAGTTACGAAAGACGCGGCCGCATTCCAATAGAATCTCTAGATGAGAATCACGACCGCTCGCAGCGGGGCGCGGCGTCCCAGTGCCCCGCTGCCGGGCAAGCCGCCCTATCTCCGCTGTCCCACCTGCGGACACGTCGATCGCACCCAGTTCTGGCTCGGCCGCAACTGGAAGTGCATCACCCGTACTTGTGAGGCCGGCGAGGAACGGTTGATACCAGCGGACCTGGCGGAGTTCCGAGCCTACATGAACCGCGAGGACGAACAGCCGGTCTGACCGGCGGCGTGGTGGCCGTCTTCAGGGCACACCGGCCGTGACCGGTTGGGTGAGCGCGCCATAGACCACCGGGCGGCGCATGGAGTGCATCACGGCGCGCATGGTGGAGCCGCGCGGGTGTGAGCGCACGTCGTCCACGTCAATGTCGGCCCAGATCACGCCTTGGCTGCCGTCGTCATACGCAAGCACCTCTCCCCATGGCGCGGTGATGGCGCTGCCCTCGGTGCCGTTGCGCGCCGCAACCACGTAGAGGTGGTTGTCCAGGGCGTGTGCGCGCTGCACCGCCTCCCAACGCTCCCGGTGGAAGCGCGCGCTGCCCAGCTGCCACGGCGTGGCGCGGAAGTCGCCCATGATGGGCATCAGCAGCACTTCCGCGCCTTGCAGCGCCAGCAGCCGCGCCGTCTCCAGCGGAGTCGAGTCCATGCAGATCGCCATGCCCACGCGCACGCCGTGGAAGTCGAAGACCGGCAGCTCGTGCCCCGCCGCCACGCCCTTGCGTGCCTCCGACAGCGCCAGGTGGATCTTGCGGTACTTGCCGATGTAGGAGCCATCGCGCCCGATCAGCACTGCCGTGTTGTAGACGACCTCGCCGTGCTCGCCGGCCCGCTCCCCCACCGAGAAGCAGATGCCCATGCCGTATGTGCGTGCCACGTCCTGGAAGGGCCGCAGCCATTCTCCGGGGATCGGTCGAGCTGCCGCCAGCGTCGCCTCGGGTGAAGCGGGCATCCCGAAGGTGAGGATCACCTCCGGCAGGCACACCAGGTCGATCCCGGCTTCGCCCGCCCGCCTGCACTCCTGTAGGTAATGACGCTCGTTGGCTTCCGAGCTCACCCACGGCCCCGGCCTGGCCGAGGCGACTCCGAGCCGCAGCCGGCGATGCGCCCCTGGCTCGGGCGCCGGCGCCAGGTTCCAACCGTGCCAGCGGACCGTGCCACGCGCTGCCCAGCGGATGCCGCAGCGCACGCGCAATGCGGTGGCGCCTTCTGGAACACGGGTCATGCCCCCAAAGGAGACGTGCAGCCGGTCCCCGACCGTCTCTACCCGGCGCGCCACGATGGGGTCCCACTCGACCTCACCCGTCGTCGCTTTGACCACGGGGCTGTCCCAGAACGCCTCCACTAACAGGGAGTCTGCCCCGCGCGGCAGAGTAGTCGCGTCCGCCTCAATCTCGAACGTCATGCGTGACGCCGGCCAGCCCGTCACCTCGGGCGCGCGGTAGACGATCTCCCAGCCCCCGTAGCAGCCTTCGCTGCCGTTGGACTCGGTCACCAACGCGCCGTCCTCGCGCCGCACGCGAGGCGCGATCTCCTGGCGGCACACCCACGGCGCAGCGGCGCTCTCTGTGAGCTCGGTCAGCTGCTCGCGCTCTTCTCTGATGGCGGTGGCGGTCACGGCGTCTGGTTCTCCTTGCCGTCTAGCATGCTGAAGCGTAGCCGCTGGTAGTTGAGGACGTCGGGCTGCTGGCGGTGCGAGAACACCAGGACCGCCGACGTTCCGTCTGCGGCGATCCACTTCGCCGGTAGGCGGGGATCGTAGCGCAGGTCGCCGTCCTCGCCGCCGCCCCACGGCGCCACGTGCCCCACCGTGGTCCACGGCCCCCACGGCTGCGGCGCGTCGAACAGCGCTAGCCGGCTCGCCTGCACCCCCGGCGCGCGCGGCTCCCACGAGATGCATTGCGCCAGCACGTACCGGCCTAGCGCCGGCCAGTAGACCACGTCGCCCGCGCCGACGTAGCCCGGAAAGGCGAACGCCGGCGCGCGCTGCGCCATGTCGCGCGTCCAGCGCGGCCGGCCGGAGCTGCCCGTCTCACTGCCCCCCCTCACAGGTTCTATCCCGGCGAAGAGCTCGTACGCGCAACGCTCGGTGATTCGGTCCCGCGGCACCCGCGCCAGGTCCAGGTGGTCATTGCGCCGGCGTAGGTCCTCGCGCGGCGAGTAGACGTACACGTACTCGTCTTGGGCCAGCGCGTAGTCCTGTCCCGCCTGCAGGAAGGTGGGCGAGCTGAACGCATGGTCGGCCTCTCTAAAGAAGAAGGACATGCCCTCCGCGCCGGGCGAGTCGGGTGTGTACGCCGTGTCCCCCTGCCAGGTGGCGCCGTGGTCGTGGCTCCAGATCAGCGCGGCAGCCACCTGGCGGCGCTGCTCGCCCGGCTGCCCCTGGTTCACCTGCCGGCGCAAGAAGTGATACAGCGTGCCGTCCACCGAGATCAGGCCGCACCCCTTCATGTTGGGGTTCTGTGCGCCGCCACCGTACCAGGGGATTGCCACCTCCTCCCCCGTCACGTCCGGTGGCTCGCCCCGCAAGCGGATCATGCCCGTGTTGAGCTTGGTGGGCTTCTCCACCGACCGGCAGCCCCAGCCGTCACCGTAGCCCGCGTACAGCAGCCCGTCGTCCGCCCACGTCACGGGGAAGTTGTCACCGTCCAGGTCCCGGCGCATCACTGGTTCGTCCAACCCCTCCAGCCGCAAGTGCCGGCTCGGTGGGTACGGCACCGCCAACGGCACCGCCATGCTGACCATGTCCCCTACGCGTCCCTCCATAGCTTCCCTCTCATCTTTACAGGCTCCAGCCGCGACTCGTCGAACGCCGTCATCGCGTGCCCGCGCGGCTGCGGCGCCTCGTCCGTCACACCCAGGGCGCGCTGCACACGCGCATCGGTGTAGTACGCGGAGTACGTCAGCCGCAGCAGCCGCTGGAACAGCAGCGGCCAGGCCGCCTCTACTTCGCGCAGCGCGGCGTCTTGCACATCACCGGAAAGCGCCACGAAGCCATCCCGGGTGGCCTCGATTGCCTGTAGCACCGCCAGCAGGTCCCGGCGCCACTCCACACGTTCTGCCACCAGGCCGTCTACGCGCCGCGGCGCACCAAGCCCGCCCGCGCCGGGGAGGTCCCCCTCCGGTGGGACCAGCCGGTCCTGCACGGCTGCGAGAAGAGCGAGCTGCGCCTGCGTGAGGACGCGCGGTCGGTCACCGTCTGGCTCGTCTGGTGGCGGCGCCACCGCACCGCGCAGCGTACCGACCCGGTCCAGCAGATCCGCCGGAGTCGCCTGGTCTTCGGGAGTCACGCCGCCACCTCCCGGAAGTGCTGTCCCAGCCACTCGGACGTGCGTAGCGCCAGCGCCTGGATGGTGGTGGTGGGGTTCACCGCCGCGCCGGTGACGAACACGCTGGCGTCCACGATGAACAGGTTGGGCACGTCGTGCGCGCGACCCCAGGGGTCCACCACCGATGTCTCCGGGTCTGTGCCCATGCGCGCCGTGCCCATCAGGTGCCAGCCGCTGTCGCGGGCCTGCACGTCGCGCAGGACGGTACGCGCCCCGGCCGCCTCCAGCAGCTCGGCCGCGCGCTCCGCGCCAAACGTGAGCGCGCGCTTGCTGTTCTCGCTCAGCGTGTAGGTGATCTTGGGCGCCGGGATGCCGTGCCCATCCACTAGCGCTGGCGAGAGCGTGACCGTGTTGTGCCGCTCGGGCAGGTCGTCTACCAGCACCCCGATGGTTAGCGCGTGCCGGTAGCGCTCGCGCACCTGGCGGTGGTGGTCGCGTCCCCACGCCACCGGGTGGCCGGTGAAGCCGCCCAGCGCCGCCGCGACCGGGCCGGTGTCGCGGTTCAGCTGCAGCTGCACCCCGCGCACGAACCCGCGGCTCGGGTCGGTCTCGTAGAACTCGTGACAGTAGAGGAAGGACCCGATCGGCCCCTTGTGCCCGTCGATTGGCTCGTCGAACACTCCCGTCACGAAGCCGAACGGGTGGAACATCAAGTTCTGGCCCACCAGGCCGCTGGAATTGGCCAGCCCGTTGGGGAAGCGCCCCGACGCTGAATTGAGCAGCAGGCGTGGTGTGCCGATCCCGTTGCACGCCAGGATCACCGCGCGAGCACGCTGTTCGCGCACGCGCCCTTCAGCGTGGTAGTACACCGCTCCAGTGGCGTGGCCATTCACATCGACCGTGATCTCGCGCACGCGAGCGTGGGTGCGTAGCTCCGCCCCGGCCTCCAGCGCCGCCGGCCAGTACGTGACCTGCGCGCTGGAGAGCGCGCCGATCGGGCAGCCCAGGTCGCACGGGCCACAGCCGTTGCACACCTGCCTGCCCGGCTGATGGGGTGCCGTCAGCAGCGCGCTGTCGGAGGGCCACCAGTGCCACCCCAAGCGTTCCAGGCCGCGCACGTAGGCTTCCCCCGCGTTGCCCAGTCCGAAGGGCGGTCCATGGCGGGCCGTCCGCGCCGGGTAGCCGGGGTCGCCTGCCACACCCGAGACGCCGATGAACGCGTCGTTCTGCTCGTAGTACGGCTCCAGGTCCCAGTAAGTGAGCGGCCAGTCGTCCGCCACGCCGTCCAGCGAGCGCACGCGGAAGTCCGAGGGCCGGAAGCGTGGGAAGTGGCCGGTCCAGTGGATGGTGCTGCCGCCCACCGCGTTGAACATCAGCGGCGTGATGGGAGTATCGCTGTTGTCCAGCGGGTAGTCTTCGGCCCAGCGGCGCACGTTGGGGTCCTTCGCAAAGTCGGTCTGCCGGTGCAGCTCCCAATCAGACTTCCAGTGCGGATAGGATGGCGGCTCCACCCAGCCGCCCTGCTCCAGGCACACCACCGCCAGCCCCTGTCGCGACAGCGACCACGCCGCCGCCGCGCCTGAAGCTCCCGCCCCCACGATCAGCACGTCCGCCACGCCGTCGCGCGCCACAGGTTCTCCTCCGGACCGGGTTTTCCGGCCGCCGTCAGTGGCCAGCTGGGGCGGTAGCCAGCGCGCCGGTCTTGTCGTGGGTGGCGAGCTTCTTGAGGATCGTACCGCTCGCCTCGTTCAGTCCGATCAGCTGCACCGGCACGCCCCGCCGCCGGAAGCGCAGCACCACCCGGTCAATCGCATCCACGGCCGAGCCGTCCCATAGGTGGGAGTGCGTCAGGTCGATCTCTACCTGCTTCACGTCCTCTGTGAAGTTGAACGACCTAAAGAAGTCGTTGACCGAGACGAAGAACAGCTGGCCCGACACACGATACGTGCGCGTCTGGCGCGCTTCGTCCAGTGTGCTCTCCACCGCCACCAGCTTCGCCACGGTGCGCGCGAAGAAGAACGCGCTTAGCAGCACCCCCACCAGCACGCCCAACGAAAGGTCGTGTGTGTAGACCACTGTCGCCACCGTGACGAGCATGACGATGCCCTCGGTGCGAGGCACGCGGTGCAGGGTCAGCACGGACGTCCAGTTAAAGGTGCTGATGCAGACCATAAACATCACTGCCACCAGCGCCCCCATGGGGATGCGGCTCACCCAGTCCCCCATGACCAGCATGAAGAACAGCAGGAAGACGCCTGCACAGAGCGTTGAGAGGCGTGTCCGGCCGCCGGACTTCACGTTGATCACCGACTGCCCGATCATCGCGCAGCCCGCCATGCCGCCGAAGAATCCGGTGACCGCGTTTGCCATACCCTGCCCGCGACACTCACGGTTCTTGTCGCTGGTTGTGTCGGTCATGTCGTCCATAATCGATGCCGTGAGCAGCGACTCCAGCAGGCCGACCACCGCCAGCGTCACCGCGTATGGCAGCACGATGGCCAGCGTCTCCAGCGTCAGCGGCACTTGCGGCAGATGGAACATGGGAAGCGCCCGAGGCAGCTCGCCTGCGTCGCCGACGGTGCGTACCCGGATGCCCCCGATGATGGACACCGCGC
>CADCTC010000039.1 GCA_902805635.1 uncultured Chloroflexota bacterium
CGAGATTTCGTCGAAGCAGCTGCGGATATCGCCCTCCAAAACCCACTGGGGTGCGTGCCGGTTGCTGAGCAGGGTGAAGCACTGCGCGATGGCGTCCGCGGGGGCGCGCTCGCGCCGGCACCCGTAGGAGTTGGGGTCGCCCGTGACTTCGGCGATGGGGTCCAGGGAGAGCAGGTACAGCGTCTGCATCGCCCGATCGCCCATGGTCGGAATCCCGAGTGGGCGCATCTTTGCGCTGCCGCGCTTGGGGATGTACACGCGCCGCAGCGGGCGGGGCCGGTAGCGCCGCTGCCGCAGCGCCTGGATTGCCGCCGCCTTCTGCGCCGGGGTGGGCCAGGTCGCCCCGTCCACCCCGGGCGTGTGTTTGCCAGGGTTCTCCGTCACGCGCCGCACCGCCACCGCTTTGGCGCTGAACGCGCGGGTGAGCAGGCGTTGCAAGGCCTTGACCTTGCCCCACCGGCCCGCCTGTGTCGCCTGCACGATACGGACCTGGAGCCGGCGCACGAGGCGGTGGGCCTTGCGCCAGTTGATGGCGTGCCAGTCCACCGCGTCGCGGGAGGCCGCACCAGGCGCGCGCGTCGCGGGCATGTCGGCCCGTGTCGTCGATACGCCCGTCATCTGCCTCGCCTCCTGAGCCGGTTGGCCAAGTGCTCTCGTGCTGAGAGACCAGCGGGAAGTCGGCCCACTTTCGTGGCGGGTACTGTCCCAACCCGTATCCAGCCTATTACCGGCTGGCGTTCGCTTTTTCCCGCCTCATCTACCCGCCGCCCCGTGGGCACCGCTTACGCGGTGCTGTCCCAGAGGGAGGGCGACGGGCTTACCACGTTCCGTGTCCATACCCGGATGGGGAGGGCGCCGCCTGTCCGCCGGTGACCGTGGTGTCTGCGACAGACGAGTCAAAAGCGTCTGTACCGGTCACGTACCTTTTGGTTCAAGCCTGCCAGCATCTTTGGCTTGTCGACTGTAACGACGGTTGACGGCGGTTCACATCTGTTCGCCCGTTCCATCCAACCCTAGCTCCCGACCGCCGTGATGCTGGCAGTCACCGCCATCCTTCGCAGGGGGGGCGGTCGCCGCGAGGGCGAGGCTACGTTGTCCCGTGGGCTTCGCACCGCCGAATTGCTCCGACCGCACGCCACGGTAGGGTACTGGTGGCAGAACACCAGGTTGCGTCCCATCTATGTGGGCGCAACAGCTATGGACACGACCTCGTGTCGCAACTTGACGTCGGTCTTGCGGCCGGGCACCGCCTTGACGGTGTCAAGAGAGTACCCTCCTTCGCGTATCAGGGTGCCGGTCGCATGGCCTGCAAGGCGGCGAGTACGGCCGGGTCGTCGCGGATAAGGTAGTGGCCGGTCACCGAATGGCGCGTGGCCGGGAGGGCGCCGGCCCGGATGCGGTCGTAGAGCCAGGTGCGCCGGACGCCCAGCGCCTGCGCCAACCCGTGGATCGTCCAGTACCCATCGATCCGTTCTTGGGCACGAAACTGCTGGCGCACGCCCACCACGCCCCGCGCCCGGCGGATCTTGCCGACGAGGCCGGCGGTGACCGGCCCTTGCCGGGCCGCGCGGAACCCCTCGGCCGTCAGCTGCTCCGCGATCACCCCGTCCGCATGGCCCTCCGCGCTGAGTGCCAGCACCCGGCTGGCGAGGCGCTCGTAGTCGCCGAGCTCGGTCGTCCGGTAGGTCGGTGGGCTGAGCGTCAACGGCGTCACCGCCCCGCTCACCCAGACGATGCGCAGCTCGAGCCGCGCCGGGGCGGGGCGGGTGAGATGCACGCGGTGGATCAGGCTACGCAGCAGGGCCTTCTGCTGCTCCGGCTGGAGCCGTCCGCTCTGCCACAGCGCCGGCAGCTGCGTGCTGAGGTCCGCGAGTTGTGCCCGCAACGCGGGATCGAGGGCCGGCTCGGGCGGGCGCTGGGCGAAGCGTTCGGCGGTCTCGCGCGCCGCGGCCAAGACCCGCAGCGCCTGCTCCCAGCGGCGTTCCAGCTCCGCCGCGACTAACCGATTGTCGGGATCGACCGCGCGGTACTGCCGTTCCGCCAGGCGGGCCTCGTACTCGGCGCGCGCCACCTGGTCGGCATGTTGCTGCGCCAGGCGGGCATGGTCGGCGCGCTGGTCCGCCAGGGCGTCGTCGAGGACCTGGAGTTCCGCCGGCGCGAGGGCGGCGAAGAAGGCCTGCACCACCGCCGCGTCGATCGGCGGGCCGTCCAGGTGCAGGCAGCCCGGCTGCCCCTGCACCTTCTGCAACGCGGTGCAGACATAGGCCGGCCGCGCGCGGTAGGCCACGTGCATCTGCCGGCCGCAGTGGCCGCAGACGGCCAGGCCCGCCAGCAGCGCGGCCCCGGCGCGGGGCGCCGCCCGCGCCCGCCGGGCGAAGGCACTGGCGTTGTCGTGGAGGCGCTCCTGATTCGCCATGAACTCGTCCCAGGTGATATAGGAAGGGTACACGCCCTGGTGGAGCGCCGTCCACTCGGCGAGGGGGCGATGGACCCGCCGCCGGGCGGCCCCGCCCGGCGGCCCCGGCGCGACCGCATGCCGCCCGAAGACGAAGGCCCCGGCGTAGGCGGGGTTGCGCAGGATGTCATAGATTGCCCCCTCGGTGGGGGCCTTCCACTGGACCTCGCCGGCCCCGGCCCCGGCGGTCTGGCGTCGCGGGAGCAGGATCCCCTCGTCGCGCAGGGCGCGCAGCACCTTCTGACACGAGCCCACGGTCTGGAACCGTACGAAGACGAGGGCGAGGGTCCGCTGGATCGCCAGGTCGGGGTCCTTGCCCACCCGCCCCTCCGGCGTCCGCACCAGCCCGGTGGGCAGCTGCTGGCGGTAGGTGCCGCGCTCCACCTGGCGCGCCCGCCCGGCGGCGAGCCGCAGCCGCAGCAGGTGCAGCTCGGCCTCGCTGAACATGCCCCGCAGGCCGAGCAGCAGCCGGTCGTTGTAGTCGCGGGGGTCGTAGACGCCGTCCGCGTCGGCGATGAGCGCCCCCGCGACGGTGGCGAGGTCGAGCAAGGTGTACCAGTCGGCGTTGTTGCGCGCGAGCCGGCTCGCCTCGTAGGCCAGCACGATGCCGACATGCCCGAGCGAGACTTCGGCCACCAGCTCCTGGAAGCCCGCGCGGCCCCCATCCTGGCCGGACTGCCCGAGGTCGGCGTCGATGACG
The DNA here is from genome assembly GCA_902805635.1 of uncultured Chloroflexota bacterium. Taxonomy (GTDB): domain Bacteria; phylum Chloroflexota; class UBA11872; order UBA12225; family UBA12225; genus CADCTC01. The sequence continues at coordinate 3,156 of CADCTC010000039.1, forward strand.
CGGATGCGGTCGGCGGCCCAGCCCAGGGTGCCGGCCCGCTCGGCCAGCGCGTACTGGTTGACCTGGCTCTCGCGGTGGTGCTGGACCTGGCGCACGGTCGACTGGCGCACATAGATGTAGGCCAGGCGCTCGCGGTGGCCAGGGGTGATCTTCTCAGCGGCGGTCAGTTGCACGCAGCACCTCCCGCACGACCAGGATGAAGACCTCCCGCACCTGGGCCTGCGCCAGCGGCGGCAGCCCCGCCCAGACCTCGTGGGGCGGCAGCGTCGGCGACGGCACGGCCCGCCGCCCCAGCGGCAACGGGAGCTGCTGCCCCGCCGAGATCGCGGGCGGGGACTCCATCGTCATCGTCATCGCGCACCTTCTGGCGAGCGGCGCCCAGGGAGGCCGTCACCGCCACGAGCGCGCGCAGCGCCGGGATGGACAGACGGCAGGTCGTGCGCGGTGGCACCCCGCCACCCAGGCTCGTGGCGGCGAGGGGAATCAAGCGGACCACCCCTGGGTTGAGGCGCACCACGCAGGCCCGGCCGATCTGGGGCTTGTTGGCGACCTCGACCAACGGCAAGGTCAGCCCGTACAGCGGATGGGCC
>CADCTC010000040.1 GCA_902805635.1 uncultured Chloroflexota bacterium
CTTGCGGACCTGCACCTCGCCGATCTCCGACTGGCGCTTCTCGACGTGCAGGCGCTCCTCCACCTCCGGCACGCGGATCTCCCCCTGTGCCTCCACGACCTCCGACCCGACATCGCCCGTACGGCCCCGGCCGGTATCTGTGCTCGCACCCACCTGACGCGTGAGGTACACACGGTTCCCGTCGGCGCGCTCAATGGCCGTGAGCTCGTACTGCTGGCCCCGGACAGTTACCGAGTCGCGGTCCGTACGCTCGATGCGACCGAGCGACTGCCCCTCGCCACTGTAGAGCTCCATCCCCTCTCGCACCTGGGCTGCGCTAACTGCTGCCATGTCTGTACTCCTAATCTCTGCCGCGCACTGACGGCGTGCTGGCCCGGTCTGCGGAGCTCGTGCCCACCCAGAACGAGACGGCCGAGGCCGTGCTGAGGTGGCCGTGAATCCCGAGCAGCGAACCGGTTGCAAGGATGGTGCCAGCGCTTCTGCAATTAGTGAACATCTCCTGTGCACGTGAGGTCGCGTCGCGGCATCGACAAGTTGGCGAGGTATCGAGGAGGCGAGAGCGTACGGTGGTCGCGTGGTTGCCGTGCTTAGGCGGCGGGCTGGAGCCTCGCGGCCTCTCGCCACTGCTCGAAGTGCTCGGTGCGGAGCTGGCGGTACTGGTCGGCGGCGAGGAGGTGGCGGCGGGGGCGGAAGTGGTTGCAGACGGCGCTGAACGGTACGAGGAAGCGCTGCGCGTTCTCGGGTGACTTGAACCGCTGCAGTGTCCGTTCTCGCATGCGGACCGGGCGGTGGGAGTTTTCGGCCCGGTTGTTGAGCCCCTTGTGCCGCCGGTGCTCCACTCCCGGCAGGACCCGCCTGAGCGCTGGCGGGTAGCTGGCGAGCTTGTCGGTGACCACCACCTGCGGTGCCTGCCCCGCCCCGTCCACCACCCGGCGCAGGAAGCGCTCGGCCGCTTCCTGGTTGCGGCGCTCCTGCACCAGCATGTCCAGTACGAGGCCGTGCTGGTCGACGGCACGCCAGAGCCAGTGTTACTTCCCCTTGATCTTCAGCTGCACCTCGTCGAGATGCCACTTGCGGGCCGCCCGGCGCCGGTGGCGGCGCAGCCCCGCGGCCAGGGCCGGGCCGAACGTGCGGCACCACAGCCGCACGGCCTCATAGCTGACGAGGACGCCGCGCTCGGCCAGCAGGTCTTCGATGTCCCGGTGGCTCAGGTGGAACCGGTAGTACAGCCACACCGCGTAGCTGATGATCTCCGCGGGAAACCGGTAGCCCCAGTAGAGGGGATCGCGAACGGAAACGACAGACACTGCCTGAACGTACAGCGCGCCGTCACCGCCAGATGCACCAGCTCGCGGCGGCCGTGGGCGATGAAGAACAGGACGTAGAGGGTCTTGAACGTGAGGGTCTGCACGACGGCGAGGTCGGGCAGGGCGGCATCAGGCGCTCACCGTACCAGCACCGGACAAAATTGCGAATTCCCGGGCTCATCCCGGGAGCACTGCCGAGTTGCGCCTACGACCCCTGCGGCGGACCCGCGTTCCCCCAGACCGACGATGGCAACGTGCCGAGTTACGCTCGCCGCAGTATAGTCGCTCCCAGGAGGAGACCACCGTGTCTACGAGCGCCCAACCCCGTATCCTCACTGCCCCCTTCGGCCGTACCGGTCATCAGAGTACCCGCACCCTGTTTGGCGCCGCCGCGTTCTCGCGCGTCACCCAGGAGGAGACTGACCGCACCATGGAGACGCTCCTCGCCTATGGCGTCAACCACATCGACACCGCCGCCAGCTACGGCGAGTCGGAGGTCCGCCTCGGCCCGTGGATGGAGACGCACCGCGACCGCTTCTTCCTCGCCACCAAGACCGGCGAGCGCACGTACGCCGCCGCACGCGACCAAATCCGCCGCTCCCTCGAGCGCCTCCGCGTCACGCAGATCGACCTCATCCAACTCCACAACCTCGTCCGGCCGGACGAATGGGAGACCGCCCTCGGCCCCGGCGGCGCCCTCGCAGCCGCCGTCGAAGCACGCGACCGCGGCCTCGTCCGGTTCATTGGCGTCACTGGCCACGGCCTCAGCGTTGCCCACATGCACAGGCGCGCCCTCGAGCGCTTCGACTTCGATTCCGTCCTCCTCCCGTACAACTACCCGCTGATCCAGAACCCTCGCTACGCCGCCGACTTCGAGGCGCTCGTGGCGATCTGCCGGCAACAGAACGTCGCCGTCCAGACCATCAAGTCCGCCACCAAGGGGCCATGGTCGGAGCAGGTCCAGCAGATGGAGCGCGCCCACCGCCCCGCCGCCACGTGGTACGAGCCCCTCGCCGACGAGCAGGACCTCGAGACCGCCGTCCAGTGGGTGCTTGGCCGAGACGGCGTCTTCCTCAACACCGCCGGAGACATCCACGTCCTCCCCAAGATCCTCGAGGCCGCGACCCGTTTCCGCGAGCGTCCCACTGACGGAGAGATGGCCAAGCTCGTGCGTGACGCCCACATGACGCCGCTCTTTGCGGAAGAGGCCAAGTGACCAGGAAAGTCCACGCTCACACACGACACACGCAGGCCCGCTCGCCGGCACGCAGCCCGCGCTTCAACACTGCGCACTCGGAGTGACCACCGGTCTGCCGCGCCTGCCTCGCCTCACCGCCTCCTGCCCGGGTTGCCCCGCGTGCTCTCGGCGGCATTGACAAGTCAAGCGGCGCCAGTCCCGTACGCTCTGGCGGTGCCTGCCTGCCGAGTACCTGTGAGTATGGACAGTGAGTGCGCTACTCGTTCTCCTGCGGCACAGCCTCCCTCACCTTGTCAATTCCGGTCGCAGTGCGCTGCCAACTCTGCCTTGCCAACGCCTGGCCGAAGCTGCTCCGCGTGACCTAGACCACCGGTGTGGCTTCAGGCGGCCCGCCGCAGCAGCGGAGCGGTGCACACGGCCCGCGCGTTTTTGCCCACGCCGGGCTCGGTCAGCAGGTGGCGCGGCCGGCGTCCGGCACCAACTGTGGGCCAGCGCGACGCGCCGGAATTGGCCAGCCACCTCCACCACTGTGCCACTGGCGCATTCCCCACCGCACTTGCTCGACTTCCTGGTCGAAACCGCCTGCTAGGCCGCCTGAAACGGCCAAAGTCGAGTCAAATGTGTGCCTGAGCCGCAACACCGGGGGAAGTCCACCGTTCTGGGTGGGTATGCCTATCGCAACACGACGCTCCTTCAATCGCTTGCTCGCGGGCACCGCCGCGGTCCCGGCTCTTCTCGGGCCGCGGGCCGTCTTTGCCGGCGCCGCCGCGGCCGAGGCGGCCCAGGCGGCGCTCACGTACTTCCCGGAGACGGGGTTCCGGCTGGGCAACGCGGCCTTCGCGGATTACTTCCAGAAGCGCGGTGGGCTGCGGACCTTCGGCTACCCGGTATCGCGCCCGTTCCTGTTCCTTGGATTCGAGGTGCAGTTCTTCCAGCGCCAGATCATGCAGACGCGCGCCGACGGCAGCGTCGGGACGCTGAACATCCTGGATGCGGAGCTGATGCCCTACACGCGGATCAACGGCTCCGTCTTCCCCGCCGCCAGCGCGCAGGTCCTGGCGGGCGCGCCCGATCCCGGGGCGCCGGCCTATGCCGAACGCGTGCTCGAGTTCGTGCGGGCGAACGCGCCGGACGAGTGGAGCGGCGCGCCGGTGCGCTTCATGCAGACCTTCCTGAACACGGTGCGCTACGAGGAGGCGTTCCCCACCGGCGAGCTCGGGCCGGGGATCATGCCCAGCATCAACCTGGAGCTGTGGGGCGTCCCCACCAGCGCGCCGGCGGCGGACCCGAGCAACGCCGGCTTCGTCTACCTGCGCTTCCAGCGCGGGATCATGCACTTCGACGCCAGCACCGGGGTCACGCAGGGGCTGTTGCTCGCGGACTACCTCAAGGCGATCATCACAGGGCAGCACCTGCCGCCGGACCTCGAGGAGCAGGCGCGCACCAGCCGCTTCTACCGGCAGTACGCGCCCGGACGCGCGCAGGGGCTGGCCCGCCCGGCGGCGCTGCCCGGGACCGACCTCAGCCAGGCCTTCCTGCCGGACGATCCGGACGCGGCGCCCCCGCCGGCCGCGAGCACGCGGCGCCAGGCCCCGCCCGCCGACCTTACCCGCCTCCAGTACGGCATGGACGTCCATCTGTGGTGGCAGGAGCAGAACCGCGAGGTGAACCTGGTCAAAGACGCCGGCTTCGGCTGGATCGGGCAGCAGATCCGCTGGAGCGTGGTGGAGCCGGTGAAGGGCCGGCCGGACTTCAAGGAAGTGGACCGCATGGTGGACGCCGCGCTCCAGGCGCCGGTCAACATCCTGTTCAGCGTGGTCACCAGCCCCACGTGGGCGCGGGCGGACGGCCGGACCGACGGCCCGCCGGACGACCCGGCGGACTTCGCCGCCTTCCTGGGGCAGCTCGCCGCGCGCTACCGCGGGCAGGTGCGGGCGTACGAGATCTGGAACGAGCAGAACTTCGCCCGCGAGTGGGGCGCGGGGCGGATCAACGTCGGCCAGTACGTGGAGCTCCTCAAGGCGGTGTATCCCGCCATCAAGGCCGCCGACCCGGACGCGGTCGTGATCACCGGCGCCCTGACCCCCAACGGCTTCGTCGATCCCAACGTCGCGCTGGACGACGTGCTGTACCTGGAGCAGATGTACCAGTACCAGGGCGGCGTCGTCCGCCAGGTGTCCGACGCGATCGGCGCGCACGCCGGCGGCTACAACAGCCCCCCGGAGGCGACGCCGGTGGTGGCGAACACCGCCGCGGCGCGCGCGGCCGGGCAGTACAGGGACCACCCCAGCTTCTACTTCCGGCGCATCGAGCAGCTGCGTGAGGTGATGGTGCGCTCCGGCGACGCGCCCAAGCGGATGTGGCTGACCGAGTTCGGCTGGAGCCTGCCCAACCCCGCGCCGGGCTACGAGTACGCGGCGCAGAACACGCCGCAGGTGCAGGCGGACTACCTCGTTCGGGCGTACACCCTGGCGCGGACCCAGTACCCGTGGGTGGGCGGCATGTTCGTCTGGAACCTGAACTTCAGCACGCTGCCGGACATCCCGCGCGACGACGAGAAGCTCCCGTTCAGCATCCTCAACCCCGATTTCACCCCCAGGCCCGCCTACGACGCGCTCAAGGCGATGCCTAAGTAACAACCGGTTGTTCCTCGGTGAGGTCCAGGCGACAGGTGGGGCCGTGGAGTTTCGGCCGCCTATCTCGGTTCTGGAAGGCGCCGCAACCAGGCGGCTGCAAGCCAGTCGCGGTGACGGAACCAGGTGGTGCGCCACCCCTGTTTCCACCACAGTTGCCACCAGGAGCGCGGCGTCCCAACCCGCGGCTTGCCTGTGCAAGTGGCAGCCGCGCGGGCGTGCGCCGTCAGCGAGGTTATCCTGGACCGGCAGCGATCTCCGCTAGCTGCCTGCCAGGAGCCGGTTGACGATCTGCTCGACCTGGGCGAGGGCATCGTTCACGCCCAACTCGTTGGCCTGGGTCTTCTTCCAGACGTCCGCCGTCTCGGTGGTGATGGGCGTCGTCTTGACCCACGGGTACTGCTTGCTCATCGGCTCCATCGATGCCGTCGAGCGCCGGAAAGTCCTTTACGACGTTGCGCCACGCCGCGCTCCGGCAGAAGTCCTTGCGGCCGGAGACGCGCTTCATGACGCCGGCGAAGTAGCGCTCCTGCACCGGCGCCGCGTTGACGAAGCTGAGCCACTCCCAGGAGGTGTCCTTGTGCTTGCCCGCCTTGACCATGCTCCACTGGTTGGTCCAGGTCTGGCTCGACGGCGTCGTGCCCAGCGGCCCCTTCGGGATCGGCGCAAAGCCGAACTGGAGGCCGGGGTTCTTGTCCAGCAGGGTGCCGGCCGTCCAGGACCCGGTGAACGCCATGGCGTAGCCCTCGCCCTCCAAGGTGGCGCCGTCGGCGTCCGCCTGGAACTTGTGCCGGTGGTGCAGGTCGACCAGGAGCTGTAGGGCCTGCCGGCCCTTCTGGTCATTGACCAGCGTCTTGGTGTAGTCCTTGTTGTAGAAGTCGCCGCCGTGCGCGTAGAGCCACGGGAGCAGGTTGGCCGTGTTGATGCCCGGCGCCGCGATCGCGCCGCGGGCGTTGCGTCCGCCTTCCTTTTTCACGAGCCGGGCGGCCGCGTCCAGGAACTGCTCGACGGTCCAGCTCCAGGTGAACCTGGGCGATGGGTCGAGCCCGGCCTCCCGGAAGTGCTGGACGTTGTAGCCGATCACGTTCATCGCCGGGCCGTCGTAGGGGATGCCGTAGTGCTTCCCGTGGTACGTGTTGTAGAACATCCCCGAGTCGACGAAGTTCCCGAGCGCCATGTGCGGCGTCTTGGCGATGTACGGGTCGAGCGGCTCGGTCATGCCGCCCTCCATGAGGTCGCGGATGAAGGCGACGGAGACCTGCGACGTGTCGTGCGGCGTCCCTCCGGCGGTGTTGACCACCCACTTCTCGCGCACCGCGCCCGTGCCGCCCTGGACGAACGAGTAGTTCACCGTGACGTGCGGATTCTTCTCCTGGAACTCCTTCTTGATTCCCTCGAAGTAGGTCGTCAGCACGGGCGTGGTCGGCCCCCACCAGTCAACGTGCTCGATCGTGGCGGGCGCCTTCGCCTGGGACGCGGCGGGCGCGTCCTTGGGAGCGCCGGGGGCGCACGCGGCGGTGAGGGCCAGCACGCCGCCCGCAGTGGCGGCGTCTCGTCCAAGGCCGAGATAGCGGCGGCGGGTGAGTCCCGCCTGCGGCGCCAAGGCTGGCCCCGGCAACGATGTCGTCTCCGATCCCATGGGTGAGCGTCTCCCTTCGCCTGTCGCCTGTCGCTGTGGCCCTGGTTGCCCGTCAGCTCTCCGTCGGCCGTCCCTCGCCTGTGCCGTGGCACTGTGCCGTGGCCGTGGCGCGCGCCGGCCCCATGGCCACTCTACTGCCCCTCGTCGGGCGCGTCAAACGCGGGGCAGAGGACCTTCCACTGCTCGCCCGCGCCGCGGCGCAGCGTCGCTTCCTGGTAGGAAACGATGAACGCCCGCCGGACGCGGTCGGTCTGGTTGTTCTTGGAGTGGTGCCACGTCCACGCGCTGAACAGCACCGCCGATCCGGCGCTCACCGGCAGGGCAACGGCGTGCTGGTCGGCGTACTCGTGCCGGTCTATGCGCTTCTGGCAGGTGCCGCTGTCCTGCCAGGTCCACTCGTCTATACCCCAGCGGTGGCTGCCCGGCACCACCCAGAGACAGCCGTTGCGCTCGTCCGCCTCCTGGAGCGGCACCCAGACCGACATGCGCGCCCGGCTGTGCGTCTCCGGGTCATCCGCCTTGAGGTAGAACGCCTCGTCCTGGTGCCAGTGGCAGATGTCTTGAGAGTGCGGCACCTTGGTGACCAGCTTGGTGGAGTGGATGGCGATGCCGGGTCGCACCACATCCTCGATCAGCGCCAGCAGGCGCTCGTCCTCGGCGAACGTGCGGGTGATCTCAGAGCGACGCGCGATGTCGTAGATCCAGCCTTGCCGCTTGGGCCCCGCTGCCACGCCGGGCACCGTCACCAGCCGGTCTATCTCGTGGTCGATCGTCTCGAGCTCCGCCTGCGGGAAAATGCCCGGCACCGCCACGTACCCGTCGCGCTCGTACGCCGCCCGCTGCGTCGGCGTGAGCCTCGTCACGCCTTCCGACGGCCTGTGGACCGTGGATGCGGGGGAAACGGCGACCGTCTCGGCGATGGTCTGCGCGCGCACCGCAGTGGTCATCGGCTTGTGGCTCCTCTAGGTTGAGCATATACCACTTGGGCTGAATGGCCCGGATCGGCCACGCAGCCCCGACCCCCCTGTGTGACCCAGGTGGCGGGCCATCCAGTCGAAAGCCTTGGCGCCGCTGAAGGCGTGGGCGCCGGGATGCACGTCCCTCTCGAGCAACTCCGGGCAGCCCGCGCCAGCGTAGATGCCGGCATCTTCGACCCGGCCGGCGGCCAGATCCACGGAGCGATCGAGCGCTGTATCAGTCATAGCTGGTGTCGGTCCGACCCGAAACGGGCGACGGCTGGGACGGGGAGACCGGAGATGCCGGAGACGGCGGCGCACCGGGCGCCGCCACCAGGAGCTTCCACTGCTCCCCCGCGCCTTTCCGCAACGTCCCCTCCTGGTAGGAGACGATGAAGGCGCGGCGCACCGTGTCCGTCGCGTTGTTCTTGGAGTGGTGCCACGTCCACGCGCTGAACAGCACCACGGACCCGGCCGCCACCGGCAGCGGGATCGCGTGCTCGTTGGCGTAGGCCTCACGGTCGATCACCTTGCGGCACTGGCCCGTATCCGCCATGTGGTAGGGATCGATCCCCCACTTGTGACTCCCCGGCACCACCCACAGGCACCCATTCTGTTCGTGCGCGCTGTGCAGGGGCACCCACACACTCATGCGCGTGCGGCTGAACGTCTCCGGATCGTCTGGGCGGAAGTAGAAGGCCTCGTCCTGGTGCCAGTGGCAGACGTCGTTGGAGCGCGGCGGCTTGGGCACCAGCTTGGTGGAGTGGATGGCGAGCCCAGGCCGCACCACGTCCGCCACCAGCGCCACCAGCCGCGCGTCCTCCGCGAAGCGCGCCGCCATCTCCGACTTCTGGTGGATCTTAAATATCCACGTGGGGTGGATCCCACCGGCGTCGTTCCCGGGCTCATCCAGCAGCCGGTCAATCTCCCGGTCGATCTCCTCGAGTTCCTCCGGAGGGAACACCCCAGGCACCACGACGTACCCGTCCCGCTCATATGCCGCCAGCTCGTCGGCGCTCAGTTTCCGGAGCGCACCCACCCGCACCGCCGCTTGCGCCGTCCGGCGTTCCGCTGTGCGTCCCGCTGTGCCCACGGCCGTGCCTGTGATGGTCGTCACGTTCGTCATAGGCGTAGTGTGGCGCATTCTTCCCCAGATGGGAAGACACAGTGTTGTGAGGAATGCGTCCAGGATCGTTGTGCCGGGCTCCGGGCCGCTGCCTGAGCACGCGCGCGCACTCGGGTACGCAATCCCGCTCCCCACGGACTATCTTCAGTCAGTCAGCTCTCGCGGCGGTTTCGCATCTCCACGAAGGTGCGAAATACCAACTACCGCCTCAACGCAGAGGTGCCGGCGGCCGCCGCGCTGAGCGGAAGGTCTTGCGGGAGCGCCTCGACGCGGAGAGGATCAGAGATGGAGAGGGCGCGTCTGGAGAAGCAGCCCTGGAGATCGGGGAGATCGAAGTGTTGGAGGACGCCGGGGATGACGCAGGCCGCGGTGATGGCGCGGGGGTCGTAGAGGCGGGTCTCGACGATCTGCGACCACGATGGAAGCATGCCGGTGAGGCGCACCTCGCCGTAGCGCTCGTCGAGGGCGGCGGCGAGGTAGGACCACAGGGCGGCGTCGCCGTGGGCGCGGAGCGCGAGCTTGCGGGAGGGGGCCTCGCGCTGGAGGAGGAACTCGGCGGCGCGGGCGACGTCGAAGGCGCGGGACGAGATGGTCGAGGTGTCGAAGAGCATCTCGAGGTAGGTGTTGTAGGCCTCGAAGCCGAGCGGGCTGGTGGGGCGGCCCTGGGTGGGGTGGGATTGGACGGCGCCGCGGCCACGCACGTCGAAGAGGCAGACGGGGTGGCCCTGGCGGAGGAGCTCCGGGACGCCAGCGGCGTGCAGAGCGGTGTCATCGCTCGTGGTGCCGTCGGGGAGGACGACGAGCCAGGTGGGGGAGTCCTGGGCCGGCTTGTCTGGTCGGAGCATGGTGCCGGCAACCGCGACATTGGGCTCGGAGAAGAAAAAGAACCGCTGGGCAGTGAATCCGTTTCCCTTCGTCTCCGGGAAGTAGCGGGGGCGGATGGGGTGGTCCATCGGGGCGGCGGGCCAGGCGAGGGCGGCGGCGAGGCGGGAGCGGACGTCGTCCGCGGACGTGGGGGCGGGGCGGCGGCGCGCCGCGAGGAAGTCGCGGTTGAGGTCGAAGACGGTGCGGGAATGGGGGCGATCGCGGTGGAGCTGGCCTGTGGGAGAGCACCAGAGCGATTGGTCGGGCAGGGTGGGGATGTCGCGGGGCGCGTAGCGCTCCTGACCGGCGAGCTTGGCGGTGAAGAAGCGGACGGTTCTGTGCCCACGGGGTGGGCACGTACAGTCTACTGCGTCAAAGATGGCCGAGGAGAGGCAGCTCATGGCCTGCGTGCGGTGCGGGAACCCGGGGACGCGGCGGGACGGACAGACGCGGCTGGGCGGCCAGCGGTGGCGCTGCGGCGCCTGCGGGCGGCGGTTCACCGCCCGGTCGGCGAGCGCCTTCTCGCGGCGCCGGCTGCCGGACGACGTGATCGCGCTGGCGGTGCGCTGGTACGCCCGCTTCCGCCTGAGCTACGCCGACGTGGCGGAGTGGCTCGCGGAGCGCGGCTTCGCGGTGGACCGGACGGCCATCTACCGCTGGGTGCAGCGCTTCCTGCCCCTGTTCGGCATGGCCGCGCGGCGGCACCGGCGGCGGGTGGGTAGGAAGTGGCGCGTGGATGAGACCTACTGCGACTTCCGCGGCAAGCAGGCCTACATCTATCGGGCGATCGATGAGGAGGGCCAGGTGGTGGACGCCTTCTTCAGTGAGCGCAGGAACGGCGCGGCAGCGCAGGCGTTCTTCGAACGGGCCCTGGCGGAGACGGAAGTCACCCCGGTGCGCGTCACCAGCGACAAGGCTAAGTGCTATCCCCCTGCGCTGCGCGCGGTGCTGCCGGGAGTCGAGCACCGCCGCTCCAAGTACCTGAACGACGGGTTAGAGCGGGACCATTCCCATTTGAAGCAGCGGCTGTACCCCATGCGCGGCTTCAAGCAGGGCACGTCGGCAGACACGCTGGCCCGTGGGCACGCCCTGATCCGCAACCTGCGCGGCGGCTTCTCGTCTCTCACCGCTGGCGTGGCGACGAACCTCCGCCTCGCCACCGCGTGGCCGCGGCTCGCGCAGGCGATCTAGGCCTACCCGGGGCCGCCTCGCGCCGCCCTCCACCCCAGATCAGGGCGCCCTCACCGGTCGTGCCCACTCCGCGGCAACGCAACCGGCGCGCTACGCCGCCCTGACCGGCATCTGCGGCGTCAGCCTGCTCACTGCTGGCGCGCTGGCAGGCATCTTGGGACCAGGGCAGCGCTTCCGCACCGACGCGCAGCTCGCCGCGTTTGCGGGCGTGGCGCCCCTGGAGGTATCCTCCGCCGGCCGCACACGCCACCGCCTCAACCGCGGCGGCAACCGACGCCTCAATGCCATCCTGCACCGCATCGCCGTGGTCCAGGCGCGGTGCTCCCCGGCGGCGCAGGCGTACCTTGCCCGGCGGCGGGCCGACGGCAAATCACCACGCGAGGCCCTGCGCGCGCTCAAGCGGTTCCTCATCCGCGCCGTCTGGCGCGCCTGGCAGCAGTGCGCGCCAGACGGCGCAACGGTCCACTGCCTCAATGACCCAGCTCGTTTGGCTGCCTGACCCCTTGACAATATAGGAGCGTCAATACCGTGGTGCTATCCCTCACGTTGCCACGCGGTCAGTCGCCGCCAGCGTAGCGTCACGAGCCGCCGCCGGTAGTGCAGTTCGACTTTGTGTGCCCCACGCGCCCGCGCGGCCTCATAGGCGCGCAGCACGTCCCGGTACTCAGCGTACAACCGCTCGTAGGCAGCTCGGCGTGCGCGCTCCCCGCCGTCACTCGCCACCCGTCCATCGTACCGCGATGCTATCCTGACTCTGCCCCGTCCGGTGCCTCCAACCCGGACGGGGTATTTCTGTGCCCCAGTGCTAGGCTGCGCGGCGCCGTTGGTGCAGGCGCAGTAGTGCCGCGGCGTCTTGTGCCTGCACCATCACGGCGCGCAACCGCTCACGCTGCGAGGTGCCCCGCTCGTGCCGCTCCGTCGCGCATGTGATCTCGCGCACGAGTTCGTCCGCCAGCACCCACAACCCCCCCCAAGCGTGCGCGCGGTGCAGCGGCATCCGGGTCCGGCGGCGGCCCACCCGCGTCCATACGTCGAACAACGCACTTCCCGTGCCCTGCACAAAAACTCCCCATCCTGCACAAAAACCACCGGTAGCGGGTGAGTTAATGTGCAAAGCCAGTGCGGGGTATCGAGTTCCGCGGCGACCTGGCGACGAAGCACCGCGTCACGCCCGTGTCAAACGAGATGGGCGGCCGCTCCGAGATTCAGCTGTTCACCGACGGACGGATCGGCCTGTACATGACGGGCCGCTGGAATTACCCGGCGATGAACGCGATCAAGGACTTCGACTGGGACGTGGTGCTGCCTCCCACCGGGCCGGGCGGCCGCTGGACCAACGGCGGGGGCGGCGGCTACGCCATCCTCAAGGGCACCAAGCACCAGGACGCCGCGTGGGAGGCGCTCTCGTGGCTCACGGGTGAGGGCCAGAAGGACGTTGCGGACGTCATCGGCATCCCGGCGTATAAGCCGGCGACGCATTGATGCGCAATCGGCGCGACGCGCTCCTACCCGGTGCGGTGGTCGGGGTCGCAGCGTACCATTACGTCAACCATTGTGACCTTCGCATGGGGCGTCCGGACCTACGTCATGGGCATCGTGAACGTCACGCCGGACTCCTTCTCGGGCGACGGTCTCCTCACGCCCGAGGCCGCCGTCGCCCACGGCTTCCGCCTCGTCGACGAGGGCGCCGACCTCCTCGACGTTGGCGGCGAGTCGACCCATCCCGGCGCCGCGCCCGTGCCCGCCGCCGAGCAGATCCACCGTGTCGTCCCCGTCATCGCTGCGCTTGCCAAACAGGTCGGCGTCCCCATCTCGGTCGACACCTCCAGCGCCGCCGTCGCCGAAGCTGCCCTGGCGGCCGGCGCCACCATCGTCAACGACGTGCGCGCCTTCGAAGCCGACCCCGGCCTCGCCGGCGTCGTCACGCGTGCCGGTGCCCACGCCATCCTCGTCCACGGTCGCGGCGGGGTCGGCGCCCCTCGCGTGCCCGACGATCCCGCAGCACTCACCGAGGACGAGCGCCTGGCCTGGGACCGTGCTGCCATCGACGCGGTCGGCGCCGCCCTCGAGGCCCACGTCGCCGCCGCCATGGCCGGTGGCGTGCCCCGCGAGCGCCTCATCGTGGATCCCGGCGTCGGCTTCGGCAAGCGCCTCGAGCGCAGCCTCGCCCTCCTCCGCCACCTCGACCGCCTCACCCAGCGCCCGCTCCTGGCTGGCCTGCCCCTCCTGGTCGGTACCTCCCGCAAGGGCTTCATCGGCGACGTGCTTGGTCTCCCCGTCGAGCAGCGCCTCGAGGGCACCCTGGCCACGCTCGCCCTCGCCGTGAGCCAAGGCGCCGACGTGGTCCGCGTCCACGACGTCCGCGCCGCCGTCCGCTGCTGCCGGATGGCCGACGCCGTCGCCCGGGGCCGGTGGTGACGGCCGCCTCGATGGCGGCGCTGCCCGCTTGTGCGCGCGTGGGGGCGCACGGTCCACAACGCCGGGCAGGCGAATGGCCGAATGGCCGACGCACCGCCGCGCGGCACGCCGCTCTGCCCCCGCCGTCTCGGTCGGGGATCGTCGCTCCTATACCGTCGAGGACTCCGGCAGCCAGCCCGCCGAGTCCGGGACACGGCCTGGCGCTCACACGGGTCACTGGCCGATTCAGACCAGAAAGGGCACCACGCTGCTGGTCACGTACTCTGGACGCGGCTGGGACGTGCAGACCGCTGCCTTCGCGCTTCTTCCGCTTCTTGTTCGGCCGCTTTCGCTGTGCCACGGTGAGTCAGAATACGCCGCGTCGCCAGACAGACGCACGCTCCGCCGATGCACTGGCATCGGCGCCGCAGAGGAACGGACAAGCCGGTTCCCGCCGCCAAACCGCACTCCGAAACGGAACTGAAACGCGGCGCCACTATCCGTGGTCCTGCGGCGGCGTTAGGTACCCCGTGACACCATTCCAGGATCGGCAGCTGGACGACCACGCCAACCGCCGCTCAGCGCAGGAGCGCACGTGCCCCGCGTGCGGCCGCCTGAGCGTGCTGAAGCGGATGCTTGAGAACGACGGTTCCCTCCATCTGGTGTGCCGGCAGGAGCAGTGCGACTACCGGCGGGTGGTGCCGCTGGAACACCTGACAGCGTTCTTCCTTCTCGCCTCAGCAGCCGGATAGCAGAACGCAACGCGGCAGCACGTCGGGCACGTCGCCCGAGGCAAACCAGGCCGCCTGCCGTGCGAAGAGGTCCGTCCCCTGCGCCCCGGTGAGAATCTCGGTCTGAATGCCAGTCTCTTGCTGGAACGCCTGCAAGTAGCCCTGCAGCCAAACGCCGAACGGGCTCACGGGTGGATCCCACTGCCACACGCGGATGGGCCCGACGTCCTTGGACTTGACCGGCGCGCCCTCGGCCGCACTTCTCGAGCCGGCCGGCGCAGCACCGCCCGCACCACAGCCCGCCAGCCCGGCACTCCCGGCGGCGCCCGCCACGCCACCCTCCAGTAGCAGCGAGCGCCGGGTCACCGCTCCCCGAGCCGACGGGGCATGGCCGGGATGCACGCGCGGGTCACCAGCAGCGCTCATCGTCTCTCCTACAGCCTGGTACAGGTGGACACGATTATCACGATTCAGATGACCCGTTCGCCATCGGTTTGGCCTGATGCGCCGGGCCCCCTCTCAGGCACGTCCAGCGGCGGCGTCCTCCCAAGGGGCTGCGATGGCAGCCAGCGGTCATGCTGTCCCCGCGCCGCAGCGCGCTGGCGGCCAGATCGCTCCCAATCGCGCACCAGCGGCCCCGCTCACGCACCAGCAGCCCCGCCGCGGCACCCTGGCTCCACCGAGAGAACAGCCGCGCCGAACAGGCCCTGGAGGCGAACATGTGACCTAGATCGGGGAGGGCGCCGCTAGGCGGCGCGGCCCGGCTGGCGCTCCGTCCTGGCGTAGAGCTGGCGGAACTCCTCGCGGGCGCAGAACAGCAGGGACTTGATGGCGGCGCGGGTGGTGGTGAGCACCTCGGCTCACTCCGTTGGCAGGTCGAGCGTCATCCCTGCGGCGCCGGGGACAGGGCGAGGCTATAGCCGGCCACTCCCGCGAGCCACTGCGTGCTGCCGGCGGGATCGACGAGCGCCAGGCCGGTGCCGTCGAGGAGCAGCAGCGGATGGTGCCGAAGGACTCTAGGAGTTCCTTCGTGGCGCCCTGCCCCCGGCTGCACACCGGAGCTTGCCGGTGCATAGGTAGAGTAGTGGGGGTGAGATCACATGACAGGACAGCCGACGATCACGCTTTCCCAAGCGCTGTACGATGCGGTACGCCAAGCGGCTGAGGCCATGGGGGTCACGCCCGACGAGTGGGTGGCCGCGGTGCTGCGGGTGCAGTTGACGCACCCGACGTCGGAGTCGGCCGCGGTGGCGGCCCATCGTGACGTGGCCCGCGTGGCGCCGACGCTGGAGCGGGACGCAGCAGCGTCACCCTCCCTGGCGCCTGAGGTTGATACCGTCTGATCCCGGTGAGTGCCACGTTTCTCGTCCGCGCCGGCTGTGCGGCCCATCCACACCGTCTGGTCGCGCAGGCCGGGGGCTACGCCGTCGCCTCGAGAACCAGCTCGTTGTTGCGCACGATCGGGGCCCGCGCCGCCTGCCGCTAGCCGGCGGTGCGGATGCGCACGCGGGCGCCGATCGGCGGGCGACCGAAGGCCGTCCAGGCGTCGCCGCCGCGCAGGAAGAGCTCCATCCAGCGCGTCTCCCGGCCGCGCGCGTCCGTCCAGCCGCTGCTCCCGGGCGCGAACGCCAGCCGCCCGGACTCAACGGCGAAGCTGCCGTCGCCGGTCGTGGCCTCCAGCTCGACGTCCCCCACCTGCACCCGCACGGCCTCCTCCGCGCGGTGCCGCGCCGGGTTGTGCGGGATGGTCGTCTTGAGGTTGCCGTAGCCGTCCACGTAGGCCACGCGGTCGGCAGGTAGGGCGGGGATAGCGCTGCGGCGCAGGGGCTCGCCGAGCGCGTCGGGCCGCCCCAGGGCGATCGCCGCCGCGGCCTGGGGGAAGAAGTCGCGGGAGCGGAACTGCGAGCCCTCGGCCACGGTGGCAGCCCAGCGCAGCTCCTCGGCCGCCGCGCGCACGAAGGAGTAGGCGTGGCCGGCGTTCACCCCCACGACCCGGACCCCCGTGGGCAGCCGAGCGAAGGCCAGGCGCTCGCCGGCGTTGCCGGCGCGGGCGGCCGGGTCGTCCTCCCGCGGCGCGACGTTGTGGTAGATGAGCGTCCCGGCCGGCGCCTCGTTCAGGCCCAGCTGGGCGACGCAGAACCCGGCCGCCAGCGTGGCGAAGAGCGGCACCGGCGTGAGCACCGGCTCGGCGTCCGGCAAGTGGCGCTTGAGGCGCTGCACCACCTCCGCGAAGGCCAGGTCGCCGTGCCCGTAGTCCGCGACGACGTGGACTAGCACTGTCCCGCCCGCCGCGGCCGGCGCCGGCCCCGCTCGCCGTGCGCCGAGCGCGCCGCCACCGGCGGCCTTGGCATGGTTCCTGCGCGCCTTGGGCGACGCATGAGCGATGAGGCACCGGCACCCCGCGCGCTGGCCGGTTCCGACGCTTCCGGTAGTTCCGGCGACATAGCCGACGACGCGCTCACCCTGGGCGTGGAGGAGGAGTACCAGCTCATCGACCCGGCCACGCGCAACCTCCGTGCCAGCGGGGGCGGCGTCCTCGCCGCGGCGCGCCCGGCGCTGGCCGAGGCGGTGCAGCCCGAGCTGCGCCTGTCACAGATCGAGATTGCCACGCCGGTGTGCCGCACGCTGGCCGAGGTGCGTCGGGAGCTGCTCCGCCTGCGGGGCGCGGTGATCGCGGCGGCCGCCCAGGAGGGCAGCCGCATCGTGGCCGCCGGCACCCACCCCTTCGCGGCCGCTCCCGCGCAGCCGCTCACCCCCAAGGCGCGGTACCGGGGCATCGCCCGCGCCTACCGGCAGCTGGCGGATGAGCTGGTCATCTTCGGCTGCCACGTGCACGTCGGCGTCGCCGACCCCGAGCTGGCCATCCAGGTGCTCAACCGGGCGCGGCTGTGGCTGTCCCCGCTCCTGGCGCTGGCGGCCAACTCCCCCTTCTGGGGCGGGGCGGACACGGGGTACGCCAGCTACCGCACCGAGCTGTGGGGCCGGTGGCCCCTGGCGGGCCCGCCGCAGCCCTTCGCGTCCCGGGCGGAGTACGACGCGCTGGTGGGGGCGCTGGTCGCCAGCGGCACCATCGCCGAGGAGACTCAGGTCTACTGGGACGTCCGCCCGTCGGCCCGCTTCCCGACGCTGGAGTTCCGCGCCACGGACGTCTGCGCCACGGTGGACGAGGCAGTGATGGTCGCCGGCCTGACGCGGGCGCTGGTCCGCACCTGCGTCGTGGCCGCCGCGCAGGACGCGCCGGTGCCGGCCGCCCGGCCCGAGCTCCTGCGGGCGGCGCACTGGCGGGCCGCCCGCGACGGTCTGGAAGGGGAGCTGATCGACGCCGCCACGGGACGCGCCGTCCCGGCCACCGAGCTGGTCGAGGCACTGCTTGCGTTCGTGCGCCCGGCACTGGAGGCCTTGGGCGACTGGGAGGAGGTGGCCGCGCTCGTACGCGCCACGGTTGCCGGCGGCACGGGCGCGGCCCGGCAGCGCACGGCGTACGCGCGCGCCGGGCGCTGGGAGGACGTCG
>CADCTC010000041.1 GCA_902805635.1 uncultured Chloroflexota bacterium
GGTGGTCAGCATCATGGGCGCGTGCCGCTTGGAAGGATCATGGGCATCGGGCACCGTTCCCTGGGCCTCGGGGTTCTTAGGCTTCCACTGCTTGGCGCCAGCGGGGCTGGTGGTCAGCTCCCAGTCGTAGCGGAACAGGTTCTCCAGGAACCCGTTGTCCCACTTCGTCGGGTTGCTAGTCCACGCGCCTTCCAGGCCGCTGGTGATGGTGTGTGGGCCCTTGCCAGTGGCGAACTTGTTCGTCCAGCCGAGGCCCTGCTCCTCGACGCCGGCGCCCTCGGGCTCGGGACCCACGTGCTCGGTGGCCGGGGCAGCTCCGTGGGTCTTGCCAAACGTGTGGCCGCCGATGATGAGTGCGGCGGTCTCTTCGTCGTTCATCGCCATGCGGCGGAAGGTCGCCCGGATGAACCGCCCCGCAAGGGCAGGATCCGGGTTGCCGCCCGGTCCTTCGGGATGCACGTAGATCAGACCCAGGTGATCCGCGGCGAATGGCCCCTCGATGTCTCCCTCCCCGGCGTGCCGCTCGTCCCCGAGCCACGTGTCCTCTGGGCCCCAGAAGATCTCCTCGGGCTCCCACACGTCCGTTCGCCCGAACCCGAAGCCAAACGTCTTGAACCCCATGGACTCCATGGCGACGTTGCCGGCGTAGACCAGGAGGTCTGCCCAGGAAATCTTATTGCCGTACTTCTGCTTGATCGGCCACAGCAGGCGGCGTGCCTTGTCGAGGTTGGCGTTGTCGGGCCAGCTATTGAGGGGGGCGAAGCGCTGCATGCCGCTCCCGCCGCCGCCCCGGCCATCGGCGATGCGGTACGTGCCGGCGGCGTGCCACGTCATGCGGATGAAGAGTGGCCCGTAGTGGCCGTAGTCGGCCGGCCACCAGTCCTGAGAGGTGGTCATCATCTGGATGAGATCCTGCTTCAGCGCGTCGAGGTCGAGGGTCTTGAACTCTTTGGCGTAGCTAAAGCCCTGGCCCATGGGATCGGACAGCGGCGAGGGAGAGTGAAGGACGGAGAGGTCAAGCTGATCCGGCCACCAGTCCTTGTTCGTGCGGGGCCGAGTCCGCTTGGGGGTGGGGGCGGGCATCCCTGGGTTTTCGCTCTCGCTGACGCTCGAGGTCTGGTCCTTGTCAGGCACGGCGGCGGTCAAATCCGTATCACGCACGTCGGTCATTCTCCTGTGTGGCTGTTTGCATGTCGCGGCTCATCAGTCGTAGCCGTCTTTGGCACTCGCAATGGTAGCCACCCCGTGACGCGCGCATCCTCTCACACATCCTATGGCGGGCGCGGCTGCGGTATCTTAGTCAGAGAGAGCACGTATGGCCGAGATGTATTGGGACCAGCCGACTGAGCCCGCCGAGTCGGCCGATCCGTCAGTGGAGCAACCAAAGCGCCCTCGACGGCGCAGCCGCCCGGCAGCCAGCGCCTCGGGCGAGACACCAGGCGAGCAGGTGTCTCATCCGGAGCAGCAGCTGCGTGAGGCACTAGACCGCGTGGTGCTGGACGACATTGGGCATTGGGAGGAGGCGCTGCGCAGCGCCGGCTTCAGCCACGCCGAAGTCCGCCACCTGATCTTTGAGCGATTGCGCCCCCGCGACGAGGGCCGCGTCCGCCGTTCCTAGGACCCCGTTCGTGGTGAGCCCGTCGAACCATGCCCTTCGACAGGCTTAGGGCGAACGGGAATTGGCGTTGCCGTTCCTAGTGGAACGGCGGCAAGAGCTCGATGTCCAGTTGGAACAGGCTAGGCCCCTTGCGTCCCCAGGCTGACTTGAGCGCGCCGGCAATCTCGTCCGGCCCGGAGAGCTTCTCCGCGTGCGCGCCGAACGCCTTGCCGTACGCCACGAAGTCCGGATTGCGCAGTACGGTGTCCAGCACGCGCCCGCTGTAGCGCATGCTCTGGGCAGCTTTGATCATGCCGTAGGCGTTGTCGTTGCAGACCACGATCGCCAGGGGCAGCTCGTACTGCACCGCGGTCGCCAGCTCGGTGCCGGTGAACAGGAAGCCGCCATCTCCCGCCAGGACGCACACGGGCGTGTTCGGCGCGGCGACCTGGGCGCCGATGCCTACCGGCAGGCCAAACCCCAACGCCGCCGAGCCAGCTGGGTACAGGAAGCGGCGCGGGCCGGTGACGCGGTAGTGCCGCACCGCCCAATAACAGGCGATGGATTGGTCGCACGAGAGGATGCCGTGCTCCGGCAGGGCAGCGCGCAGCTGGTCCACTATCTGCAGCGCCTCGGGGCACTTTGCGCGGCCCGCGTCGTCGTCGGCGCGCCGCGCGGCTACGATCTCCGCCGCGTCCCACTGGCTGGCGCCGTCGCTTCCCAGCCGGTCCAGCTCGTCCAGCAGGAGGCGCATGCCGCTCTCGGCGTCGCCCACCAGGCGTTCGGTGACCGGGTAGCTCTTGCCCATCTCGGACTCGTCCAGGTCCAGGTGTGCTAGCTTCTCCGGTAGCGGCAGGCGCCAGGCGCGCGTGGACATACCGGTCAGCCGGCTGCCGATCACCAGCCCGGCGTCCGCCTTGCGCCAGGCGTCGGGGTACCCATCCGTGGGGCCGGACGAGGTGCGCCAGGTACACCCGGCGGCCCAGGGGCTGTCGTCCGGGATGGCGCCCTTGCCGCTGATCGAGGTCAGTACCGGCGCCCGCAGCGTCTCGGCCAGCCGGCGCAGCAGTCCCATGTCTTTGCTGCGCGCCGCGCCGCCACCCACCATCAGAATGGGGTACTTCGCCTCCCGCAGCATGCGCGCCGTGCGCTTCACCGCAGCCGCGTCAGGCGTGGGCGGCGCCGGGATCTGGGGCATGGCAGTCTGGGCGGCGTGGGTGGTCTCTGCCAGCACGTCGATCGGCACTTCCAGCGTCATCGGCCGCGGTCGGCCGGTCTGCATCTGCGCCAGCGCGGCCAGCGTCTCCTTCTCAAGATCGGCGGCGCGTGTCACCAAGGTGCTGCCCGCAGCTGCCTCCATCACGCCGTGCTGGTCCTTGTACTCGTGCAGGTAGCCCTTGTACTTGCCCAGCAGCGGCAGCTCGCCGGCGGTGCCGATCACCAGGACTGGCAGCGAGTCCGACCACGCGCCGCACAGCGGCGTCACGGTATTCGTCAGGCCGGGGCCGGTGGTGACTAGCGCCACGCCAGGGGTGCCGGCCACCCGCGCATAGCCATCTGCCATGAACGCGGCGCCCTGCTCGTGGCGTGTGACGTAGGTCTTGATCGCCCCCCGCTGGTACAGCGCGTCATAGATGGGCAGGTTGTGCACGCCCGCGATGCCGAAGGCGTGCTTGACACCGCCCTTTATCAACGCGTCGACCACCAGCTCGCCTCCGGTGCGCGGCTCTGGGGCCGCCGGAGTCGTGGTGGTCGCGGGGGCACCGGCAGCTGGCTGCTCGATCGTCGTGGCCATGCCGCCAGTGTACCGGCCGCGCGATCTGGCACCTCCGGTCCGCGCCGCCGGGAGCCTCGATAGGGCTTTACACAGCCTCAACCTGGGGATTCATCCACAGGTTGACGTGAACAGCAGGAACGATTCTTGCACCCCCTGATGTCCGGAGGTTCACGTGGTAAAGAAGGGCCAGCTCGAAGTCAGTAAAGCCGATTCACCTAAGCAGGGCGAGGATCGGGATCCCAACGCGCCGCGCATCAAGAGCAAGGGCGACGGCTCGAAGAATCAGACGCGCGCCCACCCCAAGTCTGAAGGCAGCAAGGGGTAGTCCATATGCCAAAGGATGGCCAGCACAACAACCCAC
>CADCTC010000042.1:0-4381 GCA_902805635.1 uncultured Chloroflexota bacterium
TGGGCCGCTGCTCACCGTCGTCTTGGTGGGAAACCCGCTCCCGAAGAGGTCGTTGGGCACCACCACGTCCATCTTCACCAGGGTGGCGCGCCCGCCCTCCACCGGCTGGACCGTGTGCCGGATGGCCGCGAGCTGCACGGCGGGCAGATGCTCCAGGCCGAGCGCCCCGCTCGTGACGTACACCACCACGTTAGCACCGCCCGGCGTGGTAATGGCGACCAACGGGTCGATCTCGCACCACTCATCCCCGGCGTGCGCCACTCGCACCGGCCCCGGCAGCCCCGCCGAGCCCGGCAGCCCCACCGGCCCCCCGGCAAGCGTCGCCGCCACGACCGCAACGGCCAGTCTGCCAGCGCCCGCCGACCACCCCCTCGTCCGTCCCACAACTAGTCCGCTCCACGCCATCGTCCAGGCTCCTTCTCATGGCGGCCTATCGCCGCGCGTTGCAGCGCCCTGCGCGGCCATCCGCACGGCTCCAGCTACCTAGCGGACAGCCCGGACGACGGGCAGGACACAGCGGCAATAATACAAATACCTCTTGTGTAGGAGGCAATTACCTTGCATGCTCCCCTGCTTTAATGCATTATGTCGCCATGTCGTTCGTGCGCATGAACAATCTCGGTGTCGCCTACTCCCTGCACGGCGAGACGGTGACGCTCCACAACAGTCGGCCGCTGCCGATGTTCCCCTTCAACCGGCGCCTCAATCCCGCTGCGGCGCTGGATGCGCTGCCGTCGGGATGTGCTGTGGCCAAGAAGGCAGGCGATGGGCTGCCCTACCTCAAGCGTGCAGTGGGGGACCAGCCATGCCGGGCCTGACCGGGTGGGCGTGGCCGGCATTGCTCGTGGCCGGCGGCCTGTTCGCCGCCTGGGCGGCGCTGGCCGGTGTCCCTGTCTCCATCGCTCTCCTCGCGGCCGCCGCCGCGCTTATGCTAATGCGCTGGTCTGACCGCTAGTCGGCCGCGCCGCGTCAGCCAGGCGGTAGTCGTCGCGCGGAGCCGAGGGCTGATCCTGTAGGGGCGGGTGATCTGCTGGGGGGCATCAGGCCGCCGCTTCATCTTCGCCGTCGGCTTCCACATCCAGCAGTCCGGCGAACGGGTCGCCATGCAGGTTCGGCAGCTCCCGGATTGCCTGCTCCACGGCAGCCTCGCGCGGCATCCGCACGCCGAAGGTGGCGGCGCCGTCGCGCCAACAGTCGGGGCACAGGCCATCCGTCGTAAAGCCCGCCACGCGCAGCATCCGAATGAGCGCGGGCGGCATGGGCGTCCACAGCGCCATCTCTAGGCGCTGGGCGCGACTGTCGCACCAGCAGCAGACGCGGATGACGACGTGGTGCTCCACTGCCCCGCCTCGGGCGCACTCCGGTCGAGGGGCGATGCGGCCCCTCAAGCGCCTTGTCATCCGTGCACTTGGGCGCGCCTGAAGTGCCTGGCACGGTTAGTGCCCGCCCGCCGGCGCCGTCCGGGAGCGACTGGGCTGTCGCCCCGTTGCCATGGACTGGCACCCATCCCGAGACACAAGGAATACCACGATGCCCGCGCAGTTAAACAGTCCCAAGGATCTTTTTCTTTTCGAGCTCGCCTATATGCACGCGTTCGAGCAGAACAATGTGCAGACGCTCCAGCAGCTGATCCAGGAAGTGGCCAGTGAAGAGGCCAAGGCGCCCCTCCAGCATCACCTGGAGGAGACGCGCGAGCAGGTGCAGTTGCTCGCGCAGCTCTTCCAGACGCTGGGCGAGCAGCCCCAGCAGGTGACCGTCCACGCCACCCAAGGCCTCAAGCAGGACCACGACGCCGTCGCCGCCATGAAGCCCTCTCCCGAGGTGCTGACCCTATTCGATCTCGGCGCCGCCGCGAAGGTGGAGCACATGGAGGTGGCCTGCTACACCAGCCTGGTCACCAAAGCGCAGCAGATGGGACAAACTGAGGTCGCCAACGTCCTGCAGCGCATCCTGAAGCAGGAACAAGACGCCGTCCGAGAGCTTGAGGCGGCCGCCGTGCGCCTCGGCCAGCAGGTGGCCACCACCTAGCCTGTCGGCGAGCACTCCTATTCTAGAACCGGCCCGTTTGGCGGAACCTGCCAAACGGGCCAATCTTGTGTGCTGCCAAAGCACTGCCGGAAACACCCAAACGCATCTCCTTGCTCGCGTGGGATCCCGTCATCGCCGTACAGCGTGCCGCCTCTCACCGCCTGACTGCGGTGATCAGTGCGTTCGCGCAGATGCTGAGCAGGCCACCGTATAGGCGGCGCGGCCCGTGGTGAGTGCCAGCGTGACGCACACGGGGACACCCGCCCTTGAGGCGACGCAGCTGCAGAACGCTAGCACTGGCCTTAACTGTTGTAGAGTGCAACTGATGTATAATGCATGTTGTGCCAGGCAGTTTAGACAGGCAAATGGGGGCACTAGTGCGCGCCCTGGGTCTGCACCGGCAGGATGTGACGCCCTGCGGCGTTCCAATCAGCGTGTCCGCGGCGCACGCCCTGAGTGAGCTCGGCGCCGGCGGACCGCTCTCGCAGCGCCACCTGGCGGAGCGCCTGGGCCTTGAGCCGAGTACCGTGAGCCGCCTCGTGGACCAACTAGAGCGGCGCGGCTGGGTGCGCCGGGAACGTGACCCGGCTAGCCGTCGCACGGTGCGCCTAGGGCTTACCTCCCAGGGGGCTCACCTGGCCGGCCAGGTGCAGGCGGCGCGGGCCGCGGTATTCGCCCGCGCTGCGGCAGCCATCCCGGAGGAGGAGTGGCCGGGCGTTGCGCGCGCGCTCGACCTGCTGATCGCAGCCATCAGCACCGCGCGTGCCGGCCGCCGTACAGGCGCGGGCGATGCGGGTGGCGGCATGGACGCGGCAGGCGAGGTGGGCGAGACGGGCGAGACGGGCGAGGCGAGCCGGGTGCCAGGATGCGGAGCGGCGGGTATGCACGGTGCGGGAGCGAGCGGTCCATGCGCCGGACCCAGTGCGACGACAACGGAATTCGCGGAGAGTGGGACTACGTAATGAAGCGCGAATGCGCCGCACTGTCGTCGATCGCCCTGAGCGTAGCGCTGTTGGGCTGCGGGGCGGCGCCACCGGCTGCGCCGGCGCCGCGCGGGCAGGCGGAGCAGGCGCAGCCGTACGCCGGTGCCCGGGCGCGCGCCATCAAGGCGCTGGCGCCGGAGCGGGTCGACGAGCTACTGGCCGGCAGGGGCGCGGGGTACGCGCTGGCGGCGGAACTCAACGGCTATCCGGGCCCCCGCCACGTGCTGGAGCTCGCCCGGCAGCTGGCGCTCTCGCCGGAGCAGGAGCGCGTCGCGAGCGACCTCGCAGCCATCATGGAGCAGCAGGCGCGGGCGCTGGGCACACAGCTCGTGGAGCTGGAGGCCCAACTGAACCGTACCTTCGCCGGCGGCACCACCACGCAAGAAGAGCTGGCGCGCCTGACGGCCGACATCGGCACGCTCGAAGGCCGGTTGCGGGCCGTCCACCTCGGGACGCACCTCACCATGCGCGATGCGCTGTCACCGCATCAGCGAGCCCAATACGACAGTCTGCGCGGCTACAGCGGCCACGTCGGGCACGCGGGCATGGTGGGGGGCACGCGAACCGGGGCACCACGCCACGAACCAGCACCCAGATGACGCTTCGCGGAAGTCACGGACGCGCGTGCTAGATCGCGTGCTGGACCGCAGCCGCCGGGGCGCGGAGCACAACGATCACCGCGCTGTCTACTGGTGGCGCGCCACCCCGTCCATTGCTGCGGGTACCGAGACAGGAGATGGAACCGTAGCGCAAGCGAAGCGTGGCTGTTACCGCCGGCAGGGGCCGGCGGCACACGCACTGCATTAAGTAGTAGTGGTCGAGCGGACCAAGCGATCTACCCCAAAGGAGGATCAAATGAAGCGCAGACCAAGGCAGGCACGACTACGTGGCACGGTTGTAGGGTGCGGTCAGGCTGGCTTGTAGAGCCCACCGGGCACACTCCCATGATCTAACGCCGTAGGAGTGCGAACCGCCACGTTGTGACGGACCACGGATATTGAGGGTGATCTTTAAGTCCACCTGAGGTAACCGAGGCCCGATACGATACGGCAACGACAAGCGGGGTGTTCCACCTGGTGTGGGGCATCCCGCTTTGTCGTTCTGGGCAGTTCGGCCCTATGGTGTGCGCCGCACGCCCCTCCGCCCCGGCCGCACCACCCACAGAGGAGCTAAAGATCCTGACCGGAGGCCAACGTCGGTGGTAGCATCATCGGTGTTAGCATCAGAGGAACAATAGAAGGGAGCAACCTATGAGGGGCGATAGGGCAGCGGGCACACTGGGGGCGTGGTCTCGCCGGCGCCTGTTAGGCGCAGGCGCCACAGGGGTGGCGGGCGTGGTGGCCGCGGCGTGTGCACCGGGGGGCACCGGG
>CADCTC010000042.1:4391-17469 GCA_902805635.1 uncultured Chloroflexota bacterium
GCACGGCCGGCGGCACGCAGGGGGGTGGCGCGGACAAGCCGTCCGAGATCGAGTACTGGCACGGCTGGACGGGGGCGCAGTACGACGGCCCTGAGGGCATGATCGCCAAGATCATCGGCCTGTTCAACCAGAAGCACCCAACAATCACGGTGCGGCCGTCCTACACCACCTGGAACGACATCCCGGGCAAGCTCACCACGGCCGCCGCGGGTGGGACGCCGCCGGAGGTGGTGATGGCGAACAACTCCGACGGGAAGCTGTACTCGTACGCCAACACCAAGCTGGTGCAGCCGCTCGAGAAGGTGGCGCCCGCCGCCGAGCTGCGCCGGCTGAAGGAGTGGCTGCACCCGTCCATCTGGGACCTGGGCGTCTTCGAGGGGAAGGTCTACGGACTGGCCATGTGGACCCAGAGCTACTGCCTGCTCTACAACAAGGCGCACTTCCGCGAGGTGGGGCTGGACCCGAGCCGTGGCCCGCAGACGCTGGACGAACTTGCGACCTACGCCGAGAAGCTGACCAAGCGGGACGCGTCCGCTCCGGGCGGCTACGCGCGCCTGGGCTTCTACCACACCGGCCTGAATCACTTCCTTCCGGGCTTTGGCGGACAGCTGGTGGACGCGGGCGGCAAGAAGATCACGGCCAACCACCCCAACAACCTCAAGGCGCTGGAGTGGCTCGCCGGCTGGTTCCGGCGCTATGACGTGGACCGGATCAACGCCTTCCGCTCGAGCTTCGGCACCCTCCCGCAGGGGGAGTTCGCGGCCGAGAAGTTCTCAATGGCGGTGGACGGCCCGTGGCGTACGCGCACCATCAAGCTGCTCGCCCCCGGGATGGACTACGGCGTCTCCTACCTGCCCTCGCCGCCGGACCAGCCGGGGCTGGGCTGCTACACGTACGGGGACATCCCCGTGGTGCCCGCGGGCGCGAAGCAGGCGGACGGCGCCTGGAAGTACGTGCAGTTCCTCACCGGGTTTGGGGACGAGACGGGCGGCGCAGAGATGCACATGTACCAGCCTCAGACCCCCACGTCGGAGAAGGGCTACAAGGCGGGGGCATACAAGAAGGTGCAGGACGCGTACCCGGGCTACGACTTGTGGGCCAAGGCACTGTTCGACGCCAAGCGCTTCCTCTTCCCGCCCAAGATCCCCACTGCAAAGACGTACGGCGACCTGCTGGGCAAGTACGTTGCCGACGCGCGGGACGGCAAGATAACGCCGCGCGAGGCCCTCGACCGGCTCACGCAGGAGGCGCAGGCGGAGCTGGACCAGGCACTGGCGGGCAGCAGGTAGGCGACAGCTCCGTTATCGGAAGCTGGAAATGCAGGCGGCGGGGCCGAGGTACCCGGCCAGAAGTTCGCGCCGCCTGCGCATCTGTGGCTCTTGGGATGCCGCGCCGCTGCTGCCTACGGCACAGTTCCACGCGGGACGATCCAGCACATAGGCTCGCTGGTGACCGCCACCACAATGTCGAAGCCGCTTTCTTGAAGCGCAGGCGGACGAGCCCCACACGGCGCTGGCAGCGGGGCTGGAGCGGGAGCAGCCCATCTAATGAGAGGCCAGCCCCTCGGTAAACCGCTCTAGGGAGTCCATACTAGGCCCTCGGTACTTCCAGTCCTGCAGCTCTGCCATGCACACGTTGCTCTCGCGCGTCTCCGAGACCGCCGAGGCGCGCGATGGAGGCGCACGTGCAGCGCGTCAAACTGGCAAACTTCTTCAAAGTGAAGATCGTATGACCCAAGGACTTCCCTCCCCAGACCGAGCCGCACGGCCCAGCATGCACGCGACGCGGCGGCGCCTGGGCACGGTGGCGGCGGGGCTTGCGGGCAGCGCGGTGCTCGCGGCGTGTGCGCCGGGCTCGTCCGGAGGGGAGGCGCAGGGCAACCAGGCCGCGAGGGCGAAGGACACGGGGCCGATCGTGGTGTACCAGTGGGATGGGCCCGGCAGCCCATTCGGCGACTGGCTGAAACGCTACTTCGAGTCCTTCCCGCAGAAGAGCGGGATCCAGCTCTCCATTTACGAGAGCACCAGCACAGCGCCGCTGCAGACCCAGCAGGCGGCGTGGCTGGCGGCGGGGGACGCGCCCGACGTGTTCCCGCGCACGGGACGCGGCGCGCTTGGGTTTGCGGCGTTCGCGTCTAAGAACGCCATCCGCCCGTTGAGCGACTTCATCAAGCGTGATAAGTTCGACCAGGCGGACTTCTGGCCGGCCCTGCTCAAGCTCGTGTCCGCGAAGGACAAGCAGTGGGTTATGCCGCAGGACTTCAACCAGGGGGTCCTGGCGTACGACGCGGCGGCGTTCCAGCAGGCCGGCGCCGCGCTCCCTCCCACTGCATGGAAGAGCGGGTCCTGGACCTGGAATGAGCTGCTGAAGGCGCTGCAGCAGGTGCAGACTCGCCTGGCGGCGTCCGGGGGGACCGGGGGATCCGGCATGGAACGCTGGGCGCTCGGCCACGCGGGCGGCCACTGGAATTTCTACCTGTGGAGCAACGGCGGCGACTACCTCTCGGAGGACGGGACCAAGGTGACCCTGGCCGATCCCGCGGCGGTCGATGCGCTCGACTTCGCGGCCAGGCTGGTTAACTTGCACCGCGTATCGGCGCCGGCAAGTGCGTCGTTTCCGCCGGGGCACGTCCTGGCCAACCAGTCGGTGGCAGCGACCACGCTGTTCGCGGCGGCGATGAACACCATCCGCGGCCAGAACAAGGCGCTGGAGTTCGATGTGGCGCCCTTCCCAAAGGGCACCGCTTCTAATGCCAGGACCGTGGCCGCCGGCGCCGGCGGCGGGTATACGATGTCCGGGCAGACCAAGCACCCGGACGCCGCTTGGGAGCTGCTCAAGTACATCGGCGCCAAAGAGTACGCGGTGGAGAAGGTACGCAACGGCGCGCTTGGTCCTCGCATCTCAGTGGCAAAAGAACACTTCATCCAGCCCGGCCTGCCGCCCAAGAACGCGGCCCTGTACTTCGAGGCGCCGGAGAACGCCCGCTGGGAACCCAACATCACCAACTGGGACGACGTGCTGCGCGATGTGAACGCGGCGCTGCAGCCGCTGTGGCGGGGCGAGAAGTCGGCCCGAGAAGTCGCTGCCGACGCCAAGCGCGCGGCAGAGAGCGCGCTGCCGCAGGGGGAGTTCTTCCGCTAGCTTGTAGCCACTCCGCGATCTCCCGGTGGCTCGGGTGGACCCGGAAGTAGAGCCACAGTGCGTGGCCGATCGCACCCCTGCATCCTTGCCACTTAGCAGCACAAACTCCTGGGAGTTCCTGACGTACAGCCGGGAGACGGGGCAGGAGGTGCCGCACGGGACGGCGGGGAGCGTGAGCGGGATCGAGCGGCTGTACGAGCTGGCAGGACCGGTCGGAGATCGAGCCCAAGGAGGCGGCGCGGGTGAGCCGGGAGTATTTGAGGAGCGGGCTGAGGATCTAGTCAGGTCTTCCACGAGTGGATGGTCGATCTGGTGAGCGGTACGATGGGCTGGCACAATCGGACCGCAGACTCACGGATACCTGGACACCTGGGCGGCGGCCACCATCGCCCGGCAACCCCGCAGAGGAGGCAGCATGCGCGCGCAGAGCACAGCAGTCGGAGGGACTGGAATGGACGGATCAGCGGCGACAGTGGATGCAGTGGCGCCGGGGGCAACCGGCAAGAGGGGCAAGACGCGGCGGGGGGTGTTCTCCATGGCCGGGGCAGCGGGCGGCACGGCGCTGCTGGCGGCGTGCGGCGGACCGGCGGCGCAGGAGCAGAAGTCGGCGCTGAACAATGCGCCGGTGACGCTGCAGTACTACAAGCGCGGCACGCTCACCGACACCAACGTGGAGGCGCTGCTGAAGGACTGGACCGCCCAGCACCCGACCTGGAAGGTGGACGTGGTGCAGGGCATCACGGACGAGAAGCTGGCCGCGGCGCTGGCGGGTGGCGAGAAGCTGGACCTGCTCACCTACAACTACGCCGCGCGCACGATGGTGCTGGCGTACAGCATGCTGCGCCCCATCGATCCGTACGTCGCCAGAGACAAGTACAACGTCAAGAAGTTCAGCGAGAAGGAAGTCGATCTGGTGGGGCGGTACGACGGCAAGCTTTGGGCGCTGCCGTACGCATACGGCGGTAATGCCACGGCGCTGTTCTACAACCGCAGCCTCTTCAAGGAGGCGGGGGTGTCTGAGCCGCCAGCAGACTGGAACCAGGCGTGGACGTTCGACCAGTTCCGCGAGAACGCGCGCAAGCTCAGCAAGCGCAGCGGCAGCTCGCTGAGCCAGGTGGCGATCAACGGCCTGTCCGACGCGCCGCTCAACACCCTCTCCACCATGAGCGCGCTCTCCGACGCCAAGATCATCAGCGACGACTACAAGAAGTCGATGGTGGACCGGCCGGAGACGATCCAGGTGTTCGAGCGCTATGCCGACCTGATCCTCAAGGACCTGGTGACCACGACCAGCCCGGGCGCCGACCTGGGCAGCGGCAACGCGTTCCTGAACGGCAAGAGTGCGATGCACGTGATCTGCTGCGGTCCGCTGGCCTTCGCGCGGCAGATCAAGCCGACGGGCATCGACTGGGGCTTCGCGCCGCTGCCGAAGATCAAGTACAGCTCGCCGGACTTTCAGTCGGTGCTGACGCTGCTGCCCAACAGCGGCGCGAACCCCGATCACGGATGGGAGCTGTTCAAGTACGTGATCGAGGATGCGCGCCTGGGCACGCTGGAAGAGCGGGTCCCGGCGGTGCTGGAGGACGCGCCGGACTGGGCCAAGGCGTCTTTCGCGGAGTACCCGAACGCGCGTCCGCAGGTGTTGATCGACAGCATCAAGGTAGCCCGCCCGGTGGACAAGATCAAGTACCACCCCGCCACCACCGAGCTGTACGCCACCGCCAAGCCGCTGGTGGAGGGGGCGCTGCAGGGCAAGGAGACGGTGAAGCAGGCGTTCACCACGCTGCACCAGCAGTTCCAGACCATTCTGGATCGCTCCCCCAGCGGGAAATAGCTCCACTATCGATAGAGCCGGGCCGGGGTTGGCCACGATGGATCAGGCTGGGGCAGCTGCTGCCCCAGCCTGGTCGCACAGCCGAACTACGTACCGAGTCACGGCCGCTGCCGTGACGCCGGGCGTTCCGACTAGAATCAGCCGGCATGGACGCCAGCGGAGCGAGCAGCGGCGCGGCGGGCGCAGCAGGCGGGATGGACAGCCGCGCGGAGGAAGCGGCCGCGGGCGGCTGGACCTCTCCGGAAGCGGGTGAGCGACTCACGCCGGTGCGGCGCCAGTACCTGGCGCTCAAGCAACAGTACCCAGACGCCATCCTCTTCTTCCGGCTGGGCGACTTCTACGAGACGTTCGACACCGACGCCGAGCTGACGGCGCGGCTGCTCAACATCACCCTGACCTCGCGCGAGATGGGCAAGGGCAAGCGCGTGCCGCTGGCGGGGGTGCCCTACCACGCTGCCGAGACGTACATCGCGCGGCTGATCGCGGCCGGGCAGAAGGTGGCGGTCTGCGAGCAGCTGGACGAGCAGGGCGGCACCACCACCATCGGCCAGCCACCGCCGGGGCACGGCCTGCCCGCCGGCCACGGCTCCAAAGCGGTATCCAAGAAGATGATGGCGCGCGAGGTGGTGCGCGTGGTCACGCCCGGCACTGTGGTGGAGCCGCGCATGCTCCAGGCGCAGCGCAACAACTACCTCTGCGCGCTGGTGGCGGCCTACCAAGCAAACGGCCTGCCGGCGTACGGGCTAGCGTACGCCGACCTGACCACAGGCGAGTTCGCCACCACCGAACTGCATGGCGACGAGGCCGCCGCCGAGCTGGCGCGCGAGCTGGAGCGGCTTCAACCAGCGGAGTGTGTCGTCCCAGGTATCGGTGCGCAGCCCCGCCCACCCGGTGCTGCCGGCGCCGGGGGCACCGGACCGGAGCGAGACGGCGAGCGGGCGGCGGGCGGCGACCGTCAGGCCGTAGTGCCGGCGCCGGCGGCGGGCATTGGCGTAGCCGAAGAGGCCGCGGTGCACGGGCGCAGCGTGGCGCGGCTCGATCCGTGGCGGTTCGAGCTGGAGACGGCGCAGGAGGGATTGTGCCGGCTGTTCGGCGTGGCTAGCCTGGCGGGGTATGGCTGCGCCCATCTGCCGCTCGCCACGCGCGCAGCGGGGGCGCTGGTGGCGTACGTGGAGGGCACCCACCGCCAGCTGCTGACATTGCTTGACGGGCTGCGGACCTATGAGCCGGGGGCGTTCGTGCGGCTGGACGGCTTCACGCGCCGCAACCTGGAGCTGCACGAGGACCGCGGCCGCGGCGCCGCAGGCGAGGCGCGACCGACTCTCTACAGCGTGCTTGACGTGACGCAGACGCCAATGGGGGGACGGCTGCTGCGGCGCTGGTTGGGGCAGCCGCTGCGCAGCGTGGACGAGCTGAACCTGCGGCTGGACGCGGTAGGGGCGTTCTACGGAGACGGCGTGCTGCGCGGCACGCTGCGCGGCACGCTGGCGCGCGTGGCCGACCTGGAACGACTGACCAGCCGCGTGCGCCAGACCATCGCCCAGCCGCGCGACCTGCTGGCGCTGCGGACGTCATTGATAGCGGCGGCGGAGATCAGAACGCTGGCGCCGGGCAGTGGGATGAAATCGGCGGGTGACGGCGTGAACGGCAAGGGACGAGCCGTTGCCCTACAGCAGAACTCGGGGCCAGGGGGTGGAGGGGAGGAGCCCACGACGGTAGACGCGCTGGGGGAGCTGCTGGCGCGGGTGGACCCGTGCGCGGATGTGGCGGAGCTGATCGAGCGAGCGGTGTACGACCCAGCGGCGGACGCAGCCGGCGGCGGACAGGGCGGCACGGGACGGTTGGGATCGTGGGAGGAGGAGCGGCTGCTCAAGGGCGGCTACAGCGCCGAGCTGGACGAGCTGGTGCGCTCAAGTGCCGACGCGCGCCAGTGGATCGCCGGGCTGGAGGCGCTGGAGCGGGAGCGTACCGGCATCAAGGGCCTGAAGGTTGGCTTTAACAAGGTCTTCGGCTACTACCTGCATGTCTCGCACGCGTACAAGGGTGACGTGCCGGGGCACTACATCCGGCGCCAGACGCTGACCGATGGCGAGCGTTACATCACCCCGGAGCTCAAGGAGTACGAGAACACCGTGCTCCACGCCGCCGAGCGCATCACCGAGTTGGAGCGGCAACTATTCTTCGCGCTGCAGCGCCAGATCGCGACGCGGGCGGACGCGCTGCTAGGGACGGCGGCGGCGCTGGCCCGCCTGGACGCGCTGGCCAGCTTCGCGGAGGTGGCGGTGCGCCGCGGCTACGTGCGGCCCGTGCTGGACGAGTGCGGCGCGATCGACATCCGCGAAGGTCGCCACCCGGTGGTCGAGCACGCGCTGGAGAGCGCCACAGCGCAGCTGGGCCAGCCGGCCGCCTTCGTGCCCAACGACTGCGCGCTGGACGCGAGCGGCGTCGAGAGCGGGCAGATCCTGATCCTCACCGGCCCGAACATGGCCGGCAAAAGCACCACCCTGCGAGCAGTGGCGCTGATCGTCCTGATGGCGCAGTCAGGCTGCTTCGTGCCGGCGCAGGCGGCGCGGATCGGGCTGGTGGACCGCATTTTTACCCGCGTAGGGGCGCAAGACGACCTGGCGGCGGGGCAGTCCACCTTCATGGTGGAGATGGTGGAGACCGCCAGCATCCTGCGCCACGCCACGGACAAGAGCCTGGTGATCCTGGACGAGATTGGTCGCGGCACCAGCACGTACGACGGCGTGGCCATCGCGCAGGCGGTGGTGGAGTACCTGCACGACACCACAGTGGACGCGCGAAGGACGACTCACGATCCAGCGAGTCCGGCGGGTGGGGAGGGGTCGTCAGTTGGGGTTGAGCGCCTGGGCGCAGGCCCGCGCACGCTCTTCGCGACGCACTACCACGAGCTGGCCGAGCTGGAGCGGGCGCTGCCGCGGGTACGCAACTTCCGCATGGACGTGCTGGAAGAGGGGGACCGGGTGGTCTTCCTGCACCGCGTGGTGGCGGGCAGCGCGGACCGCAGCTACGGCATCCACGTAGCGCGGCTGGCGGGCGTGCCGCGCGCCGTGACGGCGCGCGCCCAAGAGATCCTGGCCGGCCTGGAGGCGAGCCGGCTCGGCATTGGCGATGGCGCCCCCGTGGCTAACGGCACGCACGCGATCGAGGGAGGACCGACGTCCAACGGGCACACCAGGAGCGATGAAAACCCTGCGGCCGGCCAGCACAATGGGCATCGCGGGGGTGCCGGGAACAACGGGACTGACGCGAATAATGGGCGCCTGGACCCGAAGAAGTTGGGCCAGATACGGGTGGCAGCGCGGGGAGAGGCGCAGATCACCGAGGGGGCGGCGTTCCAGCTCTCGCTCTTTGCGCCGGAGCACCCGCTGGTGGCGGAGCTGCGCGCGCTGGACGTGCTAAGCCTGACGCCGCTGCAGGCGCTCAACACCCTGGCCGAGCTGGTGGAGCGCGCCAAGCGCTGATCTGCCGCCGGGCCTACCGCCAGGCCTACCGCCGGCCGAACTCGCGCTCCAGCTGGGCGTGGCTGAGGTGGATCATGGTGGGGCGGCCGTGGGGGCAGGTGCGGCGCATGTCGCACTGGTCCAGCTGGGTGATCAGCGCGGCCATCTCCTCCGGCACCAGCGCATCGCCCGCCCGCACGGCGCTGTGGCAGGCCACCGCCCAGCGCGCCTGGTCGTGCGCCGGGCCGTCGCCGTACTCGTGCTCGATCAGCCCGTCGATAAGCTCGGCCAGGGCGCGCACCCGCCCCTTGGCCGCAATGGCGCGCGGCACCGCGCGCAGCAGCCAGGTGCGCGCGCCAAACGGCTCCAGCTGGAAGCCAAACGCGGCCAGCGAGGCAGCGTTGCCGTGCAGCCAGGCGTCCTGCACGCCGTTGAGCTCCACCGCCTCAGGCGCCAGCAGCAGCTGCGCGGGTGGCGGCCCGCCGCCGTGCTCGCGCTCCTGGCGCAGCAGCTGTTCGTAGAGCACGCGCTCGTGGGCGCTGTGCTGGTCGATCAAGTAGACGCCGCTGCCGTCCTCGGCCACGACGTAGGTCAGCCCCACCTGCCCAAGGGCGCGCAGGCGGCCGCGGTCCCTGTCAGCCCCCGCGCGGCCGGCGCTCCGTGCCGCTGCCGGCGCGCCGGGCATGGACGACACGGACGACATGGACGGCAGGCCGGTGGCAGGCAGGTCCGGCGCGGCGCGTGGAGCCGGCGACTCGGCATCCACCAGCCGTGACGTGACCATCAGGTCATCCGCTCCACCCGTCGAGAATGCCGCTGGGGCGCCCGCTGCCGAGGGGCCGGCTGACGCGACCGGGGCATAGTCCCCACCGCCTATCGCCTGAGGGTGCAGCTCCGGGATGGGGGCAAACTCACGAAGTGCGCCGCGCACCGCCTGGCGCACCAGCGAGAACGCCAGGCGCTCGCGGCGCAGACGCACCTCCAGCTTGGTGGGGTGGACATTGACATCCACGTCGTCCGGCGGAACGTCCAGGTGCAGCACCGCCACCGGATGGCGCCCGGCGGGCAGCAGCGCGTGGTAGGCCTCCTCCACCGCGTAGGTGAGCGCCGCGCTGCGCACCACGCGGCCGTTGACACAGAACGTGAGGTAGAGGCGCGTATTGCGGTGCTCTTCGGGGCCGCAGCAGTAGCCGCGGGCGCGGATGCCATCCTCCTCCACCTCGGCCAGCTCCAGCGCGCGCCCGGCCAGCGTGGCGCCGTAGGCGGCGGCCAGCGTGTCACGTAGCGCGCCGCTGCCCGGTGTCTGCAGTGCGGAGCGCCCATCCACCTCCAGCGAGAAGCGCACACCCGGCGCGGCCATGGACAGCTGGCTGACCAGCTGCACCACCTGGCGCAGCTCCCCGGAGGCGGTGCGCTGGAAGGCGTGACGCGCCGGCACGTTGTAGAACAGCTGGCGCACGGTCACGGCGGTGCCAGGGGGCGCGCCGATCTGGCCCTGGTGGACAACGCGCCCGCCCTCCAGGCGGATGGTGTGGCCCACCGCCAGTCCGACGGCGCGGCTGGTGATCTCCAGGTGAGAGACCGAGGCAATACTGGCGAGCGCCTCGCCGCGGAAGCCGAGCGTGCGCACGCAGAACAGCTCGCCGGCGGTGGCCAGCTTGCTGGTAGCGTGGCGCTGCACCGCCAGCTCCAGCTCCTCGGGGCGGATGCCCGCGCCGTTATCGGCGACGCGGATCAGCGAGAACCCGCCGCGCTGCACTTCCACGCGGATGCTGGTAGCCCCGGCGTCAAGCGCATTCTCTACAAGCTCCTTGACAACCGAAGCGGGGCGCTCCACCACTTCACCCGCGGCGATCTTGTTGATCAGATCGGGCGGCAGCAGACGGATGGGCGGCCGGTCTCCCGCGCCAGCCGGCGCATCCACGGTGTCTGTCTCGCGCAGGGTGAGGGTCACGATCTTGGAATCGGCGTCGTTGAGAAGTTAGCCACCCAGCATGCGGCGGCCCGCGACGGCCAGGATCTCCTCCTTCAGTGTTGGAGTCCCTTCAAGGAGCGCGTTGAGGCGCGTCTCTACCTCTGCCACGAAGGCGGGGTCCTCCAACGTCGCGAGGTTGACGCGCACGTTGATGGCGCTGGCGCGCAGCGCGGCTTCGGCCAGCAGCGCGGCCACGCCGGCGTCGGAGGCAAGGAACGGATTGCCCAGGTCCGCTACGGTGCGGCTGAGCTCGAGCGCGTGCCGGCATGCGGCCGCCATCTCCAGCGGCGGCGTGGCGGCGGCGCGCGTGGTGTCCTGGATGGCGGCGGCGCGGGCCGTTCGCTCGGCGTCGGTCTTGCGCGGGCGCTTGCGCGCGGCGGCCACTGCCTCAAACGCGGCCTCGTCCTGCTCGGTCAGGCGCAGCAGCCGGGCGCGGATCGCCTCCGCCTCATCGAGCGCGGCACGGACGGGCGCCTCGACCTCGGCGTAGCGGGGCCGGCCGACGGTGAAGTTGGCCACCATGCTGATCAGGGCGGCGCCCATGGCGCCCACCAGGCCGGTGGCGCTGCCGCCGCCCGGCGCCGGGGCGCCCGAGGCAAGCGCGTGCAGGTACGTGTCCAGCGTGGGGAGCCGCGCCGCTGCCCCACTCGCCCGGGTATCCGTGGGTGTGTGCTCAGCCTGCTGCGCCGCGGCCGGCGGGGAGTCGGACATTGCTGGTTGAGGGTAGCGCGGCGGCCTGGTGGCGGGCGAGAGGCGCCGATTCCGCTCGCCACGGCCACTCGCGCGTGCCTCGCCAGCGCCCGGCGGCTTACGGGTTGGAGATCGCGCCGAACTTGACGGCGTACTGGCTGGTGGTGGCCTGGTCCGTCCACGCGACGTAGAGGGTGCCGTTGCGCGGGACGGCGGTAATCTCGGACTGGTCACCGGCCATGGTCCCAAGTGAGACCGCCGCCGACCAAGCGCCGGCCGAGTACGTGCGGTACCACAGGTCCTTGCTGGAGCTGGCGCAGGCGTTGCTGCTGACGGTGCATGTGACGTAGAGCACGATCACCTTGTCGTTGGCCGCGTCGTAGACCACGGTCGGGGTGCGGGTGTAGAGACCGGTGTGCTCGATGTATTCCGGCGTGGACGTGGTGACGGTCCCGCCGTCGTAGCGCGTGACCTGCACGCGCCGGACGACGGTCGGCGAGGTCTGGTCCCAGCCAGTGGCCAGCCAGGTAACGGTGGCATCTCGCGTGGAGCCGGCGCCCAGACAGCCGGAGTTGCTGCAGTCGTCCAGGCCGGTGCCGGTGAAGTTGCCGACGATGTCGTCCGGCACGTTCCAGGTGGCCGACGCGCCACTGAGCGCCAGGCGCGCGGCGTAGAAGTTCTTGCCACCGGGCGAGGTGTTCTTGCTGGCGTAGACCAGCTCCAGGGTAGAGGCATCGATGCGATTGATAGCCACGGGGCCACCCTGCACCGGCGTGGCGCTGCCCGCGGTGCCGGGGTTGACCTTGGGGGTGGCATCGATCAGCGCGGTGGTGTGCGTGCCGTTGGCGTAGCCCACACGCGAGACGTTGGTGGCGGAGCTGTTGTTGCCGGTCCACAGCACGTACCCGACGTAGTCGTACCCGTTGCCCGGGTCGGCATCCACGTGCAGCCGGATGTCGTCCGGGTTGTAGTGGCGGATGGTGTCGCTGTCCACGCGCAGCGCGGTGGTTGCGCTGGTCCAGGTGGGCGTGCCGCTGCTCGGGTTCTTGCCGACGGTGTAGTAGAGGCCCACTTGGTCGTTCGTGGTGCCGGCCGGCCGGTAGCGCGCGGCGTACGCAACGTGCAGGTTACCGCCGGCGTCGAGCGCGATGCGCGGCGCCCAGTCGTTCACGTACGGCGCGGTGCCTGCGGGCCAACGCGTGCGGTCGGTGGCGGGGATGACCTGCGCCGCGCTCCAGGCGCCGGTGCCGGGATCGCGCTTGCGGAACAGCAGCTGGTAGCCATTGTTGGTGCTGTTGGTGCCGGCGCCTGCTTCAAGGTTCTCGTCCCACACGGCGTAGACGGTGCCATCGCCCGCCACGGCGAGCTGCGGCCGGCGCTTGAGCACGTTGGTCGCCGTGGTGCTGACGCTCTCGACCACAGGCGGTCCCGTGGTCGCCGTGGCGGTAGCGGTTGCCGTCTGCGTGGGCGTGGAGGTGGCAGTGCTCGTCGGGGTCACTGTGGCGGTCGGCGTCGCCGTCTCGGTGGCGGTGCTGGTCGCGGTAGCGGTCGGCGTGTGCGTTGCCGTGGGTGTCGCGGTTTCGGTGGGCGTGCTGGTGACGGTCGCCGTCACCGTGGCGGTGGCCGTCTCGGTCGGCGTGCTGGTCACTGTAGCCGTGCTGGTGACGGTCGGGGTGGCGGTCTCGGTTGGAGTGGCCGTCACCGTAGGGTTCGCGGTTTCGGTAGCCGTGGCCGTAGGAGTGACGGTGGCGGTCCCCGTCTCGGTCGCGGTGGCTGTGGTGGTGGCAGTGGCCGTGGTGGTCGCGGTGGGAGTAACCGTGGCGGTCGGCGTCTCGGTTGCGGTGGCGGTGGTAGTTGCGGTAGCCGTTGAAGTGGGGGTTCCTGTCTTGGTCGCGGTGGCTGTGGGCGAGACCGTAGCGGTTTCAGTCGGCGTCTGCGTCACCGTCGCGGTGGGAGTCACGCTTGGGGTGCTCG
>CADCTC010000043.1 GCA_902805635.1 uncultured Chloroflexota bacterium
CCTGCTCCGCCGCGCGGGCGCCACCAACGTCGCCGCCGCCCTGCGCACCTACGCCAGCCGCCCCCCCGGCGCCGTCGACCTCGTCCTCTCCGGCTGCCCCTGATGAAAAGACCCTGGGCGCTAGCGCAGGGTCGATCGCAAGGAAAACGGCTCGCCGCGGGCGCTCTCGCGCACGAAGATGACCGGATTGGCCCACCCGGCCCAATCGTATGTCAGGTCGTCACGCGGGTGGGTCTGCAAGCGGATGCGCACGGTCCTGCCGGCCCATTCAGAGAGGTCGGCGGCGACGGGCAGCCAGCGCCGGTCGCCGGCCCGAGCACGCGGGTTTACTTCTTCATCAAGCACGAGCACCTGCCCACTCTCAGCGCCCGAGGCGTCCACGGTGCCGGCCAGCACCTGGAAGCGCACGCCGTCACCCGTCTCGGCCATTGTTGCTTCTGGGTTGAGCGCGAGGGCCGTCTGGAACCAGACCTGCCGGCCAGGTGGGAGCTGCACGTCGACGCTCACGGCGGCCGGCGGATGCAGGTAGAGCCACTGGCGACGCGACGTACCTGCCGCACCGCGCAGCGGCGCATCGGTATCGGTGATGGTCTGGTAGCGCACGTCCACAAATGGGTCGGCGCCACTCCTCCCGCCGCCGGGTGAGGCGACACGTGCGTGCCCGCTTCGAACAGCCTCGGCCACGTTCACGAGCATGGCCGTCTCCCGTGCACGGAGGCTGGGCAGGTGCAGCACGGCACCGTTCGCCACCGGCAGCACCGGCGGCCTCTGGGCGAAGCGGTGGATGGACGGTGACACGGTACGCCACGCGACCACCGCCACGAGGATGACGATGAGCACCGCAAGCGCGCCACCGGCAGCGCCCGAGGAAAGCGATAGGTTGCCCGAGCGCCAAGCGCCCACCCACCCTGTCGTATATCCCACGACAGCGACGGCAACGAGGAGAGTGAGCAGCGTGATTACCACGCCCGCTAGGCGGGGCGGCGTGGGGCCGAAGGCGAGGCTGACGGTGTGCTCGCCCGGCGGGATGGTGAGCACCATGAAGCCGGGGTTGGCCTGCTGCTCCGCAATGTAGGGGGAGAGGCCGATCTCCGTCGCCTGGCCATCGATCCAGGCGCGCCAGCCGAGGAAGCGGGCCTGGTGCACGCCCAAGCGTGCAGGCACGGCGGAGTCGTTGGCGACACGGGCGCTGATCCAAACGGGGCTGGCGCGCCAGGCGAGGAAGCGCAGATCGCCGCCCATGGGGTAGAGCAGGCCTCCGGACCAATCGAGCTCGGGGTAGAGGGACTCGAAGACCTGCGCGCCGCGCGGAGCGCCGCGGGTGTAGGTGACCAGCTGCACCCCGTGCGGCAGGAACTCCCGCCCCGATGTGGTGCCCAAGGATCCCCAGTCGTCACGCTCGTCGATGCGCATCCGCCGTCCATCGACCGCGCGGTCGGGCTGCTCGGGCGGGTCCAGGAGCGAGAACTCGCGCGCACCTAGGCTGTTAAACATGACCGCCGCCGCCGCAAGGTACACCAACGCGTCCCCCGCCCACGCGGCGCGCCCCACCCGGCGCCGCAGCAGCGCCAGCGGCGCGGCCAGTGCCCCGGCGGCACCAGCAGCAAGGCAGAGCGCCAGCGGCCCCATCCAACGCCAGGGGAACTGGAACAGCGGCAGGAGCGGCACCAACTCCCATACAGGTTCGCTCACCCAGAGCGTGAGATACCACGACATCGCCGCGGTGGCGACTAATGTTGCGGCGAGGATCGCGGCGCGAGACGATGAAACGGGCGCGTCGGGCAGCTGCCCGTGGCTTGCGGAGCGAAGCGGTCGACGCCTCCCAAGGAGTGCCGCGCCCAGGGAGCCGGCGAGGGCGCCACTGGCGAGCACCACCACGCCGGCCTGGCCGAGGCTCACCTTGGGAGGCGCGAGCAGTTGGTGCGGGTAGTGCAGGTTGGTGTCGATCACGCCATAGCGGGTCTGGCGATTCTCTCTATAGCCTTCCCGGAACGAACCTCCGTCGGCGCGCACGAACCAGGTGCGGTAGTTGAACGTGTCGGCATGCAGCCAGTCGAGTTGTACGGCGTTCGCTTCCGCCACGACGGGCAGCCAGAAGAAGGTCGTGACTCCTAGAGCGAGCGTGCCTGCCAGCGCAATGCGCTGTAGTCCGCGGCGGGTGCTGCCGAACGTTGCCAGCCCTGCCGTCCACGGGGCGGCGATGAAGGCGGCGGAGATCAGTGTAAGGTTGTGAGTCAACACAATGGACGCGCCAACGGCGGCGGCCGCGAAGACCCACCTGACGACTGCACGCCCCTCCGCGCACCACAGGCGCCACAGCGTGTAGAGCAGCCAGGGGACCAGCGCTAGGGCGAGGAGCTCGGGCAAGTCGCCGCGCTTGAAGAGGTTGAGCTGGAAGGCGTACGGGAAGTAGATGAGGCACACCGCGGCGAAGACCCCGAGCACCACGCGCCGCCAGACCGAAACAACGAGCGCGTACACGCCGGCCGCGCCAATGAAAATGCCCGTGACACCGACGGCTCGGTACGCATCCCAAGTATCGAGACGCAGCAACAGCTTATGCGCAAATGCAACGGCGTAGAACCCGGGAGCATAGAAGTTGAAGACGGGGTACCCGTACCCGAGGAACAGCTCTGGAAGCCAGCGCGGGTACCACGCGCCGCGCAGGATGATCCATTCCAGCATCCACAGGCGGAGTATGTGGGTCTTGGCGTCATCGATGACCGGAGCGTTGTTCCAGAGCGTGATCTGCGGCCCCAGCCACGGCAGCCAGGCCGGCGCGGTGGCGGCAAGGGAGAGGCAGAGCCCAAGAAGCCATTGCCGTGTGGGGGGGCGGTCCAGCACGAACACTGTAACGACGTTGCCACACCGGCGGTCTGCACTCCGGGGCACCGGCAGCACTAAGAGTTACGGCCTAGAGGCCGAACACTCCGGCTCTCGCAGCGCGGCACCGCCACGCGGTACCGCTGGAACACGGCATCTCCTGTCACGACTACGCGTCCCGCTTATCTTCTTCGCCATAGAAGTCCTTGTAGAGCGCCTGATCCAGCGCGTCAAAATCTTCCCCAGTTCGAAGGCATCGGGCATCGAGCCCCACCAGCGCGGCGCGACCCGCTCCGTCCCAGACTGTGTTCAGCTTGAGGTTCTCCACGCTGTCTGGCGGGAAGCCCGCGCTGGTGCCCATGTGGTGCCACTGGAGCAGCTGATGGAGGACGATACCGTCGAAGAAGCCGCCCAGGCCCAGACCCAACAGGACGGCGCCGGCCATGGGCATGCCTAGCCCTGCATCCTCAGTTGAGGTGGGTTCCGCATCACGCACGCTGGTGGCCATTTGCCTGCTCCAGGCAAGCGCCGCGCCACACTTCGCCGGGCGGCATCGAGGATGGCGGGTATCTGGTTCTCCCGCAACGCGCTGCCGCGTCCCGACGGAGGCAGCCCGCCCCACACGATATGCTGAGGACGCAAACGGGCAGGACTGCAACTGCAATGGAAAGAACAGTGTTCGCCACCAAACGCTTGCCGGTTGAGCGCGACGTGGTGGCGCCGGACGGGTCAGACGTGCGGGTCTTGCTGGGACTTCCCGCCGGCTCCACCCACTCGGGAGCCGGCATGGCGCACTTCGCACTTCCCCCCGGCCACACGTCTATCGCGGTCACCCACCGGACCGTCGAGGAGATCTGGTACGTGCTCGCGGGTCGCGGCGAGATGTGGCGCAAGCAGAACCAAAAGGAGGAGGAAGTTTCCCTCGAAGCCGGCGTCTGCCTGACGATCCCGCTAGGGACGCACTTCCAGTTCCGCACACTCGGGCACGAACCCCTCGCCGTGCTCGGCGTGACGGTGCCGCCCTGGCCAGGCGAGGGCGAAGCGGTGGTGGTCCACGGTAAATGGAAGCCTGTACTACCCTGATGCGCCGGTATGCAGAGAGACGGTCGCGGCCGGCGCCTGACCCGCCCGTTGCTATCATCCGCCCGCCTTGGCGACCACCAACCTGCCGGAAATGCCGGCTGCCTCCCCAACGGACTACGCTGCACCGATTGACGACGCGCCCGCGCTGAAGCGCACGCCGCTCCACCCCGTTCACCTGGAGCTGGGCGGGCGCATGGTGCCCTTCGGCGGCTGGGACATGCCGGTCCAGTACCCCACCGGCGTGCTGGCCGAGCATCACGCCGTGCGCGAGCGCGCCGGCTTGTTTGACATCGGCCACATGGGTCAGTTCCTCTTCGAGGGGCCGCATAGCTGCGAGTTCCTGCAGTGGGTCACCACCCACGACGTCTCGCGCCTGGACGTGGGCGCCGCACAGTACTCGCTGCTGTGCGACGAGCGCGGCTTCGTCCTGGACGACATCATCGTCTACCGGCTGGCCGAGACGCGCTTCCTGATGATCGTCAACGCGTCCAACACCGACGCGGACTTCCACTGGATACAGGAGCATCTGCGCGACCCCGGCCGTGACGTCAACCCCAGCAAGGTCCTGCTGCGCCGCCTCTCGCCGCTGCAGACCCTGGTGGCGCTGCAAGGCCCCGCCGCCACACGCATCTTAATGAAAATTGCCCAGGGCCGGCCGGACGAGCTGGCGAACTACCGCGCCCTGGAGACCACCGTGGATGGCATCCCCGCCGTGGTCGCCCGCACCGGCTACACGGGAGAGCGCGGCTATGAGATCGCGTTCGACGGCGCGCACGCCCGCCATATCTGGCAGGCGCTGCTCGACGCCGGCAAGGACGAGGGCGTGATCCCCTGCGGCCTTGGCGCGCGCGACACGCTGCGCCTGGAAGCCGGCATGGCGCTGTATGGCCATGAGCTCACCGCCGACACCAACCCTTACGAGGCGGGGCTGGACCGCGTGGTGCGCCTGGAGAAGGGCGACTTCGTGGGGGCCGCCGCGCTGCGTGCCATCCAGGAGCAGGGGCCGCAGCGCCGCCTCGCCGGCATTGAGCTGATCGACCGGGGCGTACTGCGCCCCGAGTACCCGATGGTCATCGACGGCGCCGTGGTGGGCGCCCTGACTAGCGGCGGCCCATCGCCCACGCTCAAGAAGTCGATCGGCATGGGCCTGGTACCCGCCGCCCGCGCCGTCGAAGGAACCGACCTCCAGATCGATATCCGCGGCAAGCTGCACGCTGCGCGCATTGTGAAGCTGCCGTTCTACTCACGCACCCGCAGCGCCGGTAGCACCCGCAAGAAGGGCTAGGTCCAGACGCCAGTGACGCAGCAGAACCCGCCGAACTGCAAGTACACCAGGGAGCACGAGTGGGTGCGCCTGGAGGGTGATACCGCGGTAGTCGGCATCACCGACTACGCCC
Organism: uncultured Chloroflexota bacterium; assembly: GCA_902805635.1. Taxonomy (GTDB): domain Bacteria; phylum Chloroflexota; class UBA11872; order UBA12225; family UBA12225; genus CADCTC01. Next base: position 5,304 of record CADCTC010000043.1, read on the forward strand.
AGAGCGAACTGGGCGACGTCGTCTTCGTGGAGGTGCCTGAGGCCGGCGCCACCATCACCCAGGGCCAGACCTTCGGCGTGGTTGAGTCGGTCAAGGCCGCCTCGGACCTCTACGCCCCCATCAGCGGCACCGTCCTGGAAACCAACGCCAGCCTCCAGGACGCGCCGGACCTGGTGAACAAGGAGCCCTTCACCGGCGGCTGGATGCTCAAGGTCAAGCCCACCTCTGCCGGCGAGCTCGACTCGCTGATGGGCGCCATCGCCTACGACGCGTACATCCAGACGCTCCACTAGATGCCTTCCTTCGTACCCACCACCGCGCGCGAGCGCGACGAGATGCTGGCCACCATAGGCGCCTCCAGCATCGCCGATCTCTTCCGGGACATCCCGGCCGATCTCTACAAGCCCGAGCTCGACATGCCGCCGGGCCTGAGCGAGCTGGAGGTGCTGCGCCACGTGCGCGCGCTCTCCGAGCTGAACCTGGACCTGGACCACACCCCCAGCTTCCTCGGCGCCGGCGCGTACCGCCACTTCACGCCGTCGGCCATCGGCGCGCTCATCTCGCGCGGCGAGTTCCTCACCTCGTACACCCCGTACCAGCCAGAGGTCTCCCAGGGCACGCTGCAGGCGATCTACGAGTGGCAGACCCTGGTGTGCGAGCTGACCGGCATGGACGTCGCCAACGCCTCGGTCTACGACGCCGCTACCGGCGTCGGCGAAGCCGCCCGCATGGCGTGCGCGCTGACCCGCCGCAAGCACGTGCTGGTGGCGGATACGGTGCACCCGCTCCACCGAGACGTGCTGCGCACTTACACCACCGGCCCGGACATCAAGATCACCACCGTCTCCGGCTGGAACCGTAGCGCGGAAGACCGCTTGGAGCGCGTCGAAGACCTGGCATCCAGCATCGACGCGAGCGTCGCCTGCCTCATCATCCAGCAGCCTAACTTCCTCGGCTGGCTGGAGAACGTGGAGGGCCTGGCGGAGCGCCTCAAAGCTGCGGGCGCCATCCTTGTGGTGGTGGCCGACCCCGCCTCGCTCGGCCTGCTGCGCGCGCCAGGTGAATACGGCGCCGGCATCGTGGTGGGGGAGGGCAAGTGGACCGGCGGCCCGACCGATTTCGGCGGCCCGCTCGTCGGCATGTTCGGCTGCAAGGGGGAATACGTGCGCCAGATGCCCGGACGCATCGTCGGCGGCACCGTGGACGGCGATGGCCGGCGCGGCTTCGTGCTCACCCTGGCCACGCGCGAGCAGCACATCCGCCGGGAGAAAGCCACCTCCAACATCTGCACCGCCGAGGCGCTGATCGCCCTCGCCACCACCATTTACCTGTGCTTGCTGGGCAAGCAGGGCCTGCGCGAGGTTGCCGAGCAGTGCGTCCAGAAGTCGCACTACCTGGCGGATCAGATAGGCGGCCTGAACGGCTACTCGGTCTTGAGCAGCGCCCCCTACGTCAAGGAGTTCGTCGCCCGCTGCCCGCTGCCCGCCGCCGAAGTCAACCGGCAGCTCCTGTCGCACGGCACCGTGGGCGGCTATGACCTGGGCCGCTTCGCCCCTGAGCTGGCCGACAGCCTGCTGCTCTGCTGCACCGAGATGACCACCCGCGCCGACATGGACCGGCTGGTGTCCGCTCTGGGAGAGATCCGATGACCACCACCGGCCAGGCGGGCCACGCGGGCCAGGTCGACCCCAACGCCACACCGGGCGCGACCAGCCACACCACGCTGACCGGCCGGCGGCAGCCCGAGCCGCTGATATTCGAGAAGAGCGTGCCCGGCCGGCGTGCCGTGACCCTGCCCGCGCTGGACGTGCCCGCCAGGCCGCTTGGAGACCTCATCCCGCAGCACGAGCAGCGCACCGAGCTACGCCTGCCTGAAGTGAGCGAGCTGGACGTGGTACGCCACTTTACGCGCCTCTCCAAGCGGAACTTCTCGGTGGACGGCGAGTTCTACCCGCTCGGGTCGTGCACGATGAAGTACAACCCGCGCGTAGACGAGGCGGTGGCCGGCCTACCCGGCTTCCGACAGCTCCACCCACTGCAGCCGCAGGAGACCGCGCAGGGCGCGCTGCGCGTGCTGTACGAGCTGGAGCGCATGCTGGCCGAGATCACCGGGCTGCCGGGCGTCTCCGCACAGCCGGTAGCCGGCGCGCATGGCGAGCTGACCGGCATCCTGATGGCGCGCGCCGCGCACATCAAGCAGGGGCGCATCAGGCGTAAGGTGCTCATCCCAGACTCGGCGCACGGCACCAATCCCGCCACCGCCGCCATGGCCGGCTACGAGGCGGTGACCATCGGCCACGACCGCCAGAGCGGCGAGCTGGACCTGGAGGACTTTCGCGCCAAGCTGGACGACGACTGCGCCGCGATCATGATGACGGTCCCCAACACGCTGGGGCTGTTCGAGCGGCAGATCGTGGAGATCTGCCGCCTGGCGCACGACGCGGGCTGCTACGTCTACTGCGACGGCGCCAACATGAACGCCATGGTCGGGCAGGTCCGCCCCGGCGACTTCGGCGTGGACCTGCTGCACATCAATTTACATAAGACGTTCGCCGTCCCCCACGGTGGTGGCGGTCCGGGCGGCGGCGCCATCTGCGTCGCCAAGGATCTGGAGGCGTATTTGCCGGCGCCGGTAGTGGTGCGCCGCGAGGACGGCAGCTACGCGCTTGACGAAGACCGTCCGGACACCATCGGCAGGGTGCACGGCTTCTACGGCAACTTCAATGCGGCGCTGCGCTCCTACGCGTACATCCTGCTGCACGGCAGCGACGGCCTGCCGGAGATTGGCGCCAACGCGGTGCTCAACGCCAATTACCTGCTGGCCAAGCTGCGCGGCCACTTCCAGCCGTACGTGGACCGCACCTGCATGCACGAGTTCGTGCTAGACGGCCGGCCGCTGCGCGAGCACGGCGCGCGCACGCTCGACCTGGCCAAGCGCCTGATCGACTACGGCTATCACCCACCCACGATCTACTTCCCCCTGATCGTGCCAGAAGCGATCATGATCGAGCCGACCGAAACCGAATCGCGCGAGACGCTGGACGCTTTCGCGGAGGCGTTGATCGCCATCGGCCGCGAGGCGCGTGAGGACGCGGACCTGCTCCACGCCGCACCCCACGTCACCCCCGTCAGCCGCCTCGACGAAGTCCGTGCCGCCCGCCAGCCCGATTTGCGCTGGAAGGGCGGCATTGAACGCGAAGCGGCCGACACCCCAGCCGAAGCGCGCCAGGAGATCCTGACGCAAGGCCGGGTGTAGGGAGCCCTGGCAGGACTCTGCCAGGGCTCTGCGGGGCTGGGCTAGCCGGCGCCTCCACCCTGCCGGTTGCCTGGCTGGTTGCCCATCTGGTTGCCCGGCTGGGCTACGCCGGTCTGGCCTCCGAACTGTCCGGCCGGGCCGGGCTGCTCTTGCCGAGCGGGAGCAGTCTGCCCGCCGGGAGCAGAGTGGCTCTGCCCGCCCTGGCTCTGCCCACCTTGGCCCTGGCTGCCCTGATTGTGGGTGCCTTGATCGCTCCCCCCGCCGACCAGGTTCTGGGCCCGCGCCTCCTGCTTGGCGGCGTGGGTGGCGGCCTGCCCAGCTTCCTGGGCTACTTCCTGGACCTTCTCGCCGGTGTCGCGCGCTACGTCCTGCGCCCGGTCCATGAGGTGGTCGCGCGTCTCGCCCATCCATTCGTCCTCGCGCTGGGTGCGCGGCGCCAGCAGCCCGGCGATGGCTCCCAGGCCTAACGCAGCCGCCCCTATCATGAGTGGGTTGCGCTCCAGAACACCGCCGAACTTCTCCTCCACGCGGCGTGCCCGATACTGGACCCGGTCCACCAGGTCCTCGGCCACGTCCATGGTCTGCTCGGCCGCGCTCCACGCGGTGTCCGCTACCGTTCCCGCGGCCGACTTGACGGTGTCCGTGGCCTGGCCGACGACATTCCCTGCCGTGTCGGCCACGCTCCCGGCCCGGTCCGCTACGCCTGAAGCCATGCCGGAGGCAGCGTCGCGGGCGCGATCGACCATGCCCTCGCCGCCCTCACCCTCGCCACCTTGCCAATCCCCGGCTGCTCCACCACCGTACGCCCCCGCATAGCCGCCCGCGCGGCCATACGCGCCGGAGCGGCCCGCGCCGCCGGAGTACTCGTAGCCGTAGCGGTCACTGCCCCACAGCCGGCCCCGGCCCGCCCCGGCGCCGCCGTACTGTTCGCCGCCATTGTAGTCCGCGTAGTCGTAGTCGTCGTACTCATACGACCGACGGCTGCGCGAACCGCTCGACCCATTGAAGAAGAGCCAGCCCAGCCCGATGCCCACCAGTGCCGCCGGGATCGGGTTCTCGCGGATCGTATCCACGATGCCGCTGCGAACGTCCTCGGCCGTGTCTTTTGCCCTGTTGACCATGTCCTCTACCTTTCCTATGGTCGCCGCACGCACGGCGTACCTCGCGTCGTCGGCCACCTCACGGATGGCCTCCTTCGCGTGCGCAATGACCTGCTCCGCCACGTCCAGCGCGGTGTCCTTGGCCTGCTCCGCCAGCGTCTCCGGCGCGAGCCGCTCCTGAATCGCGTCGATGGTATGACTCATCTCCGCGCGCGTCTGCTCGATGTCTTGCTCCAGCTCGACCGTCTCCGGCGAGCTGTCTTCGGCGTCGGGTGCAAGCGACCCACGGCCACCGCCAGTGGCCGGCGGCGCGCCACTGGAAGTGCCTGCCGGCGGATTCGCCGGCGCACCGCCGATTGTCACGCGCCTGACCGGCTCACCCGAGCCGAAGCTGCCCGAACCGCCAGACGCACCCGAACCGCTACGGTCCGGCTCACCAAATCGACTCATCAGACTTGCTCCTTGGCCCATTCCACGTCATCCTTGAGCGTCTCGATGGTCTGCGTCGGCGCCAGGCTCGTGCGTCGCACGGCGCTGAGGCCCCGCTGCACCAGCAGGTACCCCCCACCGGCTACCACGATGCCGACGATCAGCGCCGCAAGCCACGCCGGCATCCCGGCTGCCACCAGCCCAGCGATGAGGGCGAAGAGGAGCACCAGGAAGCCGGCATAGGCCACCAGGCCGCCGGCAGCCAGAAAGCCGATCTCCCGCCCGACGCGGGCGGCCTTCTGGCCCATCTCCGTCTTCGCCAGCTCCACCTCCTGGCGGACCAGCGTGCCGGTCTCCCGCGCCAGATCGCCAAACAGCTCGCCGAGCGAACGATCTTCATTACGCTGCTGCATCACGACACCTCCAACCGCGGCACGTCCGTCATTCAACGAGTCGTGCCCGGCTGGCCGGTCGTTCCGCTACCCGCGCTGCCGGACGTACCCGTGCTCCCGGCTCCGCCGGTGCTTCCGGAACTCCCGATACTCCCGGCACCACCGGTACTGCCGCCTCCGGCACCCTGGCCACCGGCGCCGCCTGTTGCGCCGCTCCCGCCCGCTGGCCGGAATGTGCCCGCTGCGCCCGCTGCGCCCGCTGCGCCCGCTGTGCCCGCTGCGCCCGCTGCGCCCGCTGCGCCCGAGGTGCTCCCTGTCGCTCCAGCTCCAGCGCCGGGAGTCGCCGGTGGCATAGGACGCTGCGGCATCCCAGGACCAGGCTGTCCGGTGAAGGGCGCGCGCGCCGCGGAGCCATAGCCTCGCCCGTAAGGAACTGGGCCGGCCGGCCGGCCGTAACCTCCCGGTGGCATGGCCGGCGGGCGCGGCGTGGGATAGGGCGCACGGCCCGGTCCGTACGGCGCGTAGCGTCCGTAGCGGGGTGGCGGCGGCAGCGCGAGCTGGCCGCGGGCGTTGACGCCGGCCCCGTAGCCGCGCGTCTCACCACCCGACTCGCGGCGCCGGCCGGAGCTCTTGAGGAAGCGTGACGCGATCAGGCCCAGCGCGAACGCGCCACCCAGGAAGGCCGCCGGCTGGCGCCGCGCGAAGTCTTCCGCGTCCTCCAGAACCTGGTCCAGGTCTTTCCCACGCAGAGATCCTGCCAGCCGTTGGACCTGCTCCGCGCCCATGTTGGCGTAGTTCGCCAGCTGCGGATTATCCTGCTCGCGCAGCTGCCGGCTCACCGCCAGCATAGCCTCCGCCACGCCGCCCAGTCCCTCTGATGCGCGCCCGATCTGGTCTGAGAGGCGGCTGGTGACCTGCTCCTTGGCCTGGCCCACTACCTCGGTCACCTTATCGCGCGCCTGGTCCACCACCTCTCCCGCGGTCTCCTTGGCCTGGTCCACCACCCCCTGCTGCTGAGATCCGCCCGAGTGTCCAGCGCCCGTTCCCGCGCCGCCCGTTGCGGCACCACCGCTCATCCCGCCGGAGCTTGTGCGGGTGCCGGTGCCGGCACCCGCACTTCCGTAACCACCGGCTCCGCCAGCCCCACCATAGCCCCCGGCCGCGCCGCTTCCGGCCGCGCCGCTTCCGGCCGCTCCTCCTACTGCACCACTCACTCCGCCGCCACCGAGCGGTCCGGCCCCACCCGTTGCACCTGACCCGCCCATACCGCCGGATCCGCCTGCTCCGCCCATGCCGCCGGTGCTACCCGCACCCATACCGCCGGTCCCCGTGCTTCCTTGCATACTGGTACCTCTCCTCTTGTGGCGCGCCAGGACTCGTGTCCGGCGTCGCAGCGAACGGCTATCGCCTCTATCGCTCATCACTGGTCGCCCCGGAACCTTATTCCGGGGGGCACGAGTGGGGAGGCACTATCCGTGCCGTCGTCGTGCTGCGCCGTAGCGGCGGGCTGCTACGGCGCAGGCGCCAGCAGGCGCTCGATCTCCAGGCGCGGCGGGAGCGACGGACCGGCGCCCATCACGGTGCACGCCAGCGCACCGGCCGCGCACGCGAACCGCGCCGCCTCCTCCATCGGCCTCCCTTCCGCCATCGCCACGCCGAGCGCCCCGCAGAAGGCATCTCCCGCCGCCGTGGTATCCACCACACGTACCGGGAAGGACGGCACCTCCAGCGCGTTGCCATCCGGTGGCAGCAGCAGGGCGCCTCGGTCTCCCAGCGTGAGCAGCACCGTCCCCACGCCGCGCTGCCGTAGCGCCTGCGCGGCTGCGCGCGCCCCTTCCGGCGTGCCGGCATCGATGCCGGTCAGCACGCGCGTCTCGGTCTCGTTCGGCGTGATCACGTCCGCTAGTTGCAGCAGCGCGTCCGGCAATTCGCGCGCGGGTGCCGGGTTAAGCACCACCGTCACCCCTGCCCGCCGCGCCACGCGCGCCGCCGCAAGCGTGGCGTCCAGCGACACCTCCAGCTGCAGCAAGAGCAATCCGGCCGCGGAGATGGCGCCCCGCGCGCGCTGCACGTCCTTGTCGCTCAGCCGGCCGTTTGCACGCGGCACCACGATGATGGCGTTGGTCCCGTCCGGCTCCACGACGACACCCGCCACCCCCGTGCCTTCCTGGGTATCGCGCGTGACGTGCTTGAGGCTGATGCCCTCTTGCTCCAGCGCTCCGGCGACGTCATTGCCGAACGCATCGCTCCCCAGCCGCCCGACGAAGTCCACGTGCGCCCCGGCGCGCGCCGCCGCCACCGCCTGGTTGGCCCCCTTGCCGCCGATGAACATGCCGAACGCCGTTCCGGACACTGACTCCCCGGGCAGCGGCTGGCGCGGCGCGCTGAATACCAGGTCCACGTTGGCGCTGCCCACCACGCACACCCGCGGTCGCGCCATCGCGCTCAGCCCGCCGCGCTCGCCCCACTCACTACGATCCATGGTCTGTTCCGCCTCCCAAAGCGGCTGCTAAGATACCGGCCCGCCATGCCTTTCAGCACGCAGAGCGCAAGTAACGTCAGCAGCACCGGCGCCACCTCGACCACGCGGCCCAACGTGCTCGTCCTGGCCGTCGATACGCAGCGCGCGGACCACCTCTCGTGTTACGGCTATCCACGCCTGACCAGCCCGCACATCGACCGCCTGGCTAGCCAGGGCTTGCTCTTCGAGGACGCTTACTCCGAGCACATCCCCACCCATCCCGGCTACACCACCCTGTTCACCGGCAAGGACGTGTTCAGCCACCAGATCGTCACCCAGGGCGGCACGGTGGAGCTGGACCCCGGCGTGCGCCAGCTGGCCGAGATCCTGCGCGAGCAGGGCTACTTCACCGGCGCCGCGGATAACCTGGGCCGCTGGTTCGACCGCGGCTTCGACGCCTACGAGCGCTACCGCTGGGACCAGACCTCGCTGACCGAGTGGCGCAAGGCCGAGGCGGTCAACGGCGCGCTGCTGCCGCTGCTGGAGCGCGCCGCCGCCGCGGCCGGCAAAGGCGGCAAGGACCAACCCTTCTTCGTCTATGCCCACTACTGGGACCCCCACACGCCGTACCTGCCGCCCCCGCCGTTCAGCCGCATGTTCTACACCGGCGACGAGCGCGACAAGGACAACCATTCGATGGACCCGGTGTTTGGCTTCGAGCCGTTCCGGGAGTATTTCCAGCACTGGATGGGCGGTGTCACCGACATCCGCTTCCCCATCGCCCAGTACGACGCCGAGATCGCCTACGTGGACGCCGCGCTGGGCCACGTCTTCACGTTCCTGGAGGAGACCGGTCTGGCCGAGAACACGTTGGTGGTGCTCACCGCCGACCACGGCGAGATCCTCGACGACCATGTGGGGTACTTCGACCACCACGGCCTCTATGAAGGGAACGTGCACGTCCCGCTGCTCATGCGCCTGCCCGGCCGCCTGCCCGCCGGCAAGCGCGTGCCCGGCTTCGCCCGCCTGCGCGACGTGGCCCCTACCATCCTGGAAGCGATCGGCCTGCCCGACGTGGCCGCGCAGGAGCGCATGGAAGGCCGCAGCCTCTGGGCCGCCGCCACATCCCGACGCGCGAAGCGCACCGGAATCGACGCGCTGTACTTGACGGAATGCACGTGGATGCGCAAGCGCGCCTGGCGCACACGTGACTGGAAGCTGATCCAGGCCCAGGAGCCGGACTTCCACGATCTGCCGCCGCTGGAGCTCTACCACCTTCAGGCGGACCCGCAGGAGCAGCACAACTTGGCCGACGCCCGGCCGGACGTGGTGACCGACCTGCTTGGACGCATGGAGCTGCACGCCACCCGCCGCCTGGCACGCACCGGACTGCCGGACCCGCTGCAGTCGCAGTCCATCACGCTGCGCCGCATCGGCCAAGTGAAGACCGCCGTGCCGGAAGACCAGAAGCTGAAGGCGTAGGGCTAAGACGCAGTCCAAAGGCATAGGCTATACTGAGCCTGTCAACACACCAGTGTTACTGAGGGGTATAGACGATGGGATTCCTGGACAAGCTCTTCGGCGGCGGTAAGAAGGCGGAAGCGCCGAGCGGCGTTTCCTTCCAGTATTCGAGCGGCCCCAACGACACGTGCCGTACTCTCGCCAAGAAGTTCTTCGGCGATGAGAACCAATGGGAGAAGGTCTACAACCCGAACAAGCACCTGCTCAAGGACGAGGTGCAGTCCGGGTCAGACAAGCTGCTGGTCGGCACGGGGCTGACGATCAAAGACCCGAAGTTCGACCTCGAAGGCAACCCGGTCGCGTCCTAAGCGCGTCGACAGCGGCAGCGCCTCCACGCACGCCGAGCGACTCGGGCGCACCACAGGTGCGCCCGCTTTGATTCGCGTGTAACCAGAGCTGGCCTGGCCGGCCGTGCCGCAACTCAGCGCACCGGCCGAAGCCCCCCGCCCGGACCACCGCGCGAATGGCGCGGCTCAGAGCGCGCGTCGTTGACCGGCTCGTTGATCAGCACCTCGCCGTTGCGGATCTTGATATTGAAGCCGCACTCCGGATTGATGCACACCCAGGCCTTGTAGGTCACCGGCGCGCCCTGCGCCCCAAAGTCCGACAGCGGCACCAGGTCCCCCTCGCCGCATTCACGGCAGCGCGGGAACGACGCCTGCGGCGCATGTCCTCCCTGACTCATCACTTCACCTTCCTTCATTCTGTGTTGTGCCGGTAGTGTCCGGCTTGGCCCCGCTCTTCTGCTCGTGTGCCAGCGCTGCCGCCTCTGAGCGCTCACTCGCTTCCCAGCAGCGGTTCTGGTAGCAGTTGACAATCGTGTCGCACGCCTCCTGGACGTCGTCGGTGACCACCAGCAAGTCTAGGTCTTCCACCGAGACCTTGCCCTCGGCAAGCACCGTGCCCTTGATCCAGTCCAGCAGCCCCTGCCAGTACGCCCGGCCGAACAGGATCACCGGGAAGTTCTGGATCTTGCGCGTCTGGATCAGCGTCAGCGCCTCGAACAGTTCGTCCAGCGTGCCAAAGCCACCAGGGAAGATGATGAAGCCTTCCGAGTATTTGACGAACATCGTCTTGCGCACGAAGAAGTAGCGGAAGTTCAGCGCTACGTCCACGTATGAGTTGCTGCCCTGCTCGAACGGCAACTCGATGTTGCAGCCGATGGAGAGGCCACCTGCTTCCTTCGCCCCCTTGTTGGCCGCCTCCATGATGCCCGGCCCCCCGCCGGTGATCACGGCGAATCCAGCCTTCGCCAGCCGCCGCGCCACTTCGGTAGCCTGCGCGTACATCGGATCTTCGGGCTTGACGCGCGCCGAGCCGAAGATGGCCACAGCGGCGTCCACCTCCGCCAGCGCGTCGAAGCCACCGACGAACTCACCCTGGATGCGCAGCACGCGCCACGCGTCGGTGTGGATGAAGTCTGCCCCCGGGCGCGATGGCTCCCGATTGAGCAGCTTCTCGTCTTCGGTAGCGCGTCCCAGCCGCTTGGACTGATTGAGCGCTTCGTTCGCCGGCAGGCCAACGTTGATGGCCGCCAATGCATCTGTGTTCGCCATGCCCCGCCCCACGATCGTCCGCTCCCGCTTGCTCGCTAAAGGCTACCGCACGCCATGCCGTACGAGCCGCTGCAAGCAGTGTGCCGCGCCGAGAGCGTACCCAGGCGGTTACGCGGTCAGGCGGCGTGTGGCCGGGTGAACCCGGAGAGTAGTGGCTCCAGCGTGGGCCCAGTTGATCCAAGCGGTGCGCCGCCTCCCTTACTTGAGAGAGCCGCCTGCGCGGCATGCGCCTGGTGCGCCGCCAGCCGCGCCTCGTCGGCGTGCCGCTTGGCGGCGCGGTAGCGCTCCACTATGCGGTCGTACTCGTCGGCATCATAGCGCGTGCCCAGGATCGCCTCCTGCTTGGCGCGGTACAGGCACACCTCGGCCTCTGCCAGGCGCTCCTCTTCCATGCTGGTGCTCAACGGCATGCTGGTGCTCAACGGCATTCTGACGCGCCGCGCTGAGAGGCCGGCCGCACTGAAGTCGGGAAGCCCGGCTTGTCCAGTTGACTCGATCTGGCCAACGACTATCCGCCTGAAGTCCATGCTCATAATCCTTCTCCCCGATGCTTGCTAGCGCCCGCATTGCCCGCGTTGCCGCGCCGTTACACCTACGTAAACGCATCATCCGTGCCAAGTTCTCGCCGCGATTTGGCGAACCTGGTACGTCTAGCCAGCCGGATCGGATCACGCAGCTGCAGCGTCAGGGTTTGGACCTCTGGCTGGCGGTGTGAGAGTCCAGCGACGGCACCCACCACAGGTGAAGCGATGAGCATGGAATGCGATACGGTTTGTCCCCTACTCTGCAACACGCTGCAATAGGAGGTGCGATGCAGGTGGCGATCCTTCGTGCATGCCGGAGCGCGCGCCGGCTGATCGCTGTGGGAATCGTGGTGGCGGCGCTAGTGGCCGGGCTCCGGGCGGATGCCGCGCCGCTGCAGCAGCAGGCCGGTAGCCCCGGCGCCGTATATGCCCTGACCGGGTCGCCTCACGTGTGGGTGGCGGATGAGGAGGGCGCACTGCACTGGGTGGCGGACACGCGGGCGCTCATCGGCAAGACGGTCCGTTGGAGCGATCGGCGTGAGGTGAGCGTGGAGCAGCTGCGCAGCTTCCGGCTGGGCGATCCGTGGGTATCCGCGGGCATGGTCACGCTAGGCGCGCCGATCTACCTGGCGAAGTGGGATACGAACCAGGAGCAACCCCAGCTCCTCCAGGTGCAGAGCGCCGCCGACCTGGCGCTGTTCGGGATCAGCGCGGAGAACTACGGCACGTTCATCATGGAAGCAGCGGCGTGGGAACAGCGGATCGGGTTTAACGCCGGCGAGCTCACCAAGGCCACACTTGCGCCCGCGGCGCCACCACCGA
>CADCTC010000044.1 GCA_902805635.1 uncultured Chloroflexota bacterium
GCGGCGGGAGTCGTCTGGTCGGAGCGGGCCGGGCGGCGCGCGGGAGCCGGCAGCGAGCGGCGCTCGGCGGCGCTGGCGATTGGCCGGGCGACGACGCAGCTGCCGCTGGCGACACTCGAGCAGACTGCCTCGCGGGCGCGGGCGTACGCCGAGGAGTCCAAGGCGCCCAACACGCGGCGCGCGTACCGCAGCGACTGGAACGACTTCACGCTGTGGTGCCGCGAGCGGCGGCGCACCACGCTGCCCGCCGCGCCCGAGACGGTCGCCCTGTACCTGACCGAGCTGGCGGCGGTGTGCAAGGTGAGCACGCTGCAGCGCCGGCTGAGCTCGATCGCACAGGCGCACCAGGCCGCCGGCTACTCCGCGCATGACTCGCCCACGCGCCACGCGACGGTGCGCGCGGTGTGGGCCGGCATCCGGCGCGCGCACGGCACGGCGCAGGAGGGCAAGGCGCCCACGTTGATCGAGGACGTGCGCGCCATGGTGGCGACGCTGCCCGACACGCTGCTCGGCCTGCGCGACCGGGCACTCCTCCTGCTCGGCTTCGCCGGTGCCTTCCGCCGCAGCGAGCTGGTGGCCGTGGACGTGCGCGACGTTGCGGTAAGCCGCGCCGGATTGGTGGTCACCATCCGCAGGTCCAAGACGGACCAGGAGGGCGAGGGGCAGACCGTCGGCATCCCCTACGGCTCCAACCCGGACACGTGCCCGGTGCGGGCGGTGCAGGCGTGGCTGGACTGCGCGTATATAAAGGAAGGGCCGCTGTTCCGTTCCGTCAACCGGCACGAGCAGCTCCAGCAGGGCCGCCTCTCGGACCGGGCGGTGGCATTGGTAGTGAAGCGGGCGGCGGCGGCCGCCGGGCTGGACGCGTCGCGCTACGCGGGACACAGCTTGCGCGCGGGGCTCGCCACGGCGGCGGCGATCGCGGGGGCGGGCGAGCGGGCCATCATGAAGCAGACCCGCCACCGGAGCGAGCGCATGGTGCGCAAGTACATCCGGGACGGGCAGCTCTTCCGCGACAATGCCGCAGCAGTTGTCGGCCTGTGACCCGCTCCAGTGCCCCGGAGCCACGAACCAAAAGGCCAGGGGGTCGAATCCCTGTGGCAGTGACGGGTATCGCGGACGGGCTCACACAGGCGTGGCTCCTCGACAAGGAAGTGACCGAGTGACGAGTGGGAAGGCCGGGCTCGGCGACTGATGGCCTCGGAGGTGACCCGCCGGCAAATGGAGCGCTGGCTGCTCGACAACGGATTCGTTCCGAAGCCAGGCAAGAAAACAAGCCACCGGCAGTTTCAGGGGCACGGCGTCACGGTGACGCTGCCCGGTCACGGCCCGCCGGACCTCACGAAGAAGCACGTCGGCATGATCATGCGGAAGCTCGAGGATGCGGGGTTCACACGGACCGCGGTTCTCGACGAGTTGAAGAAGTAACGCCAGGTCACTGTCCAGGCGGCGGTGTTATGTTGAGCACGACACATCCGCCGAGGTGGAGTGGTTTTGCCCTCTCACACCCCGCGCAGCAGCGTCCAGAGTACGCGGCCCGCTGCGTCACCGCTTTCTGCCCTCAAGTGGCCCACGGCAGCGTGTGAGCACCAGACAATGTCGCGAACTCCCAGCCAGTGCCCTATTCGCGATAGAGGTCGTAGGCCGCAGGAATGGCGGCGGCGCGTTGCCCCGCAAGGCGACCTTCAGCACGCACCAGGGTGAAGGTGCACCACGGTAGATAATCCTCATCATCGCCCCCTCCTACGGAGTGAGAGTGATGACGATGGTGTGAGCGGGACGCAGACAATGGGTAGGAGTGCAGCGGCATCGGTCGCGCGGGAGCCGTTCTACCGCGCGCCGTACGAGATCTTCGGGCGGGGCACCTTCCGGACGTGGCGTGATCGCAGAAACCTTTGCCGTCACATTTGTCGCCATCGCCGCCGGCACTATCATCTGGGCGCGGCCAGGACCCGCGGAACAGCAATCCACAACCGTCGTAGTCGTCACCGCGGCCGTAACGCCACTAGGTCAGCTGCACGTCTCCCGGTTCGTCTCCCAGCCGGATAAAGCGTCGGCCAGGGAACTGCAGCCGGAAGGACCGCTCGTCCCAGTCGATCGCGCCCTGCAGCTCGTCCACCTGCCGCTGCAGGATGCCCAGGAGGTGGTCCGCGGCGGCCTCCCGCTCGGGCGTTGTGCGGTCCCGGTTCTTGAGCAGGCCCAGCGCCTCGCGCATCTCCGTATCGGTCAGGTAGACCGTCCACATGCGCACGTGACTCATCCCGGCGTTTCTGGCTTCGGGGCGGCCCTGCCTTGCGTGCGGGGACGAGCAGTTCTCTGCGCCCGCTGCGGATCCAGCTCGAACGGCGACCATGGCCGCCACGAGCCATTCGGCTGCATCACCTTGAGCGACAGCCCGAAGCGATGCTCCACCAGCCGGGCGTAGCCAAGCCACGCGCCGCCGCGCCCGCCGTGCGCGTCGTCCTTCACGTGCGCCCAGCGCTCCGGGATGGCGAGATTCCACTCTGCGCGGTGGGTGCCTCGCTGCCACTCCTCGACATCGGCGGCGCGCTCGGCCTCGTAGCGGCGCCGGTACTCGTCGTCAGAGACGGGCGGCGGCTGGTCTACCCCCGTGGGGTCACGCTGATCCATACGCCAGTAGGGGTAGCGCGCTCGGGTGGTGCGCAGATCACGGACCGGTGGTGGAGCAGTGTCGAAGTTCGGTGTCACGCCGCCACTCGTACACGGCGCCAGTCGAATCCCTATCCTGTACAGATGCCCAACGCTCACCTCCGCGAGTTCGCTACCCGCGTGTTGGACGTGCTGCGCGAGCGCGGCCCGCACACGCCCTCCGCCATTGGCCAGGTGCTCGGGCTGGGCCGGCTGGGCGTCCGGGGGATCCTGGACCGCCTGCGGCACCACGGCCTGGCTCGCGTGGCGGGGACGGCCGACACGCCCCGCGGTTGGGGGATGGAGGTCCCCGAATCCATCTGGGAAGCAGTACCGCCGACGGATGAGTAGCGCGCTTCCGCTGGCGCTCCCACGGGAAACGGCGTGGGCCAGGCCTCTATCCTGTGGGCATGCCCTCGCGTCTGCTCGACGAACGAGATGCGCGCATGCTGGCCGTGCTGCGCGAACGCGGCGCTGCACCCGTCATGGACATAGCGAAGGCGATGAGTATGAGCCCCAAGGCTGCGGGGGCCGCGCTGAAACGCCTCCGGCTGCGCGGGCTCGCGTTGAGGGCGGGCACCACCGCTCGCGGCCCCAACTGGGGCGACGGCGGGGCCGCCGGGCTCTGGGAGGCGGTGCCGCATGAGGGTGAGTAGCGCGCTCACGCCGGAACTCCATCGGGGAACAACAGCGCCTTCGCCACTACCTGACCACGTGACGGGTAGTCGATGAGCCCCAGGCTGCGCAGCGTGCTCAGGTTCTTCTCGTAGCCGCTGGACGTGGCGCTCTGCCCGCTCGCGAACGCCAGTCCCTTTCGCGCGATGCGATCGCGATACACGTCCACCAGCGTGCGTAGCATCCGCCCCTGCGGCCCCGACACCAGCCGGATCCACGCTTCGTGCAGCTCACCGCGTCCGATTTGGACACCGCAATTCGGGCATCGGAGCTCCGGGCCGCGTGGTGTGCCCAGCTGATCGCGTGGCAACTGGAGCAGCTCCGTGTCCTGCTGCTGCATCGCAGCAAGCCAGAGCACCGGCCG
>CADCTC010000045.1 GCA_902805635.1 uncultured Chloroflexota bacterium
GCGCGACGGCGGAGGGCCTCGCCGACTACGTAGCCGCCGACATCGCAGAGGCGGCGGCGTGGATTGTCAACCGGCAGGACGGGCAGGACCAGTCACCCCGCGCCTGCGGCAGCACGGCGAACATGGCCATGCTGTGATGCCCGCGGTTGGAGGCATAGACGAACCGCCCACTGGGGTGCACCGCGATCTCTGCCGTGGTATTGGTCCCGGCGAAGTCATCCGGCTGCGTGGGGAGCGTCTGGATGCTCTGCGCCACGCTGCTGGCGCCGACAAACCAGGAGCCCCGCCACACAGCGGGGCTCCTCGCTGCCGCAGGCTGCCGGGAGGCAAAAGTCTATCCCACGTTGGGTGAGAACCGCGCACGGGCAGTGACACGTGGCAGAAGGGCAGGCAGCCTCCGGTGGATGGCCGTGCGGTCCACCGCGAAGCCGTGCTCGGCCAGCCACTCCGCTACGCCGTCGTCTCGCGGGCCGCCGACGCAATGGCCACGGCCGGGAGAGCAGGAGGTCCAGGCACTCGCCGGGCACTGGCTCGGAAGCCGGGGAGACAGACCCTACACGCCGGCACGGAAGACGAGGCCGCGGGTGCCGTCGACGCGGATGCGCTGCCCATCCCGGAGCATGGTGGTGGCGGTGCGAGTCCCCATGACGGCGGGCACTCCATACTCGCGCGCGACGATGGCGGCGTGGGACATGCTGGCGCCGGTATCGACGACGACGGCGCAGGCGAGTGGGAAGAGCGGCGTCCAGGATGGGTTGGTAAACGGGGCGACGAGCACCTCGCCACGCTGCAGCCTGCCGAAGTCGGCCGGTCCCCGGATCACGCGGACGGGCCCCTCGACGACGCCCGCGCTGCCCGGCTGGCCGGAGAGGAGCGCGCCCTCGGAGCCCTCGGCGGCGTCGCGTGGGTCGGTCGCTCCACCGGCGTCCGCCTCGACGACGGGGACATCGGCCAGGGCGGCGCGACGGGTACGCCGGTCTTCCACGAGGGCGTGGAGGTGGCGCACGGTGGCGTCGGCTGGCGGCCAGAATTGCCCGAGCGGCTCCAGCTCTTCCAGGCGCAGGAGGAAGACGTCCTCTGGAGCGGCCAGCGCACCCGCTCCGGCCAGCCGGCGGCCGAGCTCGAGCGCGGCGCGGCGCTCGGCGGCGTGCGGCAGTCCGATGTAGAAGTGGGTGTCCTCGCGGAGCTGCGGCAGGACGCGGCCGCGGGCCAGGCGGTCCAGGAACACGCGCCGGAGCGGGCCCTTGCCCAGGATGCTGTGCGCCAGGATCTCCTCGCGCGCCACCTCCCAGTGCGACGGCTTGGCGCCGGAGGATGGCGTGCGCTCGGTGAGCGCGAGCGACTTGACGACCCCCAGCGGGATGGCGGGCGCGTCCTTCCAGGTCGGCTGCGAGAGGTAGGCGATGTTGGTCTCGCGGTGCCCGTACTGCTCGAGGAAGCGCTCGAATTGCTCACGGAAGGCACGCGTACGCTCGGCGGCCGCCTCGCTGTCTCCCTCGCTGCTCCCGCTTCCGGCCGCGCCGGCCCGGGCGAGCGCCGCGGGCAGGTCAGCGGCGTCGGTCTTGGCGAACAGGCGCCGCAGCTCCGGCGCGGCGCGGACGGTGGCGGCCAGGTCCTCCAGCGCACGGTTGCTCACAACGGTCTTGTTCTGGATCCCGGACAGGAGCGCGCCGAAGTGGCGCTGCTGCCCGGCGGCACGCAGCAACAGCCAGAGCAGCCCCGTGTCCTTGAGCGCGACGATGAGGTAGCGCTCGCGGAGCGACAGGATGCGCGGGATGAGAGCGAGCGCCGCGCGGAAGGTGGCCAGCACCTCATCCCAGGAAAGCGCCGCGAGGTCGCGCCGCTCCAGGTCGCGCGAGCGGCGGGCCGTCTCGGCGATGACCGGATCGTCTTCCCAGCGCAGCGTGTCCACGTGGCGGCGCTCCCAGAGGGAGAGCCACGGCCGGTACAGCAGCCGCGGGGAGGGTCGCGGGCCGGCCAGCTTGGCGATGCCCACCGGCAGGCCGTTCTCCTCCACGACCAGGCTCTGGACGCTGGGGAACTCGGCGCCCAGGGGGCCGGTCATGCACGTGCCCAGCGCGTCCATGAGTACGCGCATGTGGGACGTCACGTCCAGCGGGTAAGGACGGAAGGGGAAGAGCTCCCCGGCGAAGTTTGGCGGCCGGAAGCCCCGCCACCGCTTCGCGCGGCCGCGGGGAGGCCCGGACGGCGAAGGGGCCGCCGCTGACGCGTGCGCCGTGGGCGGAGGAGCAGGAGGCAGAGCGGTGATGGGGCGAGCCTGGAGCAGGAAGAGCCGGCCATCGGCGATGGCCCATTCGAGGTCCTGCGGCACGCCGTAGTGGCGCTCGACCGCCTCCCCCAGGTGGCCCAGCACGTCGAGGTCCGCGGCGGCGAGCGCAGGCGACGCGGTACTCTCTTCCGGGCGCAGCGACTCGGTGCCGCCACCGGCCGCGGGCCGGATCACTACCTCACGCCGCCCGAGTTGCCGCGAGACGACCTGGTGGCTGTGCTTCTTCAGGACGTAGTGGTCGGGCGTCACGGCCCCCGAGACGACGGCCTCGCCCAAGCCCGGGCTGGCGTCGACCACCAGCTCATCGCGGGCGCCAGTCACCGGGTTGGCGGTGAAGAGCACGCCAGCGACGTCAGCGGAGATGAGGCGCTGCACGACGACGGCCAGCGAGACGGCGGCGTGGTCGATCCCGCGCTGCCGCCGGTAGTCGACAGCGCGCTCGGCCCACAGAGAGGCCCAGCAGCGCCGGACGGCATCGAGCACCGCGTCGGCGCCGGCGACGTTGAGGAACGTCTCCATCTGTCCGGCGAACGCCGCGCCTGGCAGGTCCTCCGCGGTGGCGCTCGAGCGCACCGCAACCGGATCGGGGCCGAGGTCGCGCAGGGCGGCGCGCACCGCCTCGGCCACCGCGGCCGGAATCGGCGCCGCCTCGAAGGACTCCCTGAGCGTGCGGGCGGCGGCGGTACCTGCCGGCGTGACGGAACCGGCTTTGGCGAGGGCCTCGACGGCAGAGGCGAGTCCGTGCTCCAGCACGACGAGCTTGTAGGCCCGCGTGGTGATGACGAAGCCGGGCGGCACGGAGAATCCGGCGCGCACCAGCTCACCCAGGTTGGCGCCTTTGCCGCCCGCGACGGCGAGATCCGTGCGCCCGAACGCTGCCAGCGGGGCGACAAGGGGAGCGGTGGCCTGAAACGCGTTCACGACTACGTCTGCTGTCATGGCAAGGGCTACGTAACCCGGTTTCTGATGCGTGTCTGGTCGGTGGCGGCAGTCGGCTCGGCAGACCGCGCCCACTACAACAGACGCACTCCGATCATACTGAGCGTGAGGAGCTCGCCGCGGATGCGCTCGGTGCCCCCAGCCGCGGCCGCCCCGTGGGCCGGCGCGAGCGCCACCACCAGAACAGGCGCCAGCCCCGCCGGTGCCAGCGCAGCACCGTCTCCGGTCGCACCAACACCAGATGCGTGCGCCAGTCCGCGCACAGGCGCCGCATCACAACCCAGAAGAGCCGGTCGTGCCATCCTACGCGGGGCCGCCGCCGGCTGCGCAACGCGACGGCGAGCTGCTGGCGCAGGAGCAGATCCTCCAGGAGCAGCGCGCGGCGGCCGCGGAGCGCCCCGCAGAGGACGCCGACGAGGAGGGACATCGAACCGAACACGGGGCGATG
>CADCTC010000046.1:0-302 GCA_902805635.1 uncultured Chloroflexota bacterium
ACCGCCTGGATGCCCTGCGGCGTGTTAAACGCCACCTGCGTCTGCTCCTTGTTGTACCAGGATGCGCCGTTGGTGTAGAGCCACGCCGGCACGTTGCCCATGCTGATGCCGTGCGGCACCAGCCCTCGCCGCTGCGCCTGGTCGCCGCTGCCCTTGGTCAGCTTCTGCGCCGCCGTCACCAGGTCGTCGTACGTCCAGCTCGCCGTCTTGGCGGGAGACGGGTCCAGCCCCACCTCCTGGAAGTGCGCCTTGTTGTAGTAGAAGGCGTCCGCGTCCGGCCCCTCCATTGGGATGCCGGTATA
>CADCTC010000046.1:345-3662 GCA_902805635.1 uncultured Chloroflexota bacterium
CGTTCTTCTGGTTGTAGAACAGCGCCTGGTCCACGAACTTGTTCATCGCCACGTCCGGCGTCTTCTGCACGTACGGCGTCAGCTCCTCCAGGAAGCCGGCGTCCCACAGCGAGCGCACGAACGCCACCGACGCGTGCGAGCAGTCCGGCGACGTGTCCGCCGCCGCGCTCGCCTTCAGCTTGTCCCGCACGCCGGTCGTGCCGCTGATGAAGTTGAACTCCACCGTCACGCCAGGGTGCTTCTGCTCGAAGTCCTGCTTGACGAACTTGAACCAGGCGTCCTGCAGCGGCGAATCCGTCGGCTGCCACCAGTCGTAGAACTCCAGCTTGCCGGCAGGGCGCGTCTGAGTCGTGGCGGCGGGCCGCTCCTGCCCGCACCCCACCAGCGCACCGCCCACGGCGGTCACCCCCGCCAGCGACGCCGCCGCCCCTAGCACGCTCCGCCGTCTCGCGCGCGATCCGCCCGCCTGAGGGGCGGGCCAGCTCATCGTCATTAACTTCCCTCCTGGCACTCCACGCTACCGCCGCGCAGAGGGGCTGTCAAGGTGCATCATGCACCTGCCGCACGGCCCAACGTCCTCGCTGCCGCGCCAACGTGTCTACGCCTTGCCAACTGTGGCCGTCGGTACTACAGGGGGCGTGCCGGGCTGAGCACTGGCCACCGGGTGCCGGTGCAGCCTGCGCGAACACAGAGGAGGACCGCACATGCTCCGCACCTTGCGCGACGCACCCGCACACCCTGCCACTCTGGGCGGCGCTCTGCTGTCGCGCCGCCGGCTGGTGGCCGGCACGGCCGGCGCCCTGGCGCTCACCGCCGCGGGGCCAGTGCTCGCCGCCAGCGGCGGCTCCCCGTCCGCACGTCCTGCAACGGCCCAGGCGATCAGCGGCACCATCGTCGCCACCTACCCGATCTCGCGCATGGAGGAGATCACCTTCAAGAAGCTGTTCCGGCTGGCCGGCGAGCGCCATCCCGGCTTGAAGATCGATGAGATCGGCATCTCCGGCAGCCCACCCGAGAAGATCACCGCCATGCTCGCCGGCGGCACGCCGCCCGACGCCATCCGCATGTCCGGGGCACGCGAGTACACCTTCTTCGCCGCCAAGGGCTCCACCGTACCCCTGGACGAGTATCTCAAGCGCGGCGCCTTCCGCGATGAGACGTGGCCTCACCCTTGCCCCAAGCGGCGCCAGTGCCCGACCTGCCCGACCTTTCGCAGCTCCTGCTGGACCTGCTGCCCCGCTATGGCTATCTCGCGATCGCCGGCGTCGCCTTTGCCGGTGCGGCCGGTGTTCCCCTGCCGGTCACGCCGCTCCTCCTCGCCGCGGGGGCGCTGGGCGCAGACGGGAAGCTCTCCCTTCCCTTGGCGGCGCTCGCCGGGCTGCTCGCCGGAATGGCCGGGGACTGCGCGGGCTTTGGCATCGGCCACCTGCTCGGCCGGCGGCTCCTGCGCCGTCTCGGCCCGAAGGTGGGTCTCTCGGAAGAGCGCATGGACGGCGCCCAGGGCGCGGTCCGGCGCTGGGGCGGCTGGATCGTGTGGCTCACGCGGTGGTTGCTCACCCCCCTCGGCTCCACCGTGAACGTGCTGGCCGGCGCAAACGGCTACCCGTTCCGCAGCTTCGTGGTGCTGGACGCGTTCGGCACGGCCATCTTCGTCGGCGGCTACGTCGCACTCGGTCGCTTTCTCGGCGATGACGCGGCCGGGCCCGCCGCCACCGCCGGCAAAGTCGGACTCGGCCTGCTCGCCGCCATCCTCGTCACCGGCGGCATCGTCGGCGCTCGCATGCTGCTGACGCGGCGCAGAGGCTGACGCTGCGGTACGCTGGGGTGTGCGGGCCTCGCCACGACGTCTGGCGTGGACCGCATGGCCGCACCCGTCGCCGCCCTGGGCGGCCTCCTCGGGGAGAGGAATTCATCGCCAGCGTGGGCATCACCAATGTCCGTCAGCCGCTGCCCGGCGGTGGCAACACGCTCTTCCGTCTCGTTTCGGTGACGAAGTCGCCCATCGGCACCGCTGCGGTTTCGCCCCACACACTGGCCGCTGTTCCATTCCGGCAGCGCCTCGGCATCCGTGCTCTCGCACCGAGCGGACGCACGCCCCGATCGTTGCTGCCTGCGGCAGTACCAGTGGCCGCCCAGGTCGCCTGACGAAGATAGGCACCACGGTCGCCAAGGGTTGAGGGTGCCCATGCCCGCCCCTTTTGCCGAGCGTAGAGGCTCAGGTGCGGATCGTGCCTATACTGAGCGTGAAGCGGTCGGCACGGCACCACGGCTGACGGGACCACCCGCCAGCCGTGGTGCCCTACCCTTAGGGAGGCGCCATGGAAGAGTGGTGGGCGCAGCTGCGGCTCGCCGTGGCGGTCCTTGTGGACCGCCCTGGCCTGCTGACCGCCAGCACCGCGTTGCTCATCGCGGAGCCCGGCGGCGCGGTGGGTCTAGCTGACCCGCGATGCTAGTAGCCTCCGGCTTTGTCGACGACGTTGTGGAGCGGCTGGCCGGCAACGAAGCGCTTGATGTTTTCGGCGAGGACGTCCAGGCGACGGTCCTCCTCGTGGGCGGCGCGACCGGCCATGTGGGGGGTGAT
Source organism: uncultured Chloroflexota bacterium (assembly GCA_902805635.1). GTDB lineage: Bacteria > Chloroflexota > UBA11872 > UBA12225 > UBA12225 > CADCTC01. Next base: position 2,927 of record CADCTC010000046.1, read on the forward strand.
GATGACGTTGTCCATGCCCCACAGGGGGTGATCGGCGGGGAGGGGCTCCTGTTCGAAGACGTCCAGCGCGGCGCCGGCGATCTGCTGTTGCTGGAGGGCGGCGACGAGAGGATCGAGCTGGACGACGCGGCCGCGCCCGACGTTGATGAAGTAGGCGGTGGGTTTCATGCGGGCGAACTTGGCGGCGTCGAACAGGCCGCGGGTCTCGGGGGTCTCGGGCGCGCAGACGGCGACGAAGTCTGCCTGGGAGAGGAGGTCGTCCAGGCGATCGGGGCGCCAGAGCTCGGCGACCTCGGGCGGCTTGTCCTGGCGGCGGGGGTCTATCGCGATGATGCGCAGGCCGTGGGGGGCGGCGCGCTGGGCGACGCCGTAGCCGATGCCGCCGAGGCCGACGATGCCGAGGGTGGAGGCGGGGAGATGGACGACCGAGTGGTCACGCGGCGCCCACGTGCGCTGGAGCTGGTGGCGGATGGCGGTGTGGAGGCCGCGGGCGAAGCAGAGGATGTAGGCGGTGACGTGGTCGGGGATCGTGTCCGAGAAGATCCCGCGCATGTTGGTGACGATGACGGGATGCTCTACAAGGGCGGGGAAGAAGTAGCTCTCGAGCCCGGCCATGGGAGTCTGGATCCACTGGAGGTGTTGGGCGGCGGCGAGGATCCGGGGGGTGATCGTGCCGAAGAAGGCGTCGGCGTCCGCGACGTGCTTGACGGCCTCGTCTTCGGTGGAGGCGGTCTCG
>CADCTC010000047.1 GCA_902805635.1 uncultured Chloroflexota bacterium
GGGGTTCAGCACTCCACCCTTGGAGGCGGCGTAGGGCGCGTTGTTCTTGAGCGGCGTGAACGCCTGGACGGACGAGATGTTCACCACCGCGCCGCCACCGCGTGCTCGGATGTGCGGGATGACGTACTTGCTGACGAGGTACGTGCCCTTAAGGTTCACGCCCAGCACGTAGTCCCACTCGTCTTCCTCGGTGTTTTCGACGGTGTGATTGGGCAGCCCGATGCCGGCGGCGTTGACCAGGATGTCAATGCCGCCGAACGTCTCCACCGCCTCGCGCGCCAGCCGCTCGGCGTCCGCCCGCTTGGAGACGTCCACCTGGACGAAGTGGGCGCGTCCGCCGCGCTCCCGCACGCCCGCCACGGTGGCGGTTCCCGCCTCGGCCGTCCAGTCGCCGATCACCACGGCAGCGCCTTCCGCGGCGAACAGCTCCGCGGTGGCCCGGCCGATGCCGGAGGCGCCGCCGGTGACGACCGCCACCCTTGCGCCAAAGCGTCCCGGCGCTTGAAGATGCGTGTCGCCCGCGCGGGACAGGTTGCTGTGCATTGGGGTCATCATACGCCACCGGCGCGGCCCGCGTAACCGCGGTACGCTCAGGCGATGCCTATCGTACGCACCGTCGATAGCATTGCTACCGACATGGTAATGTAGTGCCAAGCAGCACTAGCGGGGGGGCCGCGGCTCAGTAGGAGGGAGGCATCTATGTCCCGACGCGCGACACGGCGCAGTGTCCTGGCAATGGCGACGAGTGGCGGCCTGTCTGCCGCATGCGAGGTTGGCTCGCCGGCGGCGCAGACGCAGCAAGCCGCGACGACGAAGGCTCCCGCCACGATCGTGTACTGGTGCAACCTCTATCAAGCAGGATGGGAGAAGGTGCGCGCCGCCGCCACCGAGTATCAAAACCGCTTTCCGCAGCACAAGATCGAGGCCACCAACGATCCCGGCGCCGAGGTGGACTACGGCGCCAAGATGATCACCGCGTTTGCGGGTGGGGCAGCGCCGGACGTGATCTGGACCACCAGCCGGCGCATCGTGCCCTTTCAGGGGGCCGGCGGGCTGGCCGACCTGACGCCACTCTACACCGCGTCAAAGATCAAGACGGACCAGTACTACCCGCTGGCAATTGACGAACAATCGGTGAACGGCAAGCTCTACGGCATGAACCAGGGCTGGGGCGTGGGTCTGCTGGCCATCAACCGGCCACTGCTTGAAAAGGCGGGTGTGACCCTCAAGCCCGACTTCGACAAGACGTGGACGCACCAAGACTTCCTGGACCTGCTCAAGCGCGTTGTCAAGCAAGATGCCCAGGGCAACCTTGAGACGTGGGGTGTGGACTACACCGAAACCTGGCCGCTGTGGTGGGATTTTGGCGCCGAGTTCCTGGATAAAGAGCGCAAGAAATGCGTCGTTAACCAGACTCCCGGCGGAGCGCAGGCGCTGCAGTTCTGGTCCGATCTCACCCACACGCAGCGGGTGCAGCCCAGGCGCACTGGCGGCGATCGCCCGCAAGGCGTGGACATGTGGCGCTCCGGCCGGCAGGCGGTATTCGGCAATGCCGGCCCGTATATCCTGGCGCAGTGGGAGACCCTGGAGTTTCAGCCAGAGCTTGTCCTGCGCCCGCTGGGTCCGAGGCCGCGCGCCCATCGCTGGTACACCGATTGTTACGCCATGTGGAACGCGACCAAGGTAAAGGACGCTGCGTGGGACTTCATGGCGTTCGCCGGCACCGAGGGCATGCGCTTCGTCGAGCAGGCTGGTGGCTTCGATATCCCCGGCTACAAGCCAATCGCGGAGACCGTGTTCCTGCAACGGAATGTCCTCAACCTAAACAAGCAGCGGTGGCTGGACGCCGCGAAAGAGGCCCGCCAGCAGCCCCTGGTGAAACCCTGGGATGAGATGAATGGCGTGGTGTCAAGGCAACGCGGGGATCTTCTGGACCAGAAGATCTCGCCCAGAGATGCCGCTGCCAACATCGAACGAGAAGTCAATGCGCTGCTTTGAGCAGCAGCCTGGCTAGGGGAAGGTGACAACGCACTTGCCCGGTTCGCCACCCTCGAAGAGGCGGTAGGTGGTGGCGATCTCCGCCAGCGGTTGGGCATGGGTGATGATCGTGCGCAGCGGCACCTGCCGGCTGGCAACGAACTTGGCGGCGTCCTCGAGGAGGAACGTGCTGAACGTCCAGGAGCCATACAGAGTCAGGTGGCGGTGGATGATGTCCGGTGTCGGCTCCAGCGTCACCGTGCCGCCTTCGCCGACGAAGCACGCGCGGCCGAAGACGCGCGTGCTCCGCACCGTCTGGGCGCGCGCGTCGGCGTTGCCGGTGCAGTCGATCGAGGCGTCCGCGCCCTCGCCCTCGGTCAGGTCCTTTACCGCGGCGGTGGGATCGGTCTGGCTCGAATCGATCACCTCGGACGCCCCGTGCTCGCGCGCCATGGCCAGGCGTTTGGCGTTGATGTCGACAGCGATCACCCGCGCGCCCATCGCCGCACCGAGCAGCGTGACCGAGAGCCCGACCGGCCCCTGCCCGTAGACGACGAGCGTGTCGCGGCCGGAGACGTCGAGCTTGCGCAGCGCGGCGTACGCCGTGCCGGTGCCGCAGGCGATCGACGCGCCTTCCTCGTAGGTGAGGCTGTCGGGCAGCGGCACCAGCGTGCTCGCGGCGCACAGCAGATAGTCGGCGTGGCCGCCGTGCAGGCTCCCTCCGTAGTAGCCGCGGGCGCCGTCGGTGCGGCACAACTGGGGGTAGCCGATCTTGCAGTAGCGGCAGCGGCCACAGCCCAGGTAATGGTGCTGCATCACGCGGTCGCCGGCGACGACGCCCTCGACGCCCTTGCCGACGGCCGCGACCACGCCGCACGGCTCGTGGCCCCCGGCCTTTAGCTCCTCCGCCGGACGGTCGCTCGCCGGCCCCCGGTAGCGCTTGAGGTCGCTGCCGCAGATGCCGGACGCCTTCATCTCCAGCACCACCTCACCCTCACCGGGTGTCGGATCGGGGAAGTGCCGTATTTCGATCTGCCGCTCGCCCAAGAGCACTGCGCCGCGCATCTGCCTGGTCCTTTGTCCTGCCCACGATCGCTGAGTGTTGCCGCGGCCGGACTGTACCGCCGTCGACGCGCGGCGGCAACATCTCGCCCGGTGCGAGGCAGCGGCAGTGACGAAGTGGCCCCGTAGCACAATGCGGCCGCTCAACTCCGCGCAAACGCTTGCGTAGAATGGACCGAGGGCGTAACCGCTAGCGGAGAACACTAGCGGACAACGCATGCGCAGCACCGGGGAGCAGCGAGCAGGAGATGGCCACCCAGCACCAGGGGCGGAGCGACGCGCCGCAGCCGGTCACGCTAAACGACGTCGCGCGCGAGGCCGGCGTGTCGGCGACGACCGTGTCGCACGTCATCAACGGCACGCGTTTCGTCGCCGCGGAGACCGACGAGCGGGTGCATCGCGCTATTGAGAAGCTGCGCTACGAGGTCAACGCAGCCGCGTGACCGCGCCAGCCGAGGCACCGCACGCCAACGGTTCCTCCACCGTTCCGACAGGGAGTCCATGCCAGCGCGTAAGCACACTCTCGGTGTGATTGCACGCGAGCAACAACGGGGTAACGGCCGCCCTGTGATTGGCACCACGGCGGGGCGTGCGGCCGCCGTGGATCGGCCCGAGT
>CADCTC010000048.1 GCA_902805635.1 uncultured Chloroflexota bacterium
GTGTCGGGAGCACAGGCCACGCCGTCGCCCACACCCACTGCCACCGCCACGGCAACCGCGACCGCGACCGCGACCGCCACAGTGACGACCATCCCGGGCGAGGTGACCACCACCCCGACGGCGACCCCCACGGCGACGCCGACCACCACGGCCGAAGTGGTGGCCACGGCAACCTCAACACCCGTGACCAACACTCTAGTGAACGCGGGCTCGCTCACGCAGCACCCCTGTATCGCGGAGGAGCTGCACTTCATCATCAACCAGCTCTCCACTGCGAGCGCCGCGCCACAGGTGATCTACGTCACCTTCCAGGGCCTCTCCTCACCCGTGGCGATCCCGCTGACCAGCGTCAGTGGTGACGGCACCGCCCACTACTTCTACACCGGGCAGTACCTCAACACCGCCGTCACCGGCGCCGCCGCCAACGTGACCGACTCCACCTGGAGGGGCCAGTTTAACCTCAGCCACGGCCCCTGCTTCTAGCCCCCACGGTCTTGGCGCCAGGAAATATTCTCCCTCCCTCCCTCCACCTGCACGCGAGGCCGGTCTCCGCTCGGAGACCGGCCTCGCGCCGCCGGCGCCACTTGCACCACCTGTGGGGGTTCCCTCCTGGCGCCGGCCGCCTCGTTGTACCGCGCCCCACGCAGCTCGAGGATGTCTGACGAGAGGCATGCGGGCCTACGGCGCTCGCCTGGATTTCGCCCTGGCCGCCTTCGGCTCCTTCGGCGGCAGCGCGGCCCCCACGCGTAGGGCGCGCTCCATCCACTCCCTCACCCGCTGTGGCTCATCCAGCCACGCAAGGGGCAACACGACGTACTCCTTCATCGGGCGCCCGGCCATCGGCTCGAAAAGCTCCGCCCCCTCTTCCTCCAGCAGCGCCGTGCGATCCGCCTCTCCCAGCCGCACGAAGACCGAGTCCCCGTAGATCCCCGTGAACATGTTCCCGTTCACAAAGCCCGCCAGCTGCCCGAACATTGGCTTTACGTGCACCCGCCCATCCCGCGGCAGCACCTTCTGGAAGAACGCTTTCGTGTCTTCGCTGGGCTTCGGCATTTTCGTCATGCGAGCTCCTCTGTGCTGCTCCTGGAATCTCCCACGGCAGACCCAGAGCTCTCCCGCGTCTATCGTAGCCAAGCTGTCCGCACGTCCCTGGCGTCCACTTGGCAGACTCTGCCGATGAGCACATTAGACGCCACCGGCAGGTCCACTCACAAGCGCCCCAACATCCTGTTCTTCTTCGCCGACGACCAGCGCTTCGACACCATACGTGCGCTCGGCAACCGGCAGGTCATCACGCCCACCATGGACGCACTGGTGGAAGGCGGCACCGCGTTTACCCACGCCCACATCATGGGCGGCTCCGCGGGCGCGGTGTGCATGCCGAGCCGGGCCATGCTCCATACCGGGCGCACGCTCTACCACCTCCAGGGAGAGGGCCAGGAGATCCCGCGCGACCACGTTCTGCTCGGCGAGGCGCTGCGCGGCGCCGGCTACACCACCTTTGGCGCCGGCAAGTGGCACAACGGCCCCAGCAGCTACGCGCGCTCCTTCACCACCGGCGACGAGATCTTCTTTGGCGGCATGGAGGACCACTGGTCGGTGCCCGCCTGCCACTTCGATCCTTCCGGCCGCTACGACTTCCGCCAGCCGTTCGTGCGCGACCCCTGGCTCTCCAACCAGGTGGGCCACCGGCGCTGCGACCACATCACTCCCGGCAAGCACTCCAGCGAGCTCTTCGCCGACGCAGCCATCTCCTTCTTAGAGAGGCACAATTCGGACGACCCCTTCTTTGCCTACGTCGCCTTCATGGCGCCCCACGACCCACGCACCATGCCGGCGGAGTACCTGCGTTTGTACGACCCGGAGACAGTCGAGCTGCCGCCCAATCTCTTGCCGGAGCATCCCTTCGATAACGGCGACCTGCGCGTGCGCGACGAGCTGCTCGCCGAATGGCCACGCGATCCAAAGGAGATCCGCCGCCACCTAGCCGAGTACTACGCGATGATCACCCACCTGGACGCGCAGATCGGCCGGGTGATGGACACTCTACGCCGGCGCGGCATGGCGGAGGACACCATCGTCGTGTTCGCCGGCGACAACGGCCTGGCGCTCGGCCAGCACGGACTAATGGGCAAGCAGAACCTGTACGACCACAGCGTGCGCGTGCCGCTGATCTTCTCCGGCCCGGGCGTGCCCCAGGGTCAGCGCAGCGCCGCCCACTGCTACCTCAACGACATCTTCCCGACGCTGTGCGAGCTGACCGGCGTTGACACCCCACAGACGGTGGAAAGCTCCAGCCTCGTCCCGGCCATGCGCGACCCCGCGCAGCGCGTGCGGGACGTGCTGCTGTGCGCTTACCGCGGCGTGCAGCGCAGCGCCCGCGACGCGCGCTACAAGCTCATCGAGTACGCCGTAGACGGCCACCGTACGACGCAGCTCTTCGACCTCTCGGCCGACCCATGGGAGCTGACGAACCTGGCGGACGATTCCGGACACGCGGGCCATGTGGCGCGCTTGCGCGGCGAGCTGCAGCGCTGGCGCACCGAGCTGGACGATACCCGGCCGAACCAGGGTGAGCCGTTCTGGAGCGTGGTGCACGGTCCTGACACCGTGAGTGCTGCTTAAGCTGGTATATTAAGTGCGCCTAATGGGTTGAGCCGGGGACTACCGCCCTGGCCAAGACGTCACCCGCCGGGGCCGCCGGAAATTCAGATCAACCGGCCTCCAGGGGCGAACACAGGAGAATGGGTACAGGATGAATCGCAGATCGTTTGGCAAGGCCGTTGGAACCGGCGTTGCCGCAGGCGCCATCGGCGCAGGTGTTGCCGGCGCTCCCACGCTCATGCGGGTTGCGCGCGCCACGGCGCCTTCTTCGGCGCCTTCTTCGGCACCGGCTGCGGCACCGGCTTCAGCACCCGCCGCGGCACAGGAGCAGGCGGCGGGGCAGCTCAACCTCTATTCGTCGCGCCACTACGACACCGACGCGCGGCTGTTCTCGGACTTCACCGCGCAGACCGGCATCAGGGTGAACGTCATCGAGGGCACTGAGGACCAGCTGATCTCACGCATCGAGTCGGAGGGCAAGAACAGCCCCGCCGACCTGCTGGTCACCGTGGACGCCGGGCGCCTGTGGCGTGCGGAGCAGGCCGGGCTCTTCCAGCCGATCTACTCGGACGTGCTCAACGCGCGCGTGCCGGGCCACCTCCGCCATCCGGGAGGGTTCTGGTTTGGCCTGGCCAAGCGTGTGCGCGTCATCGCCTACGCCAAGGACCGCGTCAGCCCATCCGACCTCTCCACCTACGAGGCGCTGGCCCATCCCAAGTGGCGCGGGCGCGTTCTGGCGCGGTCGTCCAGCCACGTCTACAACCAGTCGCTGGTTGGCTCGCTCATCGAGGCGAACGGCCTGGACGCGACGCAGGCGTGGGCGCGGTCCATGGTCGGCAACATGGCGCGCCGGCCGCAGGGCGGCGACACCGACCAGCTGAAGGCGGTGGCGGCGGGCGTGGGCGACCTGGCCATCACCAACCACTACTACATGGCGCGGCTGGTCAACTCCACCGTGCGCGAGGAGCGTGAGGCCGCCGCCAAGCTGGCGCTGTTCTTCCCCAACCAGGCTGACGGCGAACGCGGCACACACGTCAACGTCAGCGGCGCGGGCGTCATCGCCAACGCTCCCAACCGCGACAACGCCATCGCGTTCCTGGAATACCTGGCCGGCGACTCCGCTCAGTCGATCTTCGCACGCGGCAGCAACGAGTTCCCGCTGGTCGATGGTGTCGAGATGGACCCGGTGCTGTCCAGCTGGGGCCCATTCCGCGAGGACACGCTGAACGCGGCCACGTTCGGCGCCAACGGGCGCGGCGCAATGTTCATCATGGACCGCGCCGGCTGGCGCTAGGACTGTCTGCCTGTGTCTACCTGTGGTGCCGTTCGCCCTGACCCCTTGGGGTCCGTGCGCCGCCGGTAGACTGTCCTCCATCGTGCTCACCGCCGGGGCGGCCCAACGGGCCGCTCCTTCCTTTTCGCAACCACGCTTCCGCGCACCCCACTGGAGCCCCGGTCGGACCGGGCTCTCGCTGGGCGCGCTGGCCGCCGCGTTGCTGCTGGCCGTACCAGTGGCGGTAATCGTCGCCAGCCTTGCACTGCCGCGCGACGAGGTCTGGGAGCATGTGGGGGGCACCGTGCTGCCGCAGTACGTCGCCAACACGGCGCTGCTGCTGCTGGGGGTGGGGGCGGGCGTGCTGGTGCTGGGCACGGCCGCGGCGTGGCTAGTCACCATGTGCCGGTTTCCGGGATCGCGCACGCTGGAGTGGGCGCTGCTGCTGCCCATGGCCATGCCGGCCTACCTCATGGCGTACACCTACACCGACCTGTTGGATGTCACGGGGCCGGTGCAGACCGCGCTGCGCGCCTGGACCGGGCTCGGCGTGCGCCAGTACTGGTTCCCTCCGATCCGTTCGCTCGGCGGCGCCATCGCCGTGATGGCGCTGGTGTTCTACCCGTACGTGTACCTGCTGGCGCGCGCCGCCTTCTTGGAACAGTCGGTCTGCGTCCTGGAGGCCAGTCGCACACTGGGGCGCGGCCCGTGGCGATCGTTCCTGGGAGTGGCGCTGCCGCTGGCGCGGCCGGCGCTGGTGGCGGGGCTGACGCTGGCGCTGATGGAGGCGTTGGCCGACTTCGGCACAGTGGAGTACTTCGCCGTCGATACGTTCACGACGGGGATCTTCCGCAGCTGGTTTGGCATGGACTCGCGCCTGACGGCAGCGCAGCTGGCGGCCCTGCTGCTGCTGGCCGTGCTGGCGGTGAAGTCGCTGGAACGCCTGGCGCGAGGCGGCGCGCGCTTCCACCACACGTCGCTGCGCTACCGGCACCTGGTCCCGTACCGGCTACGCGGCCTGCGCGCGCTGGCCGCCCTTCTGGTCTGCGCCGCACCGGTCATCCTGGGTTTCTTCGTGCCGGCAGGCGCCCTGGCGCGCTTGTCCCTTACCGGAGGCGACCGCCTCGCGGGCGCGCTCTTCCCGCGGCTGGCGGCCAACAGCCTGCTGCTCGCCGCGCTGGCCGGGGCGCTCGCCGTGCTGCTCAGTGTGGCCATGGCAGCCAGCCTGCGCTTCGCGCCGGGATGGCCCACGCGGATCGCCACCGCCGTCGCCACGCTGGGCTACGCCGTGCCGGGCTCGGTCATCGCCGTGGGCGTGCTGGCCACCACTGGATTCGCCGACAACGCGCTGGACCGCTGGATGCGGGCGGCGTTCAACCACCCCACGGGGCTGCTGCTCAGCGGCACCATCGTGGCGTTGGTCTTCGCGTACCTGGTGCGCTTCCTGGCGGTGGCGTTCCACACAGTGGAGGCCGGCCTGTCCAAGATCCGCCCCAGCATGGAAGACGCGGCGCGCACGCTGGGGCGCGGCCCGTTGGGCGCGCTGGCAGCCGTGCACGCGCCGCTGATGCGCGGCAGCGTGCTCACCGCCGGGCTACTGGTCTTCGTGGAGGTGATGAAGGAGCTGCCCGCGACGCTGATCGTGCGCCCGTTCAACTTCGATACGCTGGCCGTGCGCGTGTACAGGCTGGCGGCCGATGAGCGGCTGGCCGAAGCGTCCACCCCGGCGCTCGCCATCGTCGCCGTTGGCGTCCTACCCGTGGTGCTGCTGAGCATCGCCATCGCGCGCTCGCGGGCAGGCAACACGGCGGCCGCTTGACGTGTCCAATTCAACGCAACCCGCGGGGCTGGAACTGCGCGACGTAACGCACCACTACGGCGCCCGCCGCGCCGTAGAGGGTGTCAGCTTGGCCGTTGCGCCGGGTGAGGTGGTGTGCCTGCTGGGGCCATCGGGCTGTGGCAAGAGCACGCTCCTGCGCCTGTCTGCCGGCCTGGAGGTGCTCCAGGCCGGCAGCGTGTCAGTGGGCGGACGGCTGGTGGCGGACACGCGCCGCGCCGTCCCCCCTGAGCAGCGCGACGCCGGGCTGTTCTTCCAAGACTTCGCCCTCTTTCCTCACCTCACCGTGCTGGACAATGTCGCTTTCGGAGTGCGGCGCGTGGCGCGTAGTGAGCGTCGCGACCGTGCGCTGGACATGCTGGAGCGGGTGCGGCTGCGCGACCGGGCTGCGAGCTACCCGCACATGCTCAGCGGCGGCGAGCAGCAGCGCGTCGCCTTGGCGCGCGCCCTGGCGCCTCGCCCCACGGTCATGCTGCTCGACGAGCCCTTTGGAGGCCTGGACGCGCAGCTGCGCCGCCAGGTCCGCGAAGAGAGCGCCACGCTCCTCAAGGGGAGCGGCGCCGCCGTCCTGCTGGTCACCCATGATCCGGAGGAGGCAACCGCCCTGGGTGACCGGATTGCGGTGATGCGTGCCGGCCGGCTGGAGCAAGTGGGTCCGCCAGGGGAGTTGTACGCGCACCCTGCCAACCCCTTCGTGGCCCTTTTCCTTGGAGAGGCCAACCAGGTGGTGGGCGAAGTGCGCGGCGGTGCCATGCACACGCCGCTCGGCCCGCTGCCGGTCGTATCGCTCGATGGTGACCTCTCAGACGGTGCCGCCGTGGACGTGCTGGTTCGCCCGGAGGCAGTGCTGCTGGAGCGCCTCACGACCGCTTCTGAGGACTCCAACGCCTCCTCCGACCTCGGTGCCCCCCCCGTCGCGGATCCGGTCAGCGGACCGGTTGCCATGGTCGAACGGGTGCGACGCCTCGGCGCGCAGACGGCGATCGAACTGCGCGTCGCCGTTGGGTCCGCCAGAGGGTCCGACGGACACCCACTGCGCGCGTTGCGCCTTGGCCCCGTGGATGTGCGACCAGATGACCGGGTGCGCCTAACGTTTGATCCTTCGGGCGTGCTCGTCTTCCCGGCGACGCACCCCTGACCCGGCCGCTACGCCCGAGGCGGCCGCGACCCGCCCGTTCGTAGTGAGCTTGTCGAACCATGCCCTTCGACAAGGGCTCCCCTGAGCTCGCCGAAAGGCTCACTACGAACGGGAGAAATGAATTGACCTCTCAGCCGTCGCCGTGCCCGCCGGGTGACCAGGGCCTGGTGCTGCCATCGGGCTGGACACGGAGCAGGACCGTGCCCCCAGAGTAGCGCCCGGCGCGCCTGGCCGCGCGCAGCCGCTGGGCGTACTGCTCCAGGCGGATCTGGGTATCCTCCGTATCGTCGCGCACGTGATAAAGCGCATCCAGCTCCTGGTGGTCTCCGGTCGCCTCGTTCTGCCGGGCCTCCCTTTCGGACTTGCGGGTCAACGCCTCGGCGTAGACGCGCATGTAATCCAGGTAGCGGCCGATAGCATCGTTCGCCGCCCCGTCATGCTGCGGTGTAGTTGCGCTCATCCCTTCATGCCGTACCTCTAAATCCTAATCGGGATTCACGTCCACTATGTCCTCAACGGCCTCCTCGTCACCCACGTCCACCATTCCCGCACTCCAGCGTAGCCTGCCGGACACGTTGGGTGATCTGGAGATCACAGATCCCCACCACCATCTGTGGGACCTCTCGGCCAATTATTATCCTTGGCTGACGGACCGGATCACGCCGCGCGTGTGCGGGGAGTACGGCGCCATCCGGCGCAACTACCTGCTGGAGGACTTCCGGCGCGACACAGCGCCACTCAACGTGGTGCGCACGATCCACGTTCAGGCGGAGCACGACCGCGGCGATCCGGTGCGTGAGACACGCTGGCTCCAGCAAGTCGCCGACCGTCTGGAGTCGGACGGAGTCCCGCACGGGATCGTGGCGTACGCGGACCTGTCGCGCGACGACGCGGCGGCGGTGCTGGACGCGCATGCACAGGCGCCCAACCTACGCGGCATCAGGCAGATGCTTCACGAGTCGCTGATCGACACGCAGCACCCGTCTTCGCCGTCGAGCACGCCGCTGGAGCATCCGACCTGGTGGAGGAATATCGGGCTGCTGCGAAAGCGGGGGCTCTCGTTCGACCTGCAGGTGTACCCCCAGCAGATGGCACGGGCGCTTGACCTGCTGCGGGCATACCCGGACGTGCAGTTCGTGCTGTGCCACACCGGGCAGCCGGTGCGGCGCGACCCGGAAGGGCTGGAAGACTGGCGACGCGGGATGCGCCTGCTAGCCCAGGCGCCCAACCTGGCGGTGAAGATCTCCGGCCTGGGCATGTTCGACCGGGCGTGGACGGTCGAATCGCTGCGGCCGATCTTACTGGAGACAATCGATACCTTCGGTGCGGGGCGGTGCTGCTTCGCGTCGAACTTCCCGGTGGACGGCATGATGGCCACCTATGCCGATCTGTGGCGGGCGTACGGCGCCATCACCGCTGCGTTCTCGCCTGGCGAGCGCGCCGGGCTGTTCTCCGCGAACGCGCGGCGCGTCTACCGGGTGTAGGCGCGGTCCCGCTTCGGAGATCCCGTGCCGGTGGACCGACCGGCGTGACATACGGCGCCGGACAGTACCATGGTTGGCGATGAAGATCACCAACGTCGAGTGCTTTCCAGTGTGGAACGGGCGGCGCAGCTTCTTATTTGTAGTGGTGGATACCGACGAGGGGATCTCCGGCATTGGGGAGAGCGGGATCGGGCGCGACCTGGCGGTGCAGGGGGTAGTGGAGCATTTCAAGCCGCTGCTCATCGGGCAGGACGCGCGGCGGATCGAGCACTTGTGGCAGGTGATGTTCCGTGGTGGCTTCTTCCCGGCCAACAAGATCGCCGGAGCGGCCATCAGTGCCATCGACATCGCGCTGTGGGACATCAAGGGCAAGGCGCTGGGCGTGCCCATGTACGAGCTGCTGGGCGGCCTGTGCCGGGACAAGGTGGTCTGCTACCCGCACTGCCGGCAGAACAGCCTGGAAGAGATCGTGGAGAGCGCCCAGGAGCTGGTGAGCGAGGGCTGGAAGTTCGTGCGCTGGGACCTCAGCTACGACCGCGAGGGGAACGTGCTGGAGCCGAGCCGCTCGGTACGTACCGCGATTAAGGAGTTCGAGGCGGTGCGCAAGGCGATCGGGGACGACGCCGAGATCTGCTTCGACATCCACACGCGGCTGGACCCGCCGGACGCCATCCAGCTGTGCAACGCGGTGGAGCAGTACCGCCCCTTCTTCATGGAAGACCCTATCCGCAGCGAGAGCATGCAGAGCCTGCGTGTGGTGCGCGAGCACGTGAACACGCCCATCGCCGTAGGAGAGCAGTTCGCCGGTAAATGGGAGTTCCGCCAGGTGATCGAAGAAGAGCTGATGGACTACTGCCGGATAGACATCTGCATCGCGGGCGGCCTGACCGAGGCGAAGAAGGTGGCGGGCTGGTGCGAGACGCACTACATCAAGCTGGCGACGCACAACCCGCTGGGTCCGGTTAACACCGCGGCGTGCCTGCACCTCAACCTGGCCACTCCCAACGTGGCGGTGCAGGAGCAGCCGCGCCGGCCCGGCACAACGCTGACCGACGTCTTCCCGGTGCAGGTGGAGTGGGCGGACGGCTACTTGCTCCCTCCTACTCGGCCCGGCCTCGGCATCGAGTTCGACCGTGAGGCAGCCAGGGCGCACCGCCAGCCCCAAGGCGACCGCCCCGCCGGTCGCAGCCGCGGCCACACGCGCCGCGAGGACGGCTCGTTTACCAACTGGTGAACGGCGCGAGCGCGGAGAGGTAGGATGGTGAGGCTGTACGTCGCGACGGACGATGGGCTGGCGGTCGTCTCGCAGTCCAGCACCGGCTCCGGTTGGCAGGCTGAGTGGCCACTTGCCGGCAAGCAGGCGCACTGCGTGGCGGCTGACCCGCACCGCGTGGGGCACCTCTACTGCGGCACGTTTGACGCCGGCCTGTGGCGCTCGCAGGACGCGGGACGCTCGTGGGAGCCGACGGGCGCAGGCGGGGCGGGCGAGGCAGGCAACTGGAGCGGCGGGAAAGGGATCGCTCACCGATCGGTAATAGCAGTGGCCGCCAGTCCAGCGGGCACCGTCTGGGCCGGCACCGAGCCGAGCGCCATCTACCGGTCTGACGACGGTGGGGGCAGCTGGCGAGAGCAACCGGGGCTGCGCGACCTGCCATCGGCGCCGACGTGGAGCTTCCCGCCGCGCCCGTACACCAGCCACGTGCGCTGGATCCAACTAGACCCACACGCGCCGGAGCGGGTGCTGGCCAGCATCGAAGCGGGTGGCGTGATGCGGTCCGAGGACGGCGGCGAAACGTGGCTCGACCGGCAACGCGACACGCCGCGCGACGCGCACGGCCTGGCAATGCACGCCGGTGTCCCGGCGCGGGTCCACGCCGCCTCGGGTGATGTGGCGTACGCGGAGAGCAGCGACGGCGGGCGCAGCTGGACTCGACAGAACGAGGGACTCGCCTACGGGTACCTTTGGGCAGTTTTGGTCGATCCGCGCAACCCGGATAGCGTGGTGGTCTCCGCGTCTCCCGGCGCTTACCACGCCCACCGACCGGAGGGGGCCGAGTCCGCGGTCTTCCGCAGGGAGGGCAGCGGTCCGTGGCAGCGGGTGTCCGCGAGACTGCCGCCCGCCGCCGGCACAATGACCTACGCCCTGGCGGCCAGCGGCGACGCGCTCTACGCTGCGCCGCACCAGGGGGACGTGTACCGCTCCGGCAACGGCGGGCGCAGCTGGGAAGCGCTGCACGTGAGCTGGGCGCAGCCGGACCAACCCAACGGCTCGCCGTACGTTCACGCCTTGCTTGCCCTCGATTAGCACGGTCGCTTCTCTTCCCAAGTCGGTGCACCAGACCGTGGTTTTTGTTGTCTTTTGTTGTCCATTGTTGCCCCTCCTACACGGTTGTGGGCAATGCCGGCAGAACTGACAAGCTGCCGGTCACCATTAGGAAGTCGTCGTGCAGGCACAATTGGAAGGGCGGTCAAGGACCCTGTCGTGCCGGCTCGCCAGATGCTGAGCAGCCGATTTTGTGATCCGTTGTGACTATTTGTGACCCTAGGCACACGGTGCGGTGTAAGTGACACCGCTCGGCAATGGACTGCGACCGGCTCGAACGAGCAGCTCGTGTAGTCCTTTGTAATCGGTTGTAGCCCGTGCAACATGGTGGAGTGTGGTGATTGGTGCGGAATGATCTAAAGGCGCGGCAGGCGAAGGCCGCAGAGGAGACTGTCCTCTCCCTATATATAAGACGTCTTCGGAGACCGAAACCGGCAGGCAGTGTGACGCTCGCGGTCCAGAGGGAGGGCAATGGGGTTGTGCGGACAGTGCAGCCGCGGAGTGCGCGCGACGCAGCCGGTGCGCCTTACACTTTGTCTGCGACAGTAAGGTCGCCGGCTTCCAGCGCAGACGCGAGGTCCGGGTGCCGCGCAACCCGGTTGACACGGCCATTGCTCACGACGAAGACCGAGGCGACTACCTGGGGTTCGCCGGGTTCACTGCTGCCGGGTAAAGGCCAACTGGCGTCCTGCTCGACGACCACGGCGCCCATGCGGTCACCTTGGCGCTGAAACATCCGCCGGGGGGTGAGGCGGACGCCGGCACGGCCGACCCACTCGCGAAGCACCTGGGCTCCACGGGCGGGGCCGCGTGGACCGCCCATCTCAATGTCGTCACTTGACAGCGCGACGAGGCGCTCGACATCCGCGCCGTTCAGCGCCTCGTGCCACGCGCGGACGACCTCTACCGCATTGGCGTCCATGCTACATCAGCGTAGCACCTGGGTCCGTTAGAGCACCGCGGTGAACTTGAGGTAAGGCAGGACTGGGTCGCCCCCTTGGGTGGCGCTACCCTTGCGGGCGTGACACAGGAAGCAATCAAGACCGAGCGCGCGGCGCCGCCGCGCGGGCCGTATAACCAGGGCGTGGGGTGGGAGGCGCTGATCTTCACCGCCTCGGTGGGGCCAAACAATCCGCAGCTGGGCGAGCCGCCGGCGGGGGATGCGCGCGCGGCGGCGCGTGGGGCGCTGGAGAACGTGAAGGAGATCGTCGAGGCGGGCGGGGGTTCGCTCGCCACGGTGCTCAAGGTGACCTGCTACCTGCGAGACGCGGCCGACTACGACGCCGTCAACGAGGTCTACCGCGACTACTTCACCGGCCCGGTCCTGCCGACGCGCTCGCTGGTCCCGGTGCCGGGCTCTCGCCTACAGGTAGCCTTCGACGCCATCGCGTACCGCACCCAGGTGACCGGATAGCTGCACAACCCGGCGAAGGTAGCCGGCCCGTGAGACCCTAGCCGGGCGGCGCCAGCTGCTCATCAGCAGTCAGATCGAGTGCCGTCTGTCGCGCTCGGAGGTCGGCGAGCAGCTGACGCTGTGCGTCGGCCAAGGCCATCCTCCCGGCGCTGATGTCCAGTAGATCGTGCTTTACGAGGTCCAGCAAAGACAGGAAGGCGTGTTGGAGTGAGGGCAGGTTGTGCTGCGGCAGGGTCTCCCCGAAGCGCCGCTTGAGCCCTTCATCCGCGTCGGCCTCGAAGACGTGGTATGGGCGGGACCAGCGGGGACGGCTGGCGGTGAACAACTGCAGGAGCTCCCACCGCGCCAGGTAGAGCGACTGGTACGCCGGCCAGAACTGGCGCCGGTGCAACCGCCCATCCAGGGTGGTGAGGTAGACGAGGCACATGCCGAGTGTCGTGGACAGCGGCCGGGTGCGCGTTGGTTGGTTTGCTCGCCCGGCGGCCTCGATGGTCGCGCGGTCCAGCGGGCCCCCGAGCACGAGCACACTGTCCACAATGTGGGCGCGGGTATTCTTGAGGGCGTGGTAACAGATGGACCCGTGCATGAGCGATGGCAGCACGAAGTCGGCCTCATCGTGACCGTTGAACAGCGCCACCGGCTGGTAGCCGCAGGCCCGGAACAGACGCTCTACTTCCCTGGCAACCCACTCGTGGCTGAGCGAGACGTCGTCGGCGACGACTACGTCCAGATCGGCGTCGGAGTAGCTATCCCAGTTACCCCTGCCGAGTGAGCCGTAGACGTTCACCGCCAGCACTCGGGTATCCGTGGCGTAGTGGGATACGACGGCACGCAGCAGCGCCTGGTGCTCGGCGGCTCCTGGAAGCTGCTGGGGCGTCATGGCACGCTGCGCCTGTATACCTGGCGCGATCCACCTTCGGGTCCAGGCGGCGCGGGCTCTGCCGGCTGGAAGCCCATGCGCTCGTAGAACGTGCGCGCGGCCCGTCCTGCCGGGATGTCCTCGCCGAAGGTCACCACGGACACCACGCCGGGCGGCTGCACCAGGCTGAGGACGTGCTCGACCAGCAGCCGCGCCACGCCGTGGCGACGCCACCGTTCGGCCACCGAGAGCCAGCGGATGTGGTTCTCAGGATGGTCAAGGCGCGCCGGAGAAAAGAGCAGCCCGCCCGTGAGCGGCTCGCCGGGTGGTCCCCCGTACTCGCGCACGCAGAAGGCGGTGCCCCGCGCGATGTTGTTCAACAGCGCCTGGTAGAAGCCAGCGCTGCCCAGCATGTCGCCGAAGAGTGACTCGACTTCGGCGGCGAGGTCGAGCCAGCTACGCACGTCGCGGTACGTGGCGATCTCAACACGCATTGCTCGTTCGGTGACTCTGCTGATGCGCGCATTCTAGCCACGAATTAGTTATCGGTGCAGACAGCGAAGCTACCTGCTGCTGCTCATCCATCCCACCTGCGACGGCTCGCCCTGGGTGCGGGAACGGCATGACGCTGGACGGGCAAGTTGCGGTGGGGGTCAGCGGGTGACGAGCATGCGGAACTCATCTGCATCTAAGGTGCGGCGGGCGGTGAGGGCTCCGGCGACGCGCTCGACGAGGGCCCAGGTGACGGGGTCGGCGAGGCGGTCGCGGGCATCCTGCAGGGCGCGGGCAACGAAGAGGGCGGCCTCGACCTCGTCACCGCCGGTGGCGGCGCGGGCGACGCGCGCCGCGTTGGCGCGGTCGCCCGAATCCGGCCGCGGGTGATGGGGCAGGGCACGCGCGACGGCGGCCTCGCCCGCCATGAGCATCCGAAGCACGTCGCGCGCCGGGCCGGCGCCGCCGGGATCGGCGGCCGTCTGGAAGAAGCCGAGTGAGACACCCGCACGCGGCGCGATGGCCACGCGCGCGACGAGCCCGCCGTACGCCCAGTGCAGCACTGCATGGGCCGACTCGTGGACCGAGAGGGTGCGCTTATCCACGGGCAGCGATCGGGGCGCGTCGGCGAGGCGGAGGTGGTGGCGCAGCGCCGCGCGCCCCTTGTGGAGGCGGGTCTTGAGGGCGCCGACGGGGATGCCCAGGGCAGCGGCGGTCTCCTCGTAGGAGCGGCCGGCGAGGTAGAAGAGGGTGATAGCGTCGCGCTGCCCGGTGGGCAGAGTCCGCACGGCGGCGCGCACGGTGTGCGCCAGGTCTCCGGCGGAGAGCGCATGGTCGAGCGAGGCTTCGAGGTCGTCGGGGGCAGGCGGGTCAAAGACGGAGGGCGATGGGAGCGGGTACGGCCCGGCCAGCGCACTGGCGCGGGCGCGGCGGCAGACGTAGATGGCGATGCCGCGCAGCCAGGCGGCGAAGGCGGCCGGCTCCCGCAGCTGGGGGAGGCGCAGCATCGCCAGGAGCAGCGCGTCCTGGGAACAGTCGTCGGCCAGTGCGGGGCCGGCGAGACGCCGGCAGAAGAGCGAGGTAGCAGCGGCGTGGCGGGAGAGCAGCGCGGACAGGGCGGCGTGGTCGCCGGCGCGCGCGGCGACCACCAGTGCCTCGTCCGGCACGAGTCCACCGTCCAGTCGGAGCGCGCGGTCGGGCCGCCGTCTCACTGAGTCAGCACCGCCTGCACCTGGTCGGCGTCCAGGGTCTTGTGCTGAAGGAGGGACTGCGCGAGCGATTCGACCAGGTGCCAGGCCGATGGATCGCTCAGACGCTTGTGAACGAGGCTCCATTGGGCGTCAATCATGGCACGCGCCTCGACTTCGCCGACGCCGGCTTCGGCAGCCGCCCGGAGTGCAGCCTCATGGTCAACGCGTCCGCCCGCGGTGACCAGGAGTTCGGGCGTGCCGTGCAGCGTCCCGGCGACCTCGCCCCCGACGAGCAAGGCGAGCCGGCCGGCGAGCGCCTGCTTGGAGTCCTCGCTGGTCGCCGGTGAGGGCTGCCGTGCCGGCTGGGTGCCGCGGCGCGGATCGGCGCGCTCAATGCTCAGGCGCGTGATGAGGCCGCCATTCAGGTGGTGGACCACGGCGTGGCCAGCCTCGTGGTAGGCCATGTCCTCGTCGCTGAACTGGGAGAGGTGGGCTTGCGTTGCTTGGGCGGCTCGGTCGGATGGGGACTGGGTCATGGTGCCTCCTTTACATAGAGGAGTCATCCCGCACCCGTCGTGGGTTACCCGCCTATCCTTGCCGTACCGCAGCCGTGCAGACGCGCGTGTAGGGAAGGTCGCCGGTGGAGAGCGCTTGATCGAGAGCGCAGGAGACCGGATGCTGACCGCGGGCGCGGCCAGGCTGGACATCACGCCGCCGCTGGGGACGCTGCCGTGAGCTATGCTGCCGTCTGATAGCGGACGTCAAGTTCCGGAGTCTCTAGGCGGGCTCCGCCGCGCCAGTGGGACTCCATGACCCGATCCAGCACTCCGGTGGTGAGCAGCGTGCGCTCCACGGGCAGCGGCTCCCGCCCGGTGCAGACCATGTCCTGGATGTGCTCCACGAGCCAGGCAAAGTGGCCAAACGGCTCCTGCGTGTACCCTGCGAACTGCGTGGCCACGATGCGTGCCTCGGTATGACCGGGCAGCGTGACGCGCGCTGCGAAACTCAGCTCCGTTGTGACGCCGTTGAGCATGCAGACGGCGGCGCGCAGGCCGTCCCGATAGTCGAGCAGAAAGACCGCAGGGTCGCGCGCGAGCTCGCGTGGCTCTCCGGGAGCTGGGCGATCGCATGTGGCGAGGGCTGCCCTCAGCAACTCGGCACTCCACTGCCCGGCGTCGGCCGCTTGCCACATCGCCTCTCCGGCGAGACATTGAACCGCCGCAACACCGCATTCGCCACTGCCGCGGCGTTCGAGCATGCACTGCAGCACCTCCAGCGTGTGGAAACCGTACCGCTCCAGGCCGCCGTGGCCAACCGCCAACGCTTCGTGTATGGTGGTCCCGACCGGCAGAACCAATGGCGGCTTGCGCCATTGGTCCGGGGTCACGGAGAGCGACGAGCCGGCCATCAACGGAAATCCCATCTCGCGCGCCGTGTCCACCATCCACCTGGCATCTTCCCAGGCGTAGCCCAGGTGCTTGTCGTTGAACACAGGTACGACGCGACCGCTCTGGCGCATCACCGCCACCACTTCCTCAAAGAACTGGCGTCGAGGGTACAGCTGCTGACCGCGCTCATTCAGCGGATAATCTCCGTGCTCGCCGACCAGGATCACACCGTCTACGGCTAGATGGTCACCCCCAAGGGTGAGCGCTTCTCGAATGGTGGGGAAGATGGGCACACCAAACCGCTCCGCCCGCTCCCGGCTGAGGTCGTTGGCTGGCACCTGATCGGTGTAGAGCGATGCCACCCGCACCCTTGAGGCGCGCAACCGTCCCTGACCATCTAGGGGAAGCGGCAGCTCGCTGAACTGACGGGCCGCCGTATGGAAATCGAAGCGCGACTGATCGTACGGCGCCGGGTGCGTGTAGTCCGCCAGCAGCTTGGATACGATCACATCGGCGTGCGACCGCGGCCGGTACTCAGTGACGATGCACGCAACGGTTGGGAGCACCATTACTTCTGGCTCAAGATGGCCGCCACCCTGCGGTCGATGTCAGCCAAACCGGCATTCACGGCCACCTTGCCCTGGCGGATATTGGCGAGCACCTCCACCACGACCGTGTTCATGTCCACCCACTTAGGCGACTTGGGCATAGCCTTGGAGGCCAGAATGGCGTCCACGATTACCTGTTTGTTCCCCGGCGGTTCGGGGTCCTGGACGTACGGCCCCTGCAGCAGGGACTTGATGCTGGGGGCAAACCTGGCCAGCTTGTACCAATCTGTCTGCCCGGCCGGCCCGACCATCTGCTTGAGGAGCTCCCACGCCACGTCCGGGTTCTTGGTGTTGCGCGAGACGCCGTAGGCGAACGCATTGATGGGCTGATAGGTGCCCTTGCCCATCCGCGGCAGCGGGTGCATCGTCCACTTGAACTGTGCGCCTCCGGCCTGTTGGCTGGTGACGATGCTATAGAGGTTGTTCGTCTCGTTGACGTTGATGGCGACCTTTCCCTGGGTGAACAGGCCGGACGTGCCTCCGGTGCTTGCTACCGGTGTGATACCCAGCTTCTGCCCAAGATCGACGAGCCACTGCATTGACTTCAGTGTCTCGGAGTCGGTTGCCCATCGAGAGGTGGTGACGTCCTCGTTTGGCGTGAATGGCTCACCTCCGTTGCCGCGAATCCACGAGTAGGGAAAGTGTGTGATCACCTCCCACTGCTGATAGAAACCCCAGGTGATGTCCTCTTCCGAG
>CADCTC010000049.1 GCA_902805635.1 uncultured Chloroflexota bacterium
TCAGTAAACCCGCTCTTTGCTAGCGCATTCCCATGCTTGAACTATCGGCTGAGGGGGCCTCCACCTGAAGCGTTTTTCCCGCTTCTCAGTCTCATTCCGCCACGTCACGGTCAAACCACCGTCAAAACGCAGGACAGAGGCAATGACGCGCCGATGCACAGCTGGGTTTCGGGCGTACCCGGTGGGATCGAGTTCTTAATTGTCAAGCAATGCTCCAGGGGGCACCACACAGCCCAACCTCCGCTTGTCCAACGTGCACAGCGGATTGCCCGAAGAATCGGGCAGTTCGCCCATAGGATGCCGCGCGCGGCGCCAATTACCATCGCTCGGTGGTCGGTCAGTTCACAGCGACCGGCGAGCCGCTGCACGCGCTGAGCGCGCCACGCGCGTCCACTTCCACCCTCGCTCCCGTTCCCGCACCCGCACCCGCAGCCGTGCCATCCCCGACACCGGTAGTTCTTGACGTGCTGGACACGACGGGCGCGCCTTCCGGCCCTCGCCTGCGTTCCGCCGCCGCCACACATCCGGGTCTGATCCGCCAGAACAACGAGGACACACTTGCCGCCCACGTCCCGGCCGAGCCGGCGCTGCTGGAGAACAAGGGCGTACTGTTCGCCATTGCAGACGGCGTGGGGGGCCAGGCCGCTGGCGAGGTTGCCAGTCGCACCGCGACCAAGGTGCTCCTGGCCGAGTATTACTCCCCCCGAGCGCCCCACCGGGTGGAGGCTGCCTTGCGCCAGGCAGTTCAGGCGGCCAACTTGCGCGTCTGCACCTTGGCGCACGGTGGTGATCCCGCGCTCCGCTCCATGCAGACCACCCTCACCGCGCTGGTGCTGGCCGGCCGCCAGGCGTTCCTTGCTCACGCTGGTGACGCGCGTGTGTACCTGCTCCGTGGCGGCGCGCTCACCCAACTCACCGGCGACCACTCCGAGGCGGCCGAGCTGCTCCGCCTGCGCCTAATCACGCCGGAGCAGGCGCGTTACCACCCCCGGCGCAATGTGCTCACCCGCGCCCTCGGAAGCAACCTGATGATGCGGCCGGATTTTCAACGCCTCCCCGTCGAGCTGGATGACCGCTTTCTCCTCTGCACCGACGGCCTCTGGGGCGAAATCACGCCTGAGGCGCTCACGCACGCTGCCTCCGGCGACCCGGAGTTAGCCTGCCGGCGGCTGATCACATTGGCGTTAGACGCTGGCGGAGGCGACAATGTGAGCTTGCACGTCGTGCACGTGCTTGACCCTGGTCCGCCGGCTGGCGCGCCGCCCAGCCGCATCGGACGCCTGCTCGCCGGACTGCGGGGCGGCGGATGACACTGCCACCAGAGGTACGACGCACCATGGACATCACGGTGGATACAGCCGCCGCGGACAATCCGGACCATAGGGTGACGAAGTGACTTTGGCCGACAGCATTGCCCAGACTGCGATCGACGGTGCCGCGTCGGGCGCATTCCAGTTCGTGGACCTCCAGTTCACCGATGTCACCGGTACGCTCAAAAGCGTGGTCCTCCCCGCTCGGCACGTGGCCGAGACACTTGCTCACGGCCATTGGTTCGACGGCTCCGCCCTCGAAGGCGCTGCCCGCGCCATGGAAACCGACCTGCTGCTGCGTCCGGACTTGTCAAGCTGGTCGGTGCTTCCGTGGCCCGGTCCGGGTGGCCAACGCACCGCTCGCGTCCTCTGCGATGTCAACACTCCCGATGAGCTGCCATTCCCGGCCGACCCGCGTGCCGTCCTGCGCCGCGCCCTGGCCGAGGCGGCCGACCTCGGTTACGACTACCACGTTGCGGCTGAGATCGAGTTCTTCCTCTTCCGATCGCGTCCCACCGCTGGTTCGAGTACCCCCGCCGACCGCGGCGGCTACTTCGACCTGATGCCGGGGAGCGACGCTCACTTCCGAGACGAGGTGGTCCAGGCGCTCGCCGCGTTAGGTGTCCCGGTGGAAGGCAGCCACCACGAGATCGGCCCCGGCCAGCACGAAGTGGACCTGCCGCTCCTGCCGGCATTTCGAGCTGCGGACGCGATTATCACCTGTAAATATGTTGTCAAGACGGTGGCGCGCCGGCGCGGTCTTGCCGCCACCTTCATGCCTAAGCCACTCGCCGCCGTCGCCGGCTCGGGCCTCCACCTGGCCCAAGTGCTCTTTGGCCACGACGGCAGCAACGCCCTGGCCGAGCCCGTAGACGAGCACGGCCTCTCCGATACCGGCCGCGCCTTTATCGCCGGCCAGCTGGCCCACGCCCGCGCCATGTGCGCCGTCCTGGCGCCCACGGTCAACTCCTATAAGCGTCTAGGCCGCGGCTTCGATGCGCCGTCCAGCCTCACGTGGGGCCACTCCAGCGCCACGGCCGCTATCCGCGTGCCGCGCCTGGCGCTGCGCCGTGACACCGTACCAGCGCTGACGCCAGATGGAGGCCGCCTGCCCTCACGTCTCCCGCAGCGCCACAACGCCAGCGCCGCCGGCATGGCACATGTGGAACTGCGCTGTCCCGACCCGTCGTGCAATCCGTACCTCGCCCTCGCCGCCGCCCTCGCCGCAGGAATGGACGGTGTCAAGCAACGCCTCCAGCCGCCTCCTCCCGCCGTGGCCGGCATGGGCGGGCCACCCGGTGGCGCGCCATCTGGCCCGGCGGAGGACTCCCCCACCGACGTGCTCCCGATGTCGCTCGGCGAGGCGCTCCAGGAGCTGGAATGGGATCCCGTCGTGCGCGACGCCCTGGGCGCCCCCGTCTACGAGCGCCTCCTGCTCGCCCGCGAGCAAGAATGGCAGGCCTACCGCCGCCAGGTCAGCGCCTGGGAGATCGACCGCTACTTCGAGAGCGCGTAACTGGGCTGTGACCCAGCCTTTGACTCTCGCCCACACTTCCCGCCGTCATCCCGAGCCTGCGAGGGACCCGCCGGCACGTGTTCACTGGTGGCAGTCAGTGTCATCGTGCGGCTCGGATTCCTCGGAAGCTTGGAATGACGGGCGATTTGCACTGGCTACAGGCGATCAACCTCCAGCAGGTACCACGTCGTTCCCGGCTCATCCGTCAGCTCAAATCTGAAGGCACCACCGTCCGCCTGCGCCGGCCGCGCTGCGCCCCACGGGTGGCCACACCCGTCGAGCGGTTGCACGCGCACGCCCCTCGCGCCTATAAGTCCGTGTAAGGCCAAGGTCGCTTGTACCGGCTCGATGCGTGTCGGCGCGTGGCCGCTGTCGCCACCTTCTTTCGCATCGATCGCCGTGCGGTCCTCGTTCCACCGCATGCCGGTGTTCGCCACGCGCGCCGCGGCTACCAGCAGCAGCCGCTCCGCCTCGGCGATTGGTCGCTGGTCCAGACTGGCCAGCTGCACTGCCGCGAAACGTGTGCGCAGCTCTACTTGAAGCAGCGACGTGGCGTGCCTGCCGGCGCGCGCCACCACCGCCTGGTGGCGCGGCGTATCGATCAGCAGGCGCCCTTCGCCGGGGCCGCCGCCCCACCGCAGCTCACCCGTGTCGCTGATGATCTCATTCCCGTGTGCGGGTAGGCCTGGGAGGGTGATCTCACCGTCTGGCGGCCAGACCTCCGCGGCGTGGAAGTCCGCCGCTCGCGTGCCGTGCACCAGCGACAGCCGGCCCGGCAGGTGCGGCAGCCAGTACGGATACCCCCGTTCCGCTTGCACTCGCACGCTGTCAAGCACTTGCTCATACGGGTAGCGCCGTTCCACCGTGCGCTGCGCCTCTCGCACGTCGCCGCGCAGGAACAGCAGCGCCCCGGCCGCCATCTGGCTCATCTTCATCGGGTCACTGGAAAGCCGCAGGTGGTGCGGGAGTGATTGCTCCTGCCAGATGTGCGCCCAGTCGAAGTGTCCACCGGTGTACGAGTGCCAGAAGAAGCCGTCCCAGTCTTGCAGGCAGCCGTACGCAGCCAGCAGCGGCAGCGCTTCGGCGGCGTAATCGTTAGGGAACGATTCGTTAATCTCGCTCACGACGTACGGCTTGCCCGCCACTGCGCTTCGCGACAGCCGCGCCACCAGGTTGGTATCCGGCTCGTCGAGCTGCGCCGTATTGGCGAAGCGCTTCGACCTGAACAGCGCCTGCCAGTAGCCGTGCCCGTCGATGACGTCCAGGTCCGCCTCGGTCTCCAGCGATGGCAGTCCGGAGTAGCCGTGCACCCAGTCTGAGGTCGGCACTAGCAGCTGCTTGACACCCAGCTCACCGCGGAGAAAGCCGGCCATCTCCCCGAAGAATCGGCGTTCGAGCTCGGCGTAGAAGCGCGCCTCGTCGCGGAAGCGCCCGCTGCTGGCCGCCTCGAACTCTGCCCGGAGCAGGCGCCCTACCGTTCCCTGGGCTGCGTCCTCGTGCTCTCGTAGACCGGTGTCTTGTGTTCCGGACGACTCCACCCCCGCTGTGCTCACTGGAGAGTTGGCGGTCCACGCCGCTCGCAGCGCCTCGCGGTCAGGATAGCGCCGCGCCAGCCACGCATTCCAGCGCCGGTCCAGGTCACGCGCATAACTCGCCGGCAGGCGCCAGGGCCCTTGCGGCGCTCCCTCCGCTGCCGCCTGCGGCGCCTGATGCGACGGTTCTGTCGCGCCGGCGTCAGCTTCATCGAGTGAGCCGCGCCACCACAGGTCGAACAAGCTACTCTCGTTCAGGATCTCCACCAACGCTACCGCCGGCTCGTCGGCGTAGCGGTTGCCCGTGAAGGGGTTGACGTGGGTCAATAGAATGCGTGCGTACTCTTTCTGCAGCGCGATCAGCCGGTCGTCAAAGTAGGTGATGCCCTTGGAGTAACCGAGCCGCTCCGACTCCTTCACGCCGTCTGCGGCGGAGAAGCGGCGCGTCACGTTTAGGTTGAAATCAACGTAGACGCCGTTGGCCTTGCAGCAGGCGATAAACCAGTCCAGCCGCGCCATCGCCTCCGGGTCAAGCTCGCTGGTGTCCTGTATCCCTGGATGGGGGTAGTGCGCTCCGGGCGTGAGGCAGTCAGCCCGCTCTCCCGCCAGCTCCTCACGCGAGTAGCGCTTCAAGATCCCGTTCGGCCAGCGGTGGTCCAGGTGGTGCAGGCGCAGGCAGTTGATGCCGAACTTGGCCAGCCGCCGCGCTACCGTCTCCGCCAACTCCATGGGTGGGAAGAATGACGCGAAGACCATCCCCACCCCCCAGAACCGCCACCGCCGCCCATCGCCCGTGGCCAGACGCCCATCCTTGACTCGGATGAAGCCATCCTTCCCCGCCGGCGTCTCCAGCAGGTGCGAGACGTCGGTCACACCGTGAGACGTGTCATCCCACGGCAGGACAAACGCCGGCCACGAGTCGTGTTCTTGCGCTTCCGCGTGAGGCCCTGCGTGTGCCCCGGTCATCGCGCGGCGACGGGTACTCCGGCCGCGCTGCCGTTGACGTGCGCGCCCTCAGTCGCACGCAGCTCCTTCAGCAGTGCATCGCACCAGCCGGCGGCGTAGGCGGTGGAGATGGGACCGGAATAGCCCTCCCCCATCACAACCGGCGTATGCTCCGGCGTGATCGGCCCGCGGTAGCCCAGCGCCCACAGCCCGCGGATGGCCGCCTCCGGACCCACTGTCCCCTTGCCGGGAAACACTTCGTCGAAGCTGCCGTCCGGATACTCCCGCACGTCACGCACGTGTACGAAGAACGTGCGGTCGATGAAGCGCTGCATCTGCGAGAGTCCTTCGCCGTCGGCCATGTGCATGCACCCGAAGCAGTAGATCAGGCCGTTGGCCGGGTCGGGCACCGCCCCGAACAGCTGGCCGAACTCGCGCCCACCCCACAGTGGCTTGGTCAGGTGGCGCCTGCCATCCGGCCGGAATGGAGACGCATAGGGCGAGTGCGTCGCCAGGCGCGTGCCCGCAGCGCGCGCGCGCGCCGCCGCCTGCTCGTAGAAGCGCACGTTCAGCTCGAACTGCCGCGCCGCCTCGTCCTCACTCTGGGGGTTATCCAGCGGCGGGTGCAGCGTGACGCACGGGATGCCAGCCTCCCCCGCCGCGTCCAGGTGCCGCGCGAAGACCTCGTAGCTCTCACGCCCCGCGGCGGAGTCTTCCACCCATGACTTGAGTGGCTCCTTGACCGGCTCGAGCGCGATCACCTCTACCCCGGCGGCGTCGAACGGCGCGCGATGCTCCCGCAGCTCGGCGGCAGTCGGCCAGCCGCGCTCCACCGCGCTGGGGATCGACTTAGCCGACTCCTGCGTCGCCTCGAACCCCATCTGCGTGCAGAACTCCAGCCGCTTGGCCGGGTCCTCCGATACGTACTTCGCCTTCAGGCAGACCTTCATGAACGAGCCACCCTCTCTTACCTAATCGTCAATGTGCTCTACTTGCTAAGCAGCGCAGTCAGCTCTTTGTCGATACTCTCTACCGCCACCTTGGCGTTGATCTTCTGGTCGATCAGGTCCGCCCGATGCTTGGAGATGATGGCGTTCTGCTCGTCCCACGGCGTCACAAGCGGCTGCGCCTTGCCGTCCTTCGCCGCGTCCAGCCAGCGCTGCCGGTTGATGTTGTTGGTCTTCTTGCCTACCCAGACCGCGTCCGCGACTTTCTTGTAGCCGGGGATGTTGTACCCGCCCGCCGCCTCGGTGAACTCCATGCCGTCGGTGCCGGCCCAGGAGAGATAGTCCCAGGTGGCGTCCTTCACCTTGCTGTCTTTCCACTGGTAGTAGGCATTGGAATAGAAGCGGTGGTTGCGCCCCTTCGGCCCCAGCGGGCGCAAAACCACGTCCCACTCGAAGTCGAAGTTGTTCCACTGGATCAGGACGTTCGGGCCGGCGTTGCCGCTCACCGCCTGCCGTCCGGTGTTCCACATGTTCACGCCCTGCGGCCGGTCACCCCCGGTGCGCCGCGGCTGGACGCGGTGTACCCAGGTCAGGTCCGCCCACCACTGGAACGCCTGCACCGCCGCCGGCGCAATGGCCGGGCTGTTGATGATGGCCTTTTTCTTGTCTTTGTCAAGCAAGTCGGCGCCGAACTCCCAGAGATTGGGCATAGCATTGCTCACGTCGGTGCCCCACTCAACGCCCCAGGTGCCGAGGTTGCCCTGCTCATCGCTGCGGGCCACCTTCTTGAGCATGTCGATGAACTGCGCCTGAGTCCACGTCTTGTCGAAGTCCGGCGCCAGCGTCACTCCCGCGCGCAGCAGCAGGTTCTTGTTTAGGCCCAGCAGCCCGATGCCCCAGCCTTGCGGCACGCCGTGGATCTTGCCGTCCACGGTCAGCTCTTCCACCGAATTGCCGTAGAACTTGTCCGGCGTGAGCTTCGCCTTGGCGTAGAACTGCGTGAGGTCCGCCGCGGCGCCGATGGCTTGCAGCGGACGCAGCAGGCGCGTCGCGCTCCACCACGCGTCCGGTCCCGATCCACCCGCGAACGCCGCGCGAAGCTTGGTATTGAACTCGGTGTCCGACATATTGGCGTTCTCGTCGGCGATCGTGATGTTCGGGAAGCGCTTGCGGTACTCAATCATGGGTGCTTCGAGCTTCTCGTAGTTCTCCTTCGAGTCGCGGCACCAGAACACGATCGTCGCCGGCGCCTTCGCCCCAGCCGCCGCTTGGCCACCCGCTTGGCCCGCGCCGCACCCTACCGCTGCCATGCCCGTCGCGGTCGCGAGCGCGCTCGTCGCGCCTAGCATGCTCCGCCGCGTCCACGACGTGCCCGTGCTCGTCTGTCCCACCATGTTCAGACCTCCTACAAGTGATCAGCCAGTTGCATATCTATTCATCGCTGCAACGGCAATCATGGTCAGTGTACCACGGTCACTGCACCACGGCGCGGTGGCTCCCGGGAGTCACCCGTCGCTCAGCAGCCGCTCGGCGGTGAAGCGGTCGGTAATGAGGACGTTGATCCAGCGCCCTAGCAGCGCGGCGCGGATGGCGGCCTGGCGGCGCTTGCCGCCGGAGATGCCCACCACCCGGTTGACCCGCGCCAGCTGTTCGCGAGTCATCGCGGTGATGCGCTTGTCCAGCGCGGTCACGACCAGCTTTCCCTCAGCATCGAAGAACCGGTGGCAGATGAATCCCACCGCCCCATGCTCCGCAAGCAGCGCTTTCTCCTGAGCGCTGAAGGCGTCCATGTAAGTGGGGCCAGTTGCTCCAGCGCCGATTATGGCGGCGATTCCTACCAGTGCCAGCGTGACGCTGTTGAGCGTATTTAGGGCCGCGCGCACGTAGGGATCTTGCAGGAATATTTCGCGCGTCTCGGGAGACGCCGCCAGTCCCGGCGCGGGTAAGAAGACTGCCTCGCCCCGCAGTAGCGTCGCCAGGCGGCGCGTCAGCTGCGTCGCGTGCTGCTCGGCCGCCGGGTCGCCTGCGCCGCCGGCCAGCTGCACCACCTGTACTCCAGGCGGCACGCTGCGGGGGTGCATGGCGCTCTCCATCGCCCGCAGGCTGGCATACGAGTCGATGCCCACCACCTCGCCAGAGCGGATCGTCGTTTCCACGTAGTACGCTGCCGCCGCACCCAGGTCGCGCATGACCTGCTCTTCCTCATCCTCCAGGCTATCCACCACCAACGCCGCCTTGAGGTCGAAGCGCGTCTCCAGCTCCGCCTCGAGCGCCGGGTGCGCTCCCGCGGGGGCGCTGACGGAAATCCGCACGATCCCCTCACGCTCGGCGCGCCGCAGCAGGCGCGACACCGTGGCCTGCGAGAGGCTGAGCCGCTCCGCGATCTCCGGCTGGCGCTGCCCGCCTTCGTAGTACATGCGGGCCACTTTGGCCATCAGCCGCAGATCGTCCAGGCGAGCCACAACCCGGATAGTACGCTACGTGCATATCCATTCACCCTTGATGCGGTTCTCAACGGGCCAGTAGCATCACGCCGGAATGACCTCCGCTGCACTGGTTCCGCTGACCCCTGGCCCCGGCCAGGTCGCCATCCGCTGGCTGGGGCAGGGGGGGTTCGCCTTCCGCAGCCCGGACGGCGTGGTCTGGTGCGTTGACCCGTACCTCTCGACGTACGGGCGCCGCGCGCCGGTGGAGCGGCTGGCGCCGACACCGGTGCGTGGCATTGACGTACAGGTGGACGCGGTACTGTGCAGCCACGCGCACGGCGACCACACTGACCCGATCACGTTGCCGGAGATTGCCGCCGCGTCACCGCGCGCTCGCTTCTACGCGGCCGCCGAAGGGGCGGCCCAAATGCGGGAGCTCGGCATCGACGAGTCACGCATCAGGCGTGTGACCGCCGGCGAACGCGGTGTGCCGATTCACGCGCTTGACCTAACCCCCAACCCCTTCCCTCAAGAGAAGGGGAGTCATATCTCACCGACTTCCGACGTCACCGCCGGCTCCGATGTCACCGCCGACGTGGTCTACGCCAGCCACTCCGGCGACGCCGTGGGCTTCGTCTTCTCCATAGGAAGTGCTGACATCCCGCTGCGGGTGTACATCACGGGCGATTCGCTGTACGAGCCGCAGCTCATCTCGGACACCACGCGCGACGTGGACGTGCTGTGCGTCTGCATCAACGGCCGCATGGGCAACATGGACCACGAGGATGCGGCCCGACTCGCGGGGCAGCTCCGGGCACGCGCGGTGGTGCCGATGCACTTCGGCGTCATGCCACACAACACCGCCGATCCACAGCAGTTCCTGGACGCGCTCGTGGCGCAGGCGGTACCCGCCGCACCACGGCTTCTCGCCATCGGCGAGACGGTAGTCCTGGGACGCTGACGCGTTCAGCAGACATACAAGAGGAAAGAGAGCACACCATGAAAATCGTCATCGCCGGACGGGCGAATGAGCAGGATATAGCCACCCTGCGCCAGCAACACCCACAGCTCGAGCTGGTGGAGGCGAAGCAAGGGCCGGACCTGCTGGCGGCGGTCGCCGATGCGGACGCCGTCTACATCCACACGGTGACGCCCGAGCTCCTGCGCGCCGCCAAGAAGCTGCGCTGGGTGCAGTCGCAGGGGGCCGGCGTGGAGTGGATCGCCAACGTGCCGGAGCTGGTGGAGCACCCCGCGCAGCTGACCAATACGCGCGGCGCTCACGCGCAGACCATCGCCGAGCACGCGTTCGCCATGCTGCTGTACCTCACGCGAGGCCTGGAGCAGTTCGTCGTGGCGAAGAAGGAGCACCGCTGGGCCAAGCCCGGCGGGCGGCTGCTCGGCCTTTCGGGCATGACGCTGGGCGTCATCGGCCTGGGCCGCATCGGCAGCGCCATCGCCCAGCGCGGGCATGGCTTCGACATGAAGGTGGTGGCGGTGGACGCCAACCAGGTGCCGCACGAGAGTTACGTCGAGCAGCTGTGGGGGCTGAACGACCTGCCGGAGCTGCTCCGCCATGCCGACGTGGTGGCGGTGGCCATCCCTTCCACACCCGAGACGCGCGGCCTGCTCTCGGCCGGCCGGCTGGCGCAGATGAAGCAGGGCGCGTATCTGCTGGTGATGTCGCGCGGCGGCATCGTGGACGAACGCGCGGTGGCCGCTGCCCTCACGGAAGGCCGCCTGGCCGGCGCCGGGCTGGACGTGTTCGAGAACGAGCCGCTGGAGGAGAGCAGCCCGCTGTGGGACGCGCCGAACGCGGTGCTCACTCCCCACTCTTCTGGCAGCTCGCGCCAGACCACGGAGTTGGCCTGGTCCATCTTCGCGGAGAACGCCGGCCGCTTCGTCCGCGGCGAGACCCTCAACAACGTGGTAGACAAGCGCAAGGGGTACTAAGCAATGCCAAAAACACCGAACCAGCTCACCCGCAAGCTGCGCGCCGGCAAGGCCGTCAGCGTGGCATCGTGCAACCCGGCCGGCTACACCCCGGACTTGGTGGACTACCTGGGCCCCGTCGGGCTCGACGGCGTGTGGGTGGAAACCGAGCACGGCACGCCCAGCTTCCAAGACATCGCGAACATTTCGCGCGCCGCCGACCTGTGGGACATGGCGACGGTGGTGCGCATCCACCAGAACGACCCTGGCTTGATCGGCCGCATCCTCGACTGTGGCGCCAGCGGCATCGTGGTGCCGCACGTCTCCACCAAGGAAGAAGCGGAGCGTGTGGTCAAGGGCGGCAAGTTCGCGCCGCTGGGCATGCGCGGCATGTACGGCGGCCGGCGCGCCCTGGGCGCCAAGGACTACTACGCCACCGCCAACGACGAGGTCTGCCTGGTGGTGCTGATCGAGGAGCGCGAGGCGCTCGACAACCTTGACGAGATCCTGACCGTGGACGGCATCGACGTCTTCCAGGTGGCGCCGTCCGACCTGGCGCAGACGCTGGGGTACATCGGCCACGCCGAGCACCCGGAGGTCCAGGCGGCGATCGACGGCGCGCTCAAGAAGATCATCGCCGCCGGCCGCACCGCTGGCATGGTGACCAGCGAGACCAACCGCCAGCGCTACCTGGACCTGGGCGTCAAGTTCGTCTACGGCAGCATCCTGCGCTCACTCGCCAAGGGCGCCACCGAGTTCAAGCAGCTGGTCGAATCCCGCAACCAGTGAAGACTATCGACCTCATCGCACAGATCCTTAGGCGCGAGGGGATCGCGCACCTGCAGTGTTTCCCCACCACGCCGCTGATCGAGGCGGCGGCACAGGCGGGCATCACGCCCATCATCTGCCGCCAGGAGCGGGTCGGCGTCGGCATCGCGGACGGATACTCGCGCGTGGCGTGGGCAACGGGGACGGCAGGAGCGGCCACGCCGGGCGTCTTCGCCATGCAGTTTGGGCCGGGGGCGGAGAACGCCTACGCCGGGGTGGCCACGGCGTTCTCGGACTCCTCACCGGTCCTGCTGTTGCCGCTGGGCCATCCCGACGACCGCCAGGGCGTCTTCCCGCTGTTCAATGGCGTGCGCGCGTTTGAATCGGTCACCAAGCGGGTGGACCGCCTCACGTCACCGGCGCGCACGACGGACGTGCTGCGCCGTGCCTTCGCGGCGCTGCGGATGGGCCGGCCGGGCCCGGTGATGGTGGAGGTCCCCGCCGACGTGGCGACTCAGGAAGTGCCGGACGGCGACACGGCGCTGGCCGCCTACCGGCCTGTCCCACGCATCGTGTCGGGTCCCGATCCGCGTGATGTGCATGCCGCGGCATTGTCGCTGTGCACAGCGGAGCGGCCGGTGCTGCTGGCGGGCCAAGGCACGCTCTACGCCGGCGCCACCGACGAGCTGGTGGAGCTGGCGGACCTGCTGGGGCTGCCGGTCGCCACCACGCTGCTCGGCAAGAGCGCCTTTCCGGAAAGCCACCCGCTCTCCCTGGGCTGCGCCATGCACGCGATGCCGCTGGCGGCGCACCGCTTCGTGCAGCGAGCAGACCTCTTCCTGGCGGTAGGCACCAGCCTCACGCGCCACTTCACCGTGATGGCGCTCCCGCCCGGCCGCACATTGATCCATGCGACCAACGACGAGCGTGATTTTTACAAGGATTACTTGCCGGACTACCCCCTGCTCGGCGACGCCAAGCTGACGCTGCGCGCCCTGATCGACGCGTGCAGGGACATCCTAGAGACACCACGGGCGGAAACCGCGGGACGAGCGAGCAGTACGCCGGGGCAGTATGAGCCCCATGCAGCACGCGCTGAGCGGCGCCGCACGGTGGCGGTGGAAATCGCGGCACTCCACGAGGAGTGGCTGACGGCGTGGCGACCGAAGCTGACCAGCGCGCAGCTCCCGATCGACCCGTACCGGGTAGTGTGGGAGCTGACCCAGGCGTTCGACCCTGAGGACGTCATCGCCACCCACGACTCGGGCAACCCGCGCGGCCAGCTGGTGCCATTCTTCCGCACCGCCGCGCCGCGTGGCTTTATAGGCTGGGGCAAGTCGCACGGGCTGGGCACCGGGCTTGGCTTGGCCATGGGCGCCAAGCTGGCGCGGCCGGAGAAGGTCTGCGTCAACTTCATGGGCGACGCGGCGTTCGGCATGGTTGGCCTGGACTTCGAGGCGGCGGTGCGCTGCCGCCTGCCCATCATCACCATCGTGCTCAACAACAGCGCCATGGCGAGTGAGCGCCGCGCCATGCCCCAGGCCGAAGCCGCCTTCCACACCAGCGACCTGGGCGGCGACTACGCCGCCATCGGCCGCGCATTGGGCGGCCATGCCGAGCGCATCGACGACCCGGCGCAGGTGCGCGACGCACTGCTGCGTGCCCGGCGCATCTCCGAGGACGAGGGCCGCCCGGTCCTGCTGGAGTTCATCACCGCTCGCGAGACCGCCTCTTCCACGCCCGGACGCAACTGCGTGCCGTAAGCGCGTCCACCGGCGCGCCTTGCCGCCGGCAGGAACGCGGCGTAGCCTGAATAGGCATGCACGGTTGACGTTTCAGCCACAACTCGCGACAATAGCCCCGCGTTTAGGGGGCTAGACGTCGATTAGGGAGAGCAGCACAACCATGTTGATGACCAGACGAGGATTTCAGCGCGCCGCCGCAGCGGCCGCCGGTGCGATCGGCGCCATTGGCGTCGCGGCATGCGGCGCAGGCACCGGCGCCGCACCGAGGGGCGAGCGGAAGGCAGTGACCGTGGAGTACTGGAGCCGCTGGGGCGGCGCCAACAAGACCGATCCGGTGGACACTGCACGGATGCCGCTGTTCGACCAGCAGCACGCGCCGACCAAGGTGGTGCGCACGCCATGGGTAGGCGACCACACCGCCTTCCTGCAGAAGATGACAGTGTCCTTCGCCGGCGGCACCGGCCCGGACGTCTTCACCGTCGGCACGCCTGGCATCCCGCTGTTCGGCAAGCAGGGCTCGCTGCTCTCCGTGGAGAAGTACCCCGCGGTCAAGAAGGAGCTGGCGGACTACTTCGCGCCGGTGCAGGAGCTGGGTAAGTACAAAGGCGTGCTCTACGGCCTGAACTACTTCATCGACATGGGCGTCACCCAGTACCGCAAGGACATGCTGGAGCAGGCGGGACTGCCCAGCGACCGCAAGAGCCTGCCCAAGACGTGGGACCAGTTCCGTGAGGTGACCCGCAAGCTGGCCAAGTGGGAGGGCGGCACCATGACCCGTATCGGGTTCAGCATGCCGGCCGACGACAAGATGTTCCTCACCGCGGTCAACCAGCTCGGCAAGGGCCTCTTCAACAAAGAGAACACCAAGGCCAACCTGGATGGCCCAGAGGCCGAACGGTCGCTCCAGTTGTTGGTGGACCTGGTGCACCGCGACCGGGTGGACGTGCGTGGCGACACGCGGCCTAAGCCACCTAGCGGCCTGCACATCCTGGGCAGCAACGTGGCCGCCAGTGGCCACG
The DNA here is from genome assembly GCA_902805635.1 of uncultured Chloroflexota bacterium. Classification (GTDB taxonomy): domain Bacteria; phylum Chloroflexota; class UBA11872; order UBA12225; family UBA12225; genus CADCTC01. Next base: position 14,138 of record CADCTC010000049.1, read on the forward strand.
GCAGCCCAGAGGGATTGGCCACGTTCGCGACGGCCGGTCTGGACCCCAAGAACCTGATCGTGACCGACTTCACGCCGGAGTGGACGGGCAAGACCACCGCCACCGGCTACCTGGGCGGTACGTGGGCCATGGCCAACAAGGCCACCAAGAACCCGGATGAGGCGGTGGACGTGCTGCTCTTCCTCACCACGCCGGAGCACAACCTGGCAATCGGCGAGGCGACCTACACCGTCGTGTCGCGCAAGTCACAGGACAAGTCGAGTGTGGCGCAGAACCCGGTGATGCGCCCGTACTACGAGGCGCTGGAGAAGGCTTGGAGCCTGCCCCAGATCACCGAGATCGACGACATCCGCAACAACGTCCGCACCCAGATGAACGAGGCTATCGACCAGAAGAAGAGCGTCAAGGAAGCGCTTGCCAACATGGTCCAGTACGCCAACACCAAGCTGGCCGCCAGCGGCTAGCCTGCGTCGCTCTTCCGTTTCGGTATGCAACACTGGGCCCGTTTCTCACGGGCCCAGTGTTTTGTTTCACCCGCAGGTGTAGCGCCCGGCAGCTCATGATTGCTCTGGCAAAGCGGCTGGGATAGGCGGCGCGATACAGTCACGGCCATGCCAATTGAATCCATCAACCCTGCTACTGAAGAGACTCTGGCGCAGTTCCCGGAAATGGGCGACGCCGAGGTAGACGCCGCCCTGGGACAGGCGCAGCGCGCGCACGAGAGCTGGCGCAAGTCATCGTTCGCGGAGCGGGCGGACCGGCTGCGGCGCCTGGCGTCACTGCTGCGCGAGCAGAAGGCGGAGCTGGGCCGGCTGGCAACGCTGGAAATGGGCAAGCCCATCGTGCAGGCGGAAGCCGAGGTGGAGAAGAGCGCCACCGGCTGTGACTACTACGCCGAGAACGCCGAGCAGCTGCTGGCGCCGGAGCGCATCGCCAGCTCCGCCACCGAGAGCTACGTGGCGTACCACCCACTAGGGGTGATCCTGGCGATCATGCCGTGGAACTTCCCCTACTGGCAGGTGTTCCGGCCGTTGGCCCCGGCGCTGATGGCGGGCAACGGCATGGTGCTCAAGCACGCCTCCAACGTGCCGCAGTGCGCGCTGGCCATCGAGCGGCTGGTGCTTGAAGCGGGTTACCCGAAGGGGCTATTCCGCACGCTGCTGGTGTCGGGCCGGCGCACGGAGCGGATCATCGAGGACCCGCGCGTGCGGCTGGTGACGCTGACCGGATCGGACGAGACGGGCAGCCAGGTGGCGGCCACGGCGGGGCGGATGCTGAAGAAGACGGTGCTGGAACTGGGTGGGTCAGACCCGTTCATCGTGCTGCCGGACGCCGACCTGGCGCTGACGGCGAAGATGGCGGCGCTGGCGCGCAACCAGAACACCGGGCAGTCGTGCATCGCCGCCAAGCGCTTCCTGGTGGTAGGCGACGTGGCGGACGAGTTCGAGGCGCGCTTCGCGGACGAGGTGCGCGCGCTGCAGATCGGCGACCCGCTAGAGCGCACCACGAACGTGGGGCCAATGGCGCGCGGCGACCTGCGCGATGACCTGGCGGGTCAGGTGAAGCGCACCGTCGACGAGGGGGCGCGCGTGGTGGTGGGCGGGGACCGGCTGGATCGGCGGGGCTACTTCTACGCGCCGACGGTGCTCTCCGGCGTGACTCAGGAGATGACCGCATTCCGCGAGGAGACGTTCGGCCCGGTGGCGGCGGTGATCCGCGTGGGCGACGAAAACGAGGCGGTGCGCCTGGCGAACGACTCGCCCTACGGCCTGGGCGCCACGGTGTGGACGCGCGACATCGAGCGCGCCCAGCGCCTGGCGGAGGACATCGATTCGGGGCAGGTATTCATCAACGGCATCGTGGCGTCCGACGCGCGCCTGCCGTTCGGCGGGGTGAAGCGCAGCGGCTACGGCCGCGAGCTCTCCGCGCACGGCATCCGCGAGCTGGTGAACATCAAGACCATCTGGATCGGCCCGGCCCAGACGCCCGCCGCCGCTCCCGCCAGCCCCGTGGTGGCCGGCAGCGCCTCCCCCGCCAGGGTGGAGTAACTTTCGCCGCCTCAGCCTACCTGGGTTCATCCGCCCGCGGCGGCAGGTCTACCGGCAGTGTGATGCTGCCGGTAATCTGGCCGCCGGCAGCTTCGTCCACCAGGCGGTAGGTGATTTCGAGCTGCGCGGACGGCTCCAGCATGGCGGAGACGGAGCAGTAGCGCCCGGCGGAGAGCTCGAGGGCGCGGCGGACCGAGGACTCGCGTAGGGCGTGACCGCGCAGCTCGTGCTCGACGACGATATGGGTGTAGATGCGGGGGTGGGCGTCGCGCCGCTCGCCACGGACGCCGATAGCGTAGGCGGTGACATCCTGGCGCATCTTGCGCAGCGTGCTCACGACGTCGATCCCGGTACAGCCGCCGAGGCCGAGCAGCACCACTTCCATGGGGCTGACGCCGTGCCATTCCGCGGCGGCGCCGCTGTCGGCTGGGGCTGAGCCGAGCAGGACGTGGTTGCCGGCCGCAGTAGCGGCGCGGAAGGCGAGGTTCGGGGAGTCGGGTAGCCACTCGACGCGGCCATCAATGAGTTGAGGCATTTGGAGTCCTGGGCGTTAGAAGGTCTGCTTGGGGTGCGGCTCGGGTCCCTCGCAAGCTCGGGATCACAGCGATTCTGCCGTGGAAGACAGCGAATCTACTAGAAGGCGCGGGCACTCCCGTCGGGGCACTTTAGTCCGCTGACCGCGCTAGAAGCTTCTATGTGATCGAGACTCTATTGAGCGCAGACTCTGACGTGAGCGTTAGGGTACCGGTACACTGGGGCCGAGAACAGGAGATGAGGCGCTGAACGTTCTGGGCAGGCTGTTCGGGTACATTCGGCCCTACTGGTGGGGGTCGCTGGCGTCAGTCGTGTTGATCGTGGCGCTGAGCTTCTTCCGGTTGGGACCGGCGTGGTTCACCAAGCTGATCATCGACGAGGCGCTGCCGGCAGGGGACATGGCGCTGGTGTTCTGGTTCATCGGCGGGCTGCTGAGCGTGGCGGCGGTGACGAACGGGCTGAACGCGGCTGAGC
>CADCTC010000050.1 GCA_902805635.1 uncultured Chloroflexota bacterium
CGAGTCGCACAGGAGCCGCTAAGCAGTTTGTTCACCGGCGTGGGCATACCGCTGCTGGTGCCGCTGATGGTGCTGGCAGTCGCCAAGTTCTTGATTATCGGCGCCTTCTACATGCACCTACGCTTTGACAGTCGGGTGTTCACGATGTTCTTCATCATCGGGATGGTGCTGGCAACGTCCATGATCCTCACCATCATGGGCCTGTTCTTGGCGCACTATCGAGAGCCGTTCGACCAGGTTGCGTGGCGGGCGTCGGTGCAGCAGCAGTCGGGCGCCGGGGGGGCAACCACGGGCGCGGCGACGGGCGGGGGGCACTAGCCGCGGCAGGCTTGCCTGCTGCCGGCGTCCCATGGGCTGGACGTTCGAGCCCGGCGTCATCGCCGGGCTGTTGTTGCTTTCCGTTGGCTACGCCCTGGCGGCGACGCGCTTCCGGGCACTGGTGGTTCGCGCCGGTGGCGCTGCGCCCCGGTGGCTGCCACCCGGCGCGCTGACCGCGGAGCGCAGCGCGGGCCTGGCGCCGCGCCAGGTGGTGTGTTTCTACGCGGGAATACTAGTGGTGGCGCTGGCGCTGCTGTCGCCGCTGCACGCCTTGGGCGAGCGTGCGTTGCTGAGCGCGCACATGGTGCAACACCTGGCGCTGACTCAGGTGGCGGCGCCGCTGCTGCTGCTGGGTGTCCCGGGCTGGATGCTGCGGCGGGTGCTGCTGCGGCCGCCCCTGCGCGACCCCGCGCGTGCGCTGCTGGCTCCCGTCTCCGCCTTCGTGGTGTTCAACCTGGTCTTTCTGGGCTGGCACGCACCGGCGCTCTACGATTTCGCGCTGCACTTCGCGCCGCTTCACGCCCTGGAGCACGCGCTGTTCCTTGGCCTGGCGTTGGTAGCGTGGTGGCCGGTGTTGGGCCCGCTGCCGGAGCTGCCTCGACTGCCGCACGGCGCCCAGGTGCTCTACCTTTTCTTCATGTCGCTTCCGCCCACCGTGCTGGGCGCGATCATCTCGCTCGCCGAGCAGCCGCTCTATCCCACGTACTGGGCGGCGGCGCGTGCCGGGTTCCTGGGGTTCCCCACGCTGTCGCCACTAGAGGACCAGCAGCTCGGCGGCTTGATCATGTGGATCCCCGGCGCGCTGGGCTATTTCCTGGCGCTGTCCATCGTCTTCTTCCTATGGCTGGAGCGCCGCAGCCCTACTGAGTCGCCGCCGTACGGCGCCATCAACCCGGACCTGGCGCGGAAGCCGGCTTCCGCGCGCTGATGACGAACGCGGGCGGCACGTTGCGCCACTCATATCCCAGGCGGCAGCTGCCGAAGACCGAGCGGAGCAGCGGAGGCAGTGCGAACGGCGCGTAGCCGTATCCCGCAAACACTCCGCCAGGCTTGAGCGCGTCGTACGCGGCTTGCACGATCTCACGGCGCAGCGGTGGTGGGAAGTTGGCGAATGGAAGGCCGGAAACGACAGCGTCCAACCCAGTCGGAAACCCCGCTTCGCTCGCGAGCTGCGGCAGCCGCTGCGCGGGGGCTTCAAGTACCTTGAGCCTTGCGTCGGGCAGCAGACGGCGCAGGTCAGCGCAAAACCCCGCGTCGATTTCTAGAGCCAGCACAGTTGCGGCTGGCTCCAGACGCTCTAACAGCACACGCGTGATGGGGCCGGTGCCTGGGCCCAGCTCCGCTACGGCGCGTGCCCCAGACGGGACGTGGGACGTGACGGCCCGGGCGAGGAAGCGCGAGCTGGGGGTGATAGAGCCCACCTCGCGCGGGTGGCGCACGAAGCCCCACAAGAACCGCAGCTTATCGGTCAGCATGACTTCTTACACCCATCAGTGCAGCGCATGCCCGTGAGGATGGCAAACCCGGCATACTCACTGCACGTCCGAATGGGCAGTCAAACCTCGTTAGGAGCCGCTCGGTGACTTTCGGCTCTCAGTGGGAGCAGGCGCTCGCCTGGCTGTCGCAGCACGAGTCTCTGCTCATCTTCCTCGCCATCCTCCTAGAGGAGTGCGGCGTGCCCATGCCGATGCCCGCCGACCTGGCTATGGCGCTGGCCGGCTACCGGGTGGCCCAGGGGGAGATGAGCCTGCTGGAAGCGTTCATCATTGGCCAGGCGGCGACGCTGATCGGATCGTCGGTGCTGTACTGGGTGGGCCGGCGTGGCGGGCGGGCGCTGCTGTTCCGCTACGGGCGCATCCTCCACCTCAACGCGCACCGCATTGCGCAGGTGGAGCGCCTGGTCACACGCCTGGGCCCGTGGTCGGTGATCATTGGCCGGCAGGTCCCTGGCCTGCGCCTGGCGGCGCCGCTGGCGTGTGGCGTCTTTCGTGTGCCGTTCAAGCTCTTCCTGCCGGCGATGTTCGTCGGCGCGTCGATCTACATCGGCATATTCATCGTCATTGGGATGTGGGGCGGGCCGGCCGCGCTCTCGGTGGTACGCCACAGCGGCTTACCGCTGCGCTTCCTGGCCACAACCGCCCTGCTGATCGTGGCCGCGGTACTGCTGCGGCAGCTCAGCCGTCGGGCGCGGGAGGTGATATCGCCGGTGCACCGCCTGGCGGCTTCGCGCCGACGCTCGCTCGAAGCCGCGCTGATCGCCGGCCTCGGCGCCAGCGCCCTGACGGCGCTGTTCCTGGCGTGGCTCCTGGAGCTCGTCGGCCTGGTGACTCAGGCTACGCCGGAGCGAGCGCTGCTGCAGCTGCTGGAGAGCGACCCCACACCGGCGTTGATCGACAGTCTAAGCCAGGGAGGGGCACAGCGCCTGCTGTTCGCCGGCATCGTCGCCACTCTCCCGCTCCAGTTCGCCATCCACTTCATCTGGGCGCTGCTGTACGGCTTTGTGGTCGAGCCGCGCCTGCGCGGCCGCGCCGCCACTCGTGGCTTCCAGTTCTCGCTGCTGCCCTGGTTGTTCTCCTCGGTTGTGGTGTTTCCACTGCTCGGCGCAGGGCTGTTTGGGCTCAACGTGAGCCCGCTGCTGCTAGTCGGCGAGTTGGTGCGCAACGCCATTTTTGGCGTGTCGCTCGCCACCATCTACCGCCTGGTCCGGCTGGCGCGCCAGCCGCGCATGCATGATGGACAGCGTCACGGCCACCGGCACCAGCTGGGCGTCCAGGTTCCACTTCCCGGTCCATTGCTCGCGGGCGGCGCCGCGTCCCACGACACGGCCTTCCTTCAACGCGTCGAGCGCGCCGAGGCGCGCGCGGCCCGGGACGCCGGGGGCTAAGCCGGCGGCGGGCCGGCGAGTTCCACCAAGCCTAGCTCGCCCTCCAGGAAGTCGACCAGCTGGCGCGCAGCGCGGCCGCTGCGGCCGTTGTGCCACGCTGCCCACTCCACGGCGCGGGCGCGCAGCGCAGCCGGCTCGATGGCCAGGCCGCGCTGCTGGGCCAACCCTTCGACGATCGCCAGATAAGCTGCCTGGTCAGGCGTGGGGAACGTGATTGCGATGCCGAAGCGGTCGGCGAACGAGAGCTTCTCCTGTACGGTGTCCCACGCGTGCACGTCGCCCGACCCGGGTGCGGTGCGGTCGGTGAACTGCTCGCGCACCAGGTGGCGCCGGTTGGAGGTCGCATAGACCACCACGTTGTCTGGACGAGCCTCCAACCCGCCTTCGAGGACGGCCTTCATCTCCTTGTACTGGGTCTCTCCCTCCTCGAAGGAGAGATCGTCCACGAAGAGGATGAAGCGTTGTGGACGCTCCCGCAGCTGCGCCACGACGGCCGGGAACTCCGCCAGGAGTGCCTTTGGCACTTCCACCAGCCGCAGGCGGTTCCAGTCTCCCTGGCGGTCCCACAGCAGCGATTTGACGCTCGACGACTTTCCCGTGCCGCGATCGCCGTACAGCAGCACGTTGTTGGCTCGGAACCCGGCGACGAACTGCGCCGTGTTGGCGCGCAGGAGCGCTCGCTCTTGTTGGTATCCCACCAGCGATGCGGGGGGGGGCACGTCCGGCACTTCGACCGGCAGCAGCGTGCCGGCGGCCCAGCGGAAGGCGCGGTAGCGCGCGAACACTCCGCTGCCATGCGCCGTGTACTGCGCCGCCACCGCGTCCACCAATGCGCCCCAGTCGGGCGCTTGGGCGAATTGCGCAACCATAGAATGCACATGACCCACGCCACCACCGTCCGTGACTGGGCTCGATGCGCCACCCACTGGCCACGGCGGCGCCTGGTCCAGCGCCGCCAGCTCGGCCACCGCCTGGGGCAGGTGTGGAGCGGCGCGCAGGAGCGCCTGCATGGTGCGCAGGTCGGAGATTGCCGCAGCTCGTACGGCGCCGGTACGCGATTCGCCGCGACTCAGCGCGTTCTCGTCGAACGCCAGCGCCTCCACCGTCAGATGGGTGAGCGCGTCAGCGCCTACGGTGACGGCGGTATTGACGAGCACGCCGAACAGGGCGCTGTACTGCTGCATGGCGTCGCGCGCGTTTCGCGTGCTGAGCGCTTGGGCGAGCGCCACCAACTCGCGCAGAGGAGACAATCTCAGAAGGCCGCCGAACACCAGCAGCCCGTGCAGTCGCAGCGCGTGCGCGTGCCAGTCGGGGGCCGCCAGACCGGTGTGAGTGGTAGCGCTGGGACCTGTCATTGCCCCAGATGATAGGTCTCGCTGCCAGGCCGGAACTGCTCCCGATTTACTCTGCCGTTCAATCCGTGGGCGCCCCCTAAAGGAATTGGCTGAACGGCCGATACTGCCTGTAAGGGCACCATGGTGTTAGACGCAAAAGTACTCCGACGACCGCTGGAATGGGCAGCGCCTTCAGGAGCGGGTGGGCTGGACGGAAGTGGCGACCTGCTTGCCCAGGCCAGCGTTCCGCCGGAGGGCGAACGGGAGCGTGCCGAGCGAGTGCGCCGGCTGGCGGAACAAGTGCGCGGCGGCAGCTATGCCGTTCATGCCGGGCGCCTGGCGCTCGCGCTCTTGGAGTGGGACCCACGACGCTCGGTCGCCCGGCAATCGCATGAAGGCGACGACCGGCGACGCACCTACATGCGCGATTACATGCGCCGGCGCCGCGCGGCGCGCATGCAGGACGAAGCGGCTCCGGCGCCGCTCTAGCTCACTGTGGCCGTGGAAGTCCGGCGTCGTTAGCGCCGCCGGCCGTAGCGGCGTGGCTCGCGGCGCACCGGACCGGACCAACGGCCCAGCAGCGTGGTGACCGGCGCGGGCACGTCAAGCTCATAGCGCGGGGCGAGTCGCTCCACCACTTCGGCCACCCATCGGTGGTCGTCGTCAGTCGGGGCAGGGCCGTCCCATTCCCGCTGGACCACCTGGTCGGCGGCGAACGCTTCGCCCATGTCCTTGAGCGTCTGTTCCTGCTCTTCCGAGAGCGCCGGGAATCCCTGGCGCACGATCGTTACCCAATCCAGCCGGTTTGCCGCCTCGAAAGCGAGGTCTTGCAGGAGCTCGTCCAGGTCGTCGAGTTCGCTCGGCGCCTCGTCGTCGGTCGTTGTGCGAGATGCGTCAGCCATGCGTTCTCCCGATTATAGAGTGCGTCTGTGGTCCAGTTCATTGACCGCCGGCCTGTCTCATAGCTAGAGTGGCGGCGATGACCCAGGCACATACTTCCAACGCCGCCGGCCAGCTTGCCGGCAAGGTCGGCATTATCACCGGCGCAGCGCGCGGCATTGGCGAGGGAATCGCCGAGCTCTTCGCTCGCGAGGGCGCCTCACTGGTGCTGGCCGACCTCGACGTAAACGGGGGGCGCGCACTGGCTACGCGCCTCAAGAGTGCGGGCGCCTTTGGCGAGATAGAGTTCCGCCGCTGTGATGTCTCGCACGCCGCCCAGGTACACGGCCTGGTCGATACTGCGGTAACTCAGCTTGGCCGGCTGGACTTCGTGGTCAATAACGCGGGATACGCCGTGTACAAAGGGGTGGAGGAGACGACCGAGGAGGACTGGGACCACGTGATCGGCGTGTGCTTCTCCGCCCTCTTCTACGCCACCAAGTACGCCGCGCCGCACCTGCGCAAAACGCACGGCGCGGTAGTCAACATCGCATCCGTCCGCGCGCTAGCGACTACCGCCGACGTATTTGCATACTCCGCCGCCAAGGCGGGCGTCCTGGGGCTTACGCGTGCCGCGGCGCTTGACTTGGCTCCCGACGTGCGTGTGAACTGCATCCTGCCGGGCGCCGTCGATACTCCGCTGCATCGAGAGAACGTGGCCGCGACTGGGGACCTGGAGGAAGGGCTACGGCGGGTGCGCGAGCGGATCCCGCTCAAGCGCCACGGCCAGCCGCTGGACATCGCCCGCGCCGCGCTCTTCTTGTGCACCGAGGCATCCTCCTGGGCAACCGGCGCCCCGTTCATAATCGACGGCGGCACCTCTTCGCTCGTTGCCGGCTGACCTACGGGGTTCGCGCTACCATTCGCACATGGTGGCAGGGGAGGGCGGCGCCGCGGAACGCCTGCCTGGTGAGGGGACCTCTCGCTATCTTTCGGTAGCTCAAGTAGCGCGGCGACTCAGCTGCAGCGTCAGCCTGGTGCAGAAGTGGCGTCGCCTCGGCTGGCTCCCCGCTACTCGGCTTGGGCCTGAAGAGGTCCCGGTGTACGGCTATCAGATCGAGGATGTGGAGCGGTTCGCCGCCGAACGGTGGAACCGCCGCCGCGGGCGGCCTCCCGGATCCGGCACGCGCAGCCGCCCGGCGGGTGTTCCCGTAGGCCACCCAACAGATGGCCGTGCCGGCACGCCCTTTGGCGCTGCGGACGTGGCGCCAACCGTGGACTCGCCGACCAATGAAGTCGCGAAGGCGGTGGACGCACCGCCGCTGGGCGCTGCATCGGTGCGTGCACCGTCCGTGGACACACTGCCTGCCGAAGTTGCGCCGCCATTCAGCGCGACGTTGCCGGCGGAGGGAGCATCGCCGGCAACGGCCGTGGACACAGCACCCATGCCGGCACTGCCTGAGTCCGGCCGCCCCGTGGTGATCTGGGATGCCGACCCCCGCGACGGGACCGCTATCGTGCTGGCACGCTTCGGTGCGCGTGAGATCCAGACGGCTCTGGACACCGCCGAATCGTGGGCGCGCCGCTACCCAGACCTCGCGGTCGGCGCATTGGCGTCTGCAGCATCGGAGCCGTACCTCATCGCCGTCTGGCGAGGTGGTCGGCGGCTGCCCGGATGAGCAGCGGTACCGAACCGGTATGGTTCGGCGCCGCGTGATCGCCGCACGTAGCGTTTGTCGTCGCGCATAGCAGAGTTGGAGGGAACCCTATGAAGATCACCGACGTCACCGTCACGGAGTTCTCGCTGGGCGCGCTGAAGACGCCGTATTGGAACTCGATCATCCGCACTACCAGCAAAGGCTTCTCGCGCATAGAGGTGCATACCGACGAGGGCATCACGGGCATGTCGTTCGGCGGCCACCGCTCGCACGTAACCGGCCGCTTCAAAGACCTGTTGGTTGGACAAGACCCACTCAACGCCGAAGCATGCTGGGACCGTTTGTACGCCCACAACCGGAAGCCGGTGGCCAAGGGCGAGTACATCTCCGCCATTGGCGTTATCGACATCGCGTTGTGGGACTTGCGCGGCAAGACGCTCAACCAACCATGTTGGAAGCTGCTCGGCGGCCATCGGCAGCGCGTGCCAGTGTATGCCGCGGGAGGCTACTACGAAGGCACAGGTGCCGATGATGACAAGGGCATCGCCGGATTGGTGGCGGAGATGACCGGCTTCCTGGAGCACGGGTACCGCGCGGTGAAAATGAAAGTGGGATGGCCCGGAGCCGGGCTCAAGCACGACGCCGAGCGAGTGCGTGCCGTACGCGAAGCGATTGGGCCGGACAAGGACCTGCTGGTGGACGTGAACAATGCCTGGGACGCGACGACCGCGATCCGGTTCGGCCGGATGATCGAGAAGTACGAGCCCTACTGGCTGGAGGAGCCCACCCCCGCCGACGACTACCGCGGCCAGGCCGCCATCTGCGCCGCGCTGGACACACCGGTAGCGAGTGGCGAGAACGAGTTCACCCGCTGGGGGTTCCGCGACTTGATCGAAGCCAAGGCAGTGGACATCGTGCAGGCGGACCCGCGCACGTGCGGTGGATTCACCGAGTGGCTCAAGATCGCCGCCCTATCGTCCGCCTACCACCTGCCCATGGCGCCACACGGGGGACCGCACGTCGGCGCCCACTGTGTTGGCGCCGTCTCCAATGGCCTGATTGTGGAGTCATACGTCCACTCCATCCAGTCGCACCTGAACGAGTTTGTCCAGCCGCCCAACATCGCCGGCGGTTACGTCACCCTGCCTGACCGCCCCGGCCTGGGGCTGGTCTGGGAAGAGGACGCCATCCAGCGCCGGGCCCGGGGATAGGCCGGTCCGGCTGCCTACGGCGCGAGCCACCCGTATCCGGCGACGTCCACGGCGAGTTGCGTGGCGGCGCTGCGGATGCCAGCCAGGGTGTCGTCGTTGAGTGGGATTCCTTCGCTAAGGTAGCGCTCCTCGGTCAGGAACTCAAGCTCTCCGGGTGCATAGATGCGCTCCACCCCTGGCGCACGGCGGCAGTCGTGCAGTTGGCGGATGGCGGTATCTACGCGCTGCTTGAAGCGAGCCACGTCTTCGAAAGCGCTGATCCGGATCGCCGCCAGGAAGTGGCCATCCTTCCCCGCGTGCGGCCCATCTTCAATGCTGCCCAGCTCGGTGCCATACGCCGCGCCGGAAAGCATGGACGAAAGGATGCCCATCACCATGGCGAGCGCAGTGCCCTTGAAGTCGCCAATCGGCAAGAGCAGATGCGCCTCGGCGGGATGCACCGTTGGGTGTCCGTCCTTGTCCAGCGCCCACCCGTCCGGGAGTGACAGTCCCTTCTGCTGGTAGACGCGCACCTTGCCGTGCGCCGTGGCCGAAAAAGCGGCATCGTAGACGATGGGCCGCTCCTCCCAGGCGGGCACCGCGACGCCCAAGGGGTTGATGCCCAGCACGCGCTCGGCGCCGCCCCACGGGGCCATCGTCGGCAGCGCGTTGGTCGTGGCCAGCCCGATCATGTCGTGCGGCAGCGCCATCATGGCGTAGGTGGCCATGGCGCCGCAGTGGTTGCTTCCCCTCACCGCCACCGCCGCCATGCCGGTCTGCCTCGCACGCTCGATCGCCTGCTGCATGGCGAAGCGCGCGCCAATCTGCCCCATGGAGTTCCTGCCATCCACCACCAGGCAGACACCGTCTTCGTGCACCACCTCCGGCCGCCCGCGCGGGTCAACCCCCTGCACCGTCAGCTTCTTGACGTACTCAGGCACGCGCAGCACGCCGTGGGAGTGGACACCTCGCAAGTCCGCCTGGACCAGGTGCCCCGCCATCACCGCCGCGTCTTCGTCGGACATGCCGCAGCGCCTGACTAGCGTCCCCACCACGCGCTCCAGCTCGGTAGCCGGCACGCGCCGCTCTTGCTCCGTCCCTGGGTATCCCGGCATGTCAGCTTCGCTCCTCGTGAGGCATAGTGGCGCAGATGGTACGCCGCCTGTTACCTATGGGCGTGAGGACCAGGGATGACCGCGTACATCATCCGGCGGCTGTTGATGATGGTGCCGGTGGCGCTGTTCGCCAGCGTCATCCTCTTTGCCTTGCTCAAGCTCACGCCGGGAGACCCGGTGCGCATCCAGCTTGGCGAGCAGGTCACGCTGGAGAACGAAGCTGCGCTACGCAAAGAGCTGGGGCTGGACCAACCGCTGCCAGTTCAGTACGCCCGATGGCTCGGGCGCATCGTACAGGGCGATCTGGGCAAGTCGCTGCGCAACAACGCCAAAGTCACCGACGAGATTGCGACTCGAATCCCGGCGACCCTGCAGCTCGGCGTTGCGTCGCTCGTGCTGTCCGTATTCATCGCCGTTCCGTTGGGAACGTTCGCGGCGATCTACCGGCGCTCCGCCGCCGGTTTCCTGGCCACCGCCTTCACCACTGTGGGCGTGTCGCTCCCGAGCTTCTTTTTTGGGTCGCTCCTGATCTATTTCTTTGCTGCCCAGGCACGCCTGTTCCCGCCGGGCGGCTACGTAGCGCCTCAGCAGGACCTGGGGCAGTGGCTGCACCGCCTGGTCCTGCCGGCAGTCACGCTCTCGCTGGCGGGCGCCGCAACGCAGACCCGCTTCATCCGCTCCGGCCTCCTGGACACGCTCCACCAGGACTACATCCGTACCGCGCGCGCAAAGGGGCTGGCAGAGAAGGCAGTGATCTTTGCCCACGCGCTGCGCAACGCACTCATTCCCAGTGTCACCCTGCTCGGTCTGCAAGTTGGCACCATTCTGGAAGGCGCCTTTATTACCGAAAGCATTTTCGCGTGGCCCGGCATCGGCCGTCTGGCCGTGCAGGCGCTCGGAGCGCGCGACTTTCCCATGGTCCAGGGGGTGGTGTTGCTGGCCGTATTTGCCTTCATGGTGGCCAACTTGCTGGTCGATGTGGCCTATGCGTACCTCGACCCCCGGATCAGTTATGGCCGCGGTCGATAGTCCCACCGGCACCACCGGCTCTACTGGCTCCGGCGGTGCTGCCACCTCCGCGGGTGCGGCCGGAGCCGTCCGCGAGAGCGGCGCCATCGCGCTGCCTCGGGTTAGCGCTCTGGAGGCTGCCGCCACATTCACGCTCCGCCGCGGCCAGGTCTGGTGGAAAGGGCGACCCAAGCTGTATTTCTTCGCCAGCCTCGTCATGCTCATGGTCGTGGCCGGTCTAGCCGCCCCCTTCGTCGCGCCCTATGATCCTGTGCAAACCGCGCCTGCTCAATCGCTCCAGGCGCCGTCGGCGGCGCACCTGCTGGGCACCGACCAACTAGGGCGCGACACGTTGTCTCGCGTTCTGCACGGTGCACGCCTCTCGCTGTCCGTCGCGGTGATCGCGGTCAGCATCTCGCTTGCCGGCGGCGTGGCGCTGGGTCTTGTCGCTGGCTACCGTGGCGGCTGGCTGGACCAGGTGATAAGCCGGTTCATCGACGCCATGCTCGCGTTCCCAGGTATTCTGCTCGCCATCGCTATCACCAGCGCGCTCGGACCGTCACTGCAAAACGCCATGATCGCCGTCGGAATCATCGGCATCCCCACGTACTTCCGGCTCACGCGGGGCCAGGTCCTTCAAGTGCGCGAGATGGAGTTCATTACTGCGGCCACAGTGCTCGGCGCCAGCTCCAGTCGCATCATCACCCGTCACGTCTTGCCAAACATCGTCAACCCCCTCATCGTCTCGGCCTCGATCGCCTCATCGTCGGCTATTCTCTCGCTCGCAACGCTGTCCTTCATCGGGATCGGCACCCAGCCGCCGCAACCCGATTGGGGCTCGATGTTCCAGGCGGCCACCGGCTACCTCAACCGCTATCCCTGGCTCGCATTTGGTCCCGGCGCCGCCATCTTCATCACCGTCTTCTCTTTCTATATGCTTGGCGACGCGCTGCGTGATGCCCTGGACCCGCGACTACGCAACCGCTAGCATGGCACTCGCACGCATTTACGGGTTTTCCCCCTTTTGCCGCAAGTGCGAATCGTGGTAAGTATTGTCAGTCCTCCAACCTGCACTCGTGATGAGGTACATCGCATGAAGTCCATCAAACGCCGCGTATTCATCACTAGCGCGCCCCTCGCGGGCGTGCTGTTCGCCGCCTGCGGCCCCAACCAAACCGCCGAGCCGCGGCCCGCCGGCACTGCGAGCGCTGGCACCGGGTCCGCCGCGGCCACTTCAGCGGCCGGCGCGCCGGCCGCCGGCCGGCCGGTACGTGGCGGCGCGATAACCATCGCCATGCCGCGCGACGCGGTCACCTTCGACCCAATCCGTCAGAACGACGCGTACTCGGCGGTGGTGCTCAACATGGTGGTGGACACGCTCTACGAGATCGACGGCAGGGGCAACGTGGTTGGCCGGTTGGTAGAGAAGACCGAAAACCCGCAGCCGAACGTCTACGTCATGAGCCTGCGCCGGGGCATCAAGTTCCAGGACGGCACAGACCTCAATGCCGAAGCGGTGAAGTTCAACCTAGAGCGTCACATGACCGCTGCCAACAGCGTGCGTAGCCAGGACGTCAAGGACATCCAATCCATCGAGACTCCTGACGCCAGCACGGTTCGCATCACGCTTAAGCAGCCGTTTGCGCCCTTCACCAGCAAGCTCACCGCCGGCGCCGGCTTCATGCTCAGCCCCAAGGCGGTGCAGAGTCTGGGCGAGAATCTGCAACGCGACCTGACCGGCGCGGGCTCCGGGGCCTTCCGTCTGACCTCGTGGCAGAAAGACGTTGCCATCACGCTGGAGCGCAATCCCACCTACTGGAAGAAGGACGCCGACGGCGGCGGGCTGCCGTATTTGGACCGCGTCACGCTCAAGGCGTTTCCCGACGAGAACGTGCGCCTGACCAACGTGCGCACCGGCGACGCCGACGCCATGATCGGCAACCCGCCGTACAAGGACATCGCCGACCTGGCCAAGGACCCGAACCTAACCGTCAACGAGACGCCCGGCATCGGCTACTCGCTCCTCTTCATGAACACGCAGTCCGAGCCGTTCAACAACGCCGCTGTGCGGCGTGCATTTTCCTACGCCATCGACCGCGCTCAGATCCGCAAGACGGTCTTCTTCGACTATGGCAAGGTACTCGACACCCCCGTCCCGGAGTCGATCCCCTGGGCGCATGTGAAAGACGGCCAGTACCTGCGGCGCGACGTTGCCAAGGCCCGCCAGGAGCTGCAGTCGGCCGGCAAGTCCAGCGTGAACTTCACGTTCCAGGTCTCCAACGCTTCCCCCGAGCTCCAGCAAGTGGCCGAGCTGGTCAAGGACCAGATCAAGGAGGTTGGTCTCAACATGGAGATTCAGCTGCTGGAGTTTGCCACCGTTGCCGCCAACGGCGGCTCCGGCGCGTACCAGTCGCTTGGGATTGGCTGGACCGGCGACATCGACCCGGACACGATCTACTCGCTGCTGGCGACCGGCGCGGGCTTCAATTTCAGCAAGATCTCCAACCCGCAGCTCGACAAGCTGCTCAATGACGCCCGCGCCACACCGGAGCAAGCCAGGCGAACCTCAGCCTACCAGGAGGCGCAGAAACTGCTCTTCCAGGAGCAGCCGATGATCGTCTACTTCAACCCGCCGCAGTTCGCCACGACCCGCAAGTCCATCCAGCAGTACCCGAACAACTACAACGGCTACTGGGGTTCACGCGACTACGACAAGATGTGGAAGCGGAGCTAGGCTGAGGATGGGCGGAACGTTCCGCTTCCCCAACTGCTGTCCATGAGCGAAGGGCGCCGACCAACATCGGCGCCCTTTGTGTACCCTCGGCCCATGTCCCTGCGACTCACCCATGTCCTCGATGAGTCCATCGAGGTCGAGCATGCCGGCGTCACGCTGTTCCGCTACGTGTACCAGCCGCACACCAACCCGTTCGAGACGCCCAAGCCGTACTTCCACCCGTTGCGAACGCTGGCTGGCAACCTGGTAACCAACTTCCGTCCCCACGACCACCTCTGGCACGTCGGCCTGGCCATGACGTTCGCTCACGTAGACGGCCAGAACTTCTGGGGCGGGAACAACTACGTGCACGGCCAGGGCTATGTCCGCCAGCCGCACCTGGTGGGGAGGCAGGAGCACCGCGCCTGGGATGAAGTGACGTGCGACGGAGAACGGGTGGCGCTTCGCCAGCAGCTCACCTGGCGCTCCTACGAAGGGGAAGCGTGGCTGGACGAGCAGCGCGATATCCGGCTGGATGAGCTGGACCAGGCGGAAGGCTACTGGTCACTGGCGTTCGGCACTACCTTGCGCAATCTGCGCCCGCAGGCGCTCACCATTGGCTCCCCCACCACGCTTGGCCGCCCCAATGCCGGCTACGGGAGCCTGATGTGGCGTGGCCCGCGGTCCTTCTTGAAGGGACAGATCCTCGCCGCTGGAGACATGGAGGGGCCGGACGTGATGGGGCAGCGCGCGCCGTGGCTGGCCTTCATCGGCCGGCACGATGGCGTGGATGGCGCACCCGCCGCGGCTTCACCGGCAGTCACGCAGTCCACGCTTGTATTCATAGATCAGCCGACCAACCTGCGTTATCCCACCAAGTGGTTCGTACGCAACGATCCGTTCGCCGCCGTAAGCTTCGCCTCCACCTTCGACGAGGAGATCGTCCTGCAGCCGGATGAGGCGATCACTCTGCACTACCGCATACTCCTAGCAGATGGCGCGTGGACCCGCGCCCAGATCGAGCGCCACGCGTAGCCCCATCATTGCGTACGGGTTTGCCCGCTCCTCTCCGGCGTAGGGCTAGGACGGAAGAGCGACTCGTGTGCCGGTTACGACCCGGTCACGTCTGTGGCACAGATCGTGCTTTACTGGCGCGGCAATGGCAACGGAGATGCTCGACGCTCAGCGGCGGCAGGGAATCGGCGTGGACCCCCTCCTCTCGGGCGTGCTCGCCGCCGAGAATGCCCTGTCACTGGCGTGGCAGCGCCTGAACGAGCTGCGCCGCGCTGCCTTCCACGGCGGCCGCTACGACTCGGTGCAGTATGACCGTGCTGTGCGTGCGTACCATGACGCCGAAACCACGCTTAGGTCCGCACGAGCAGCCTGGCTGCGCCGGGCGCATTCGACCCCGCTGAGTTTGGTAGGCGCGCCCGTTGCGAGCGCGCCCGTTGCGATCGCGCTGGCAGCGATGCCGCCGGCGGATCAGCTGCGCGCGGCCTGACCGGGGTCCAGCGCAGCTTGGCACTTCCCTGAGCGGGATGCGCCACAGTCCTCCCGGCTGCGGGTGCTCACACTGCCCACGGCTGTTCACTCTACTCACGACTAGCGCGTACGGTGTCCTGCCGGCCCCGCCGGACCGCGTGGGGGCTGCCCGTAGACAATGGCAGCCGGCTGCCCAAGCACCAGCACGTGCTTGACCCGGAGGCTCAGCGCCTGGCCGACCTCAGCCGCCTGCTCGCGACTCATCAGCAGCGCCATCGCCGCCGCCTTTCGACGGACCTGGACCAGGAACCGCACCAATCGCGCCGTCTCCACTGCCTGGAACGTCACGCCAAATGGGAGATTGGACACCATCCGCACCCCCTCAGGCAGCCTCGACAAGTCGAGCGAGTCAAACGCGCCGTGGAGCAGGTCCACTTCCAGTACGTCGTCAGCTCGCGCGGCGGCGGCCGCTTCGATGCGCTGCTGCGCAACGCGGAATGGCAGGCGGTCTACTTCCGCTCCGCCGCACAGGCCGGCGCCGTAATGGTCGGCCGCGGCTCTCAGGATGGTCCCGCTGCCCATGAACGGGTCCAGCACCGCGTCCCCGGCGCGCACACCTGCCAAAGCCAGCAGCCCGCACGCTAAGTGCTCCCGCAACGCGCCGGGGCGGCTCTCATCCTCCGGTCCAACGCGGCTGTACCGCTGCACACCCACCACCGCGGCCTGAAGGTCCGCCTTGCACAACAGCCGTACCAGGGGCGCTTCACCCTGCCCCGCCCCGGCCGCACGCGCATCACGCGTCCGCCCTGGCCGGCGCGCCAGTGCTACCGTCGGTCGGGCGGCGCGCTCCGCGCTCCGCGCACGAACCGTCGGCTCCTCACTTGGCTCGCGCCAAGTTGGGAAGACGGTGCGTACCGCGCGACGCATCACGCTTGCCAGCTCCCGTCGCCGCAGCTGCGTGTCACCCCACACCTCGCTCACCACCACGTACAGCACTGGTTCGGGTCCCATACGTGATCCGCGCCCGCGGGCACGTCCATGGCGGCCCAGCGCGGACCGCAGGTCCACTTGCTCCACCCGCTGGGCCAGCGCCCGTGTGGCGTCCCACTGCCCGCGTGCGGTCGCGACCGCTACGCCGTCGTACGCCTCCGCCACCGTCAGTAGCTGGCGCCGCCTCAGGTCCGGAGAAGGGGGCAGCACCAGCGTCGAGTCACGGTGCCATAGCTCCGCGCGCTCCTCCACCCCCAGCGCCCTCAGCTCCGCCAGCGTCGCAAACGCCCAGCCGGGCTGCGTTGTGTAGAAGATCGGCTCGTCCGACACAGTACACAGATACTACGCCCCAGGCATGCACGCATGATGGCCATGGTGGCTCACCACCCCATGCTTAGCTACGGCGTCGCGTACAGCAGCACCGCGCAGTAGTGCAGCACGGCGCCGGCCAGCACGAAGAGGTGCCAGGCCGCGTGCGCATACGCCATCCGCATCAGGAAGAACACCACGCCGAACGAGAAGCACAGGCCGCCTGAGAGCAGCAGCACGATCCCGCCGCGCTCCATGAGCATGGAGAACGGTCCGATCACGACTACGATCAGCCACCCCATCGCTAAGTAGAAGGGGATCGAGATCAGGTCGGACCTGATCTTGAACACCGTCTTCGACAGCACCCCCAGCGTGCCCAGGCCCCAAACGGCGCACAGCATCACAGTGCCCTGCCAACCCCGCAGAACCGTGAGCATGAATGGCGTGTACGTGCCCGCGATTAATGCGTAGATGCACGAGTGGTCCAGCCACAGGAACACCGGCTTGAACCGCCTCGACGTCGTCGCGTGGTAGAGCGTCGACGCCGAGAAGACCGCCACCAGCGACACGCCGTACACGGCAACCGCCATGGTGTGCGCCACGTCCGCGTACCTGATCGACCGCCAGACCAGCACCGCCAGCCCTACCAGCGCCAGCACCGCGCCGACGCCATGGCTGAGCGAATTGACCAGCTCTTCGCGGCTGATCCCCCAGCGCCGCCACACCTCGACCGCCCGGCCGGTGCGTGAGTGTGATCCTTTCACTCGACCAGCGCCCGCGCCGCCTCTATACTGCATGGGCAGATGCTGTCAATACATTTCTCCACGCCGCCCGTGCCGCGGCGCTCAAAGGGGCACTCACTCATGTCTCGCTGGTCATTTACTCATGCGATCCAGGCCTGGCCGCGTCTCTCACGGCGCGCCGTGAGAGCAGTCAGCGCCGGTGCTATCTGCTTCCAGGTCGCTGCCTTGGCAGCAGGACCAGGCCTAGCTGTTGCACAAAATGTGCCGTCCGGCTCCGAAACCCCCGCGGCGTTGCGTTGCGGCGGATTCTTGGATCCCGGCTCGCCACCAGACGCGCGCCCTGGCTGGGAGCTGCGCTGGGAGTGGCGCTGGGAAGTGTTCAACGCCGATCCCATCTTCGGGCAATACAAGCCCATGGGGATCGCCGTCGATGCTGACTGTAACGTGTACGTTGGCGCGTACTCACCAACCGGGGGCCGCGTCGTCAAGCTGTCCAAAGGCGGCGATACGATGGCACAGTGGGGCGCCGACGGCGCCGCGGCCGGCCAGTTCGAGCGCCTAGAAGCCGTGGCGGTGGATGGCTCTGGCAACGTCTACGCCGCCGACGCCGGCAACAACCGTATCCAGAAGTTCTCCTCAGCCGGCGCGCCGACCACCATTTGGGCCAACCGGTTCCGCTGTGCGGGCCTGGCGAGTACTGGAGGCCCGGCGGTCACCTGCCACGTGCTCCCTGACGACGCCGACTTCAACGGGAACCCAGTCGTCACCGCCGCCGAAAACGGCACCCTCTTCGTTGGCGACAGCTTCAAGGGCGTCAAGAAGCTCACGCCCGCGGGGCCAGTCGCCGCCAAGTGGGACGCCGCCGTGCCGGAGTCAGCCATTCAAGGCATCTCGCTGGATGCGCAGGGCAACGTCCTGCTGGCCGAATCGAGGCACAAGATCGTCCGTCAATCCGCCACGGGCACGCCGCTCAGTCAGTGGGGCGTGCAGGGCAGCGGGGCCGGGCAGTTTGACAATCCCAACGGCGTTGCGGCTGATGCCGAGGGCAACATCTACGTCGCCGACACCGACAATCAGCGTATCCAGAAACTCTCTCCCAGTGGCGAGATGCTCGAACAGTGGGGCCGCTGCTCCGACGGCGAGGGCATGACCTGCACACGCTTCGGCACCGGGGACCAGGCGGGCCAGTTCGCGCAGCCCCGCCACTTGGCAGTCAACGGCCGCGGCGAAGTCGTCGTCGCTGACCACTTCAACTACCGCGTCCAGGTCCTCAAGGCGATCCCGGTCTGGTCCAACCCCACCCCGCTGCAGTAGCAACGACCATCCCGCTAGTGGCCGGCGTCCCCAGCGGGTGCTCCACCTCAACTCAGCGGCGCCATGCCCGCTTCTCTCAACACGGCGAACGTCTGGGTTTCCTCCAGCGGCACGAACACGCACAACCCATCTCGCCCGCGGGTGAGCAGCACCCGGTAACTGTTCACTCGCAGGCGGTGCGGGTCACGTGCCCCCGACCTGCGCTGCGGCGGGCTCTCCCATGTACCCCCGTGCCACCGGAGGTCATCTCCCCAGCAGATAATCGGTAGATCTAGCTCAAGCCCCTGGCACGCGAACTCGGTCGCGACGATCTCGAGGCGACACGCCGAGGCGGTGGAGTCTGGCGAGTCGACGAACCACGGCCCTTCTCTCATGCCCTTCGTGGACTGCCAGTCGTTGCTCACGCCATGCGCCGCCAGGTTCTTCGCTCGTGATGAGGCAAGCAGCCCGTACCGCTTCACGGGGTCGTCAACGTACCGCTCGCGTGCGTATCCCTTAGCCTCCTCCAGCTCCTGCGTCACGTACAGCGCGAACCCTTGCTCGCGCAGCCGGGCCGCCGTGGCCGCACACTCTACGATCCGTCCATCCAGCAGCTGTTCGACCCATTCCACAGCACCCTCTGCCGGAGCCGAACGCAGCGACCGGTTGAGATCGAGTGCGGCCGTGGTCATTGCCTGGGTTTCGCCGAAGGACCGCGCCAGCTCCGGCGCGCAATGCACGTTCCATTTCGGCTGTGCGCCTGACACGGCCTCACCCCACAGTGCCATCCCGCCTTCTTCTCCGACGTGCACCGATTGGCCCTCGCCGATCATCGCCACCAGCACCGACCATCCCGGCGCGCGCTCGGCTGCCCGCAGCAGCTGGGTCGGTACCGAGCCAGCCGATTGCAGCTTCTCGGTGGCGCGTTCCTGATCCCAGGCGCGCTGTGCGTCATCGTATACCCAGACGTGCGCTAGCGACGGGGGCTGATCCGGACCGCCGTGCTCCCGCAGAAAGGTCTGCGGCCACAGCACCAGGTGCTCCTTTTCCACGGGGGTGCCGCTCGCCACATAGCGCAGCACCGCCAGCGCCGCGCCGCTGCCGGCCAGGAAGACCGCCGCCTCGTCCGGATTGCCGGTATAAGTGGTGCGCTGCGCCAGCACGA
Source organism: uncultured Chloroflexota bacterium (assembly GCA_902805635.1). Taxonomy (GTDB): domain Bacteria; phylum Chloroflexota; class UBA11872; order UBA12225; family UBA12225; genus CADCTC01. The sequence continues at coordinate 19,082 of CADCTC010000050.1, forward strand.
GCTCCAGACCAGCCAGGGTCTTGCCCGACCCCGGTACACCCCGAATCAGCACCAGGTGGCGTTCTCCGGCCACACGCGCCGCTTCCACGATCTGGTTCAGCTCAGCCAGCACGCCTCGCACGCATGTACCCGCGTCGTCCTCCGGCAGCTGATCGCCGGAGAACATCGCCCGGGCCGCCCCGATGAGTGAGGGCCGCGGGAAGTGATCAGACGCGAGCCAGCGGTCGAGGTCAAGCTGCGCCGCGTCTGCCGGCGGCGCGAGGGAGAGCAGCAGCGGCGCCAGCCCCGCGGCTGCTGCAACGTGAACGCCATCGATCGCTGCCGACTCCCGCTCGAACGCTGCGGGCGTCAGCACCGGGATGATCCTGCGCCCACGGGACTCGACATGGCACCGTTCCAGCGTCCGCGTGGTCGCGGCGACGCGGTCCACCGATGCGCGCAGTGGCGTATCGTGCTCAGTCACGTCCAGCACGAACACGGTGTCGCCTACCAGCAGCAGGACGCCTGGCCCGTCGGACAGCTCGTACTCGAATACCAACTGCCAGCCGCGCGCATCGGGGCGCGTTGGCAGCAGCCCAACCAGGTGCTTGCGCAGCAACCGAAAGGTGCTGCGCCACCGGTCCACCTGCGACGTGCGCGGACGCTGCCGCGTCGCCAGGGCGTGGTGCTCGGCCAACGACGCCAGCCATGCGGATTCGGAAACGGTCAGCAGCGCCTTGATCGTGCCGCACCAGCCGCACGCCAGCGCTGCCGTTGAAGAGGTCACCCCGGCATTGTCACAGTCCCGGCGCCGAGGCTGTTTGGCTCACTCCAGCCGCGGGATCTTCGGGAAGACCACGCGAACTGTGCAGTCCAGACCGCAGTCGGCTGCCTGGCCGATGCACACGTCCCCGCGCAGCGAGCAGCAGATTCACCTGGTCGCGTGTCACGCCGACCCGCTCCGTCAGCAGCGTCGCCATGTGGCCCAGCGCCTCGCGCTGCGCCTCTTCTAGCTTGGGCGCGCAGGCGTAGGTCATCCACCAGTCCACAGACTCGAACCACGGCCGCTCGACGTGCGGCGACACCCCTGAGATCTTCTCGTTGATTGCCCCACGTCCCATGGTTATCGAGTAGGGCCTGCGCGACCCCCTGATCCCCCACGACTGGGCCGAGCGCGGCCTCGACCGTATCCGGCGCGCGTACGCCCCGTGAAGTGGGCGCTGAGCCGGCGAAGCTTCACGACCTGCTGCGCCGATCGGACGCGGTCTTCGTCATGGCCGTCCCCACGTCAGAGAACCGCGCCCTGCTCGGCCCCGCGGAGCTCGACCTCCTGCGCCCCGATAACGTCCTGCTGGTGATTTCCCGCGCCTCCCTTGTAGACGAGAGCGCCCTGATCGAGCGCCTGCGCGCCGGGAAGTTTCGCGCGGCCATGGATGTGTTCGAGATCGAGCCTCCGCCGGCCAACCACCCCTACCGCTCGCTCGCTAACGTCGTGCTCACCTCGCATCGCGCTGGCGGCACCCTGGAATCGTATCGCGGGATTGGCCACGCGCTGGTGAATGACCTTGAGCGCCTCGCACGCGGTGAGCCCCCGGGCGGAAAACGCGGTCGTAACGATTGAAGGCGCGCGTCTCCAGAGCCGCTTGGCCGAATCGTAGACGATCACCCGCGACACGTCGCGCGCACCGGACCTTCATCACGCGGTATGCCATTGCGCTGTCCGCGCAAGACATCGCGGCTGCGCTAGAGCTTGTGTTCTATAATGCCGTCCCGCGGTGCAGCGGCCCCCGCCCGGTGCCCTGCAGGCCATGGGATCGGGTACAAGTCGATTTGGAAAATCACCACACTCCTACCAGATAGGAAAAGCCACTTCGCCTGCCACCAGCGGTCACGTTTTGCCACACTTTGCCACGTTTGTGCGCCTGGCGACACGCCGGCAGGCTCGCGCAATCCTTTACATCCATACCCGCTTCCGTTACCTGCTCGCGTCCATGCTTCCCGCAGCACGGTCATTCGGAAAGACGCTGTCGCACTGCCTGTCCGTACGCGAAACCGACGGGCATAATGCCTGACTAGCCATGTCCAACCGTCCGAACATCCTGCTCTTGATGGCTGACCAGCACCGCGCCGACGCGATTAGCGCCGCGCGTGCAGCCGGCGGGGAGAGTCAGCCGGCCCTCCAGACCCCCAGCCTCGACCGGCTGTGCCGCGAGGGCGTCCGCTTCGCCCGCGCCTACACCGAGTCCCCGGTCTGCGTCTCCGCGCGCGCCACGATCTTGACCGGCCTACTGCCGCACCGCAGCGGCGTCTTCGACAATGGCTACAAGCTCGGCGCCGACCTCCCGAAGCTGCCCCAGCTGCTGCGCGAGCGCGGCTACCACTGCCAGGCCATCGGCAAGATGCACTTCTCTCCCGTGCGCGAGCACCACGGGATGCATCGCCTCTGGCTCTCCGAAGAGATCCCGCGCACGCCGGATGAGGACGAGTTCATGCGCGACGTAATCGCCGCCGGCTTCGGCCACGTGGAAGAGCCGCACGGCGCGCGCCACGAGATGTACTACGTCCCCCAGGTGAGCCAGCTCCCTGAGCGGCTGCACACCACCGCCTGGACCGGCCGCAAGACCATCGAATACCTGGACGAGCACGTCCGTGAGCGTGCCGGCGCGTCCGGCTCGGACCAGCCCTTCTTCTGCTGGTCCAGCTTCATCAAGCCGCACCCCCCGTTCGACCCGCCCGTGCCGTGGCACACACTCTATCGGCCAACAGACGTGCCGCTGGGGACGCCAATCTGCATTGAGGACGAGCCGCAGCGTCACACCTACTATCACCGTACCCAGAACCGCTTCAAGTGGACCGATTACCAGCCCGATGCCAACCTGCTGCGCATTATGCGCGCGTACTACGCCGCGTGTGTGAGCTTCATCGACCACTGGGTTGGGCAGATCCTCGACACCCTAGACCGGCTGGGATTGCGCGAGAACACCCTGGTTCTCTACGTTGCGGACCACGGCGAGTACTTGGGAGACCACTACGCCTTTGGCAAGCGCGGCTATCACGATCCGCCCAGTCGCATCCCGTTTGTAGTCTCCTGGCCCGGAACGCTCCCCGCAGGTCAAGTGCGCCACCACCTGGCCGGCCTGGCCGATGTGCTCCCGACGTGCATCGCGGCTGCCGACGGGTCCGCTGACGCGCTGCCGGCGCTCGGGCTGGACGGCCGGGATGCTCTCCCGGCCGCGCGAGACGCGGCAACTCCCGGCCGCGATGTGCTTATCGGCCAGCTCGCCGAGAAACAGAAGGGCCTGTACGCCGTGATCGACCCTGAGTGGAAGTACGTCTATTCCGCCCCCGACGACCGCGAGTACCTCATCTACCGCGGCGCGGGCGAAGGGCCAGCCTGCGACCGCAACGAGTGCGACGACCACGCCGCCGATCCTATCGCGCGGCCGGTGCTGGAACGTCTGCGCGCCGCCCTGGTCGAGCGTTTCCAGCGCGACGGGTACGACGATGCCCTCGACCCGTCACACCACACGGGCCTGCGCCACTACCCGCCGCTCCACGTTCCGTGGGAGCCGCTCGACGAGATGGAAGCGCGCAGCACCGTCGCGCGTGGCTGGCAGTACGCCGTCTGGAACCGCCGCGCCCCCTACGATACCGCTGCATTCGATCCCCGCAAGAGTCCCGAAAAGGCCGGCTTCGAGTTTCCCTCGCTGGAGGTGGACTTCCGCATTAAACCGGGCAGCACCCAGCCGTCCGCGGTGCGCGAGTCACCTCCTGAAGCACGCGGAACCCAGCCCGACCTCCCGGCCATGCCCGGTCCCCGCTAGTCAGTCGTCAGGCGTATCCATAGCGGCCGACCGCACACGCCGCGGCACCCGTGCTCGTCGGTGCAGACGAACCGCAGGGTGTGACGTGTACTGCTCGACATCAGTCTGCCTTCCGCGCCTGTGCCAGCTCTTCCAGGTCCTGTGCCGTGTAGCGTCCCGGCGTCTCGCCTCGCGACGCCATGCGGTTGCAGACCTCCTGCAGCACCTCGTTGTGCGGAGTGGGGATGCCGTACACACGCCCTAGCCGCACGATCTCGCCGTTCAGAAAATCGGCTTCGGCATTGCCCGTTCCACGCATCAGGCTCTGCCAGGTAGACCCCAGGTTGCGCAGCCCCGGCGGCAGCTCGGTGACGCCGCGCGCCGCCTTCATGCGCGCGTCGAACTCCTCGCGCGGCTCGCACCGGATGCCGGCAGCGTGGAAGCACGCCAGCGCTTCATCTCTCACCGCCGCCATGAATGCCTTGTTGTCACCCTTGCCGTCGGTAATGGCGCCCATCGCATTGCCCAAGTTGCCTAGCATCTTCGCCCCCTTGGCCCCCATGACGCGCGGATTGGCGAACGAGACGTAGCTTCCTTTCGCGAACGCCGCCGCCGCCTCCTCGGCCAGGTCGTCCACACCCTCCGCGTAGCGACCCACCTCCAGCACCCCCGCGTTGCCTTGGATGGGGTTGTGTACCACCCCTGGTTCCAGGAAGACGCCGGGCACCACCACCAGCACGCCATACACGCGCCTGAAGTAGCGCAGCGCCGCCGGCTCGTTGGTGATGCTGTTCTGGCAGCACAGGATCGGCAGATTGCGCGCCGCGTCACCCCCAGCCGCGCGGATCTCTACCAGTGAGGAGTCTGTGTCCTGCGACTTGACGCACAGAAGCAGCACGTCCCCCCCGCGGAAGCCTACCTTCTGCGCCGTCGCTACTACCGGTACTTTCAGCGAGTACGTCTCAGCGGGAGTCACCAACTGCAGCCCATCGCGCCTGATCCGCTCTACGTGCGCCGGCCTGGCCACCAGCATCACGTCATGCCCGGTGCGGAACAGGTGCCCTCCAATGCCGCTGCCTATCGCCCCAGCGCCGTAGACCACGTACCGTGTCTTCGTTGTCACCGCTCCACCTCCTCAGAGTTGTGTCCGGTGCTCGCCTACTCCACGAGCGCCGCGAACGCTGTCAAGGCGGACCACGCAGCGAGCGCCCACGGGAAGAGCAGCGGGAAGTTCAGAATGCCCCGACCGATGCGGCGAGCTGCCCGCCGGCTCGCGGTCCGGGGCGGCACAGCGGATTGACGGCGTGTCTGCCGGCGCGGCCCGCGGTGCACGCTGCTCCAGTCGATCATCGGTGCTCGTCGCCCATGCCATGCGCGGCGTCACCCTTGAAGGGGTGTAGCCGGGTGAACGGTACCAATCAAGCCACGGCAGCCTCTCGAGACGTCACCTGCCAGGTGGCGCGCCGGTATGCTCATCGCAGTGACCGATGCGGAGCCGCGGGACTTGCAGCGCGGCCTGGCGGCCTGGCAGGCATATCTGCTGGTATTCGCCGCCAGCCTATGCACGCTGGTCATAGAGATCGTCGCCGGTCGGGTGCTGGCCCCCACAATCGGCGTTTCACTGTATACCTGGACTAGCGTCATCGGCGTGGTGCTGGCCGGCGCCGCTGCCGGCAGCTGGGCGGGTGGCGCGGCGGCGCGCCGGAACGCCTCGGCGGGGACGCTGGCGATGGTGCTCTTCGCCGCTGGGGCCACTGCCCTGCTGGCGGCGCTCGTCAGCCGCACTGTGCCCCTGAATGCAGTCTTGCCGGCGCTGCCGCCGCTGCCACGCGTGCTCGTGCTGGTGACCGGCTTTTTCTTCGTTCCTTGCGCCCTGCTTGGCGCCGTGACGCCGCTAGTCGCGCAGCTCGTGCTGCGCGACCGGGCCCAGGCTGGCGCGGTTGTGGGCCGGTTGGGCGCAGCCGGCGCTCTCGGCAGCATCGCCGGCACGTTCCTGGCCGGTTTTCTCCTCATCCCCCTGTTTGGATCGCGCACCATCCTCACCGCCGTCGCCGGTGTCCTGGTGCTCCTGGCGCTGCTCATCCTTGTCCTCGCTTCCCGCGGTACAGACAACGCCGCCAACACCGAGCGCCGGTTGCGCAATATCGGCGTGATCGTGGCGGCACTCGCCGTGGGTGCTGGCGGCGGCCTCACCCTGACGCAGGATGTGAATGCCTGCCTGCGCGAGACCGCGTACTACTGTGCTCGCCTCGACTGGGGATCGGTCGGGACGACCGACTATGGAACGCTCATACACGACCGCGCCATCCAGGGTTACACCTCCCCCGTTGAGCCGCGTCTCCTGGTGGCGGCCTATACGCAGGGCCTTGCGGAAGTGGCGATGTACCAGGCCGAACGCGCCAGCTCGTCAGCGGCAAGCGCCGGCCAGCCTCTTGGCAGTCCTGCGCTAGACCGTGAGGGCAGTGACCCACCGCGCGCGCCACTTCGCACCCTGTTCGTTGGTGGTGGCAGCTATACGCTGCCGCTCTACTTTGCAGCGGTGCTGCCGGGCAGTGTCCTTCACGTGCTCGAGATCGATCCCGGCGTGACTGCCACCGCGGTGCAGCATCTCGGTCTTGCGCCCGCCCTCGAGCTCGGCGCAGTGAACGTTAGCCACGGCGACGCGCGTCTGGCAATCACCCAGCTTCCGGACGGCCAGTTCGACCTGGTGATTGGCGATGCCTTTAGCGACCTCTCGGTGCCCTGGCACCTCGCGACCATCGAGTTCGGGCGCGAGGTCCGTCGCGTCCTCGGGGCGGACGGTATCTACGCGGTGAACGTGATCGACCAGTGGCCACGCGGCGCTTACCTCGGCGCGTTCGTCCGCACGCTGGGAGAGGTGTTCCCCCACGTCGCGCTGATGCGCGTCCAGGACTGGGATGAAGACCGCTCGATGAACTGGATCGTGATCGGCGCCAATCAGCCGCTTGGCCAGCAGCGCCTGGAGGCGGTTCGCCGTCCCGCTCCGGGCGGCGCAGAGCCCGCTCGCGGCCGGTTGGTGAGCGCTGTCGAGCTGGAGCGCTGGCTGGCCGCCCTCAGGTCGCCGGTGCTCACCGATGACTATGCGCCGGTTGACGCGCTACTGGCGCCTATCTACCTTGGCCGATAGGCGTCGCGCGCTGACGGTGTCTCGCTGCCCAGCTGCGGCAGCGAGACACCGCTCTGTCGGGCCGACCACACACCTGAGGCTGATAGGCTGACCGCTCCGTCTTCGGTTAGACAAAACCTTCGCGTGCCTTGGCCATGATTGCGTCGAAGTTCGGCATCGCTTGCTGGAGCGCTTGCTCGTTGCTGGTGTCGCCCTTCCAGGCCGGCGTGAGTGTCTGACCAATGGCCGTGTTGAGTTCCGCCCACCGGTAGTTGGCCGGCTGGTGCCACGCGGACGCCTGCTCCATTAGGTCCACCCAGGGCGTGTGTGCTTTCATGTCGCTGGCCAGCTTAGGGTGGCGCAGTACGCTCTTGCGCAATCCAGGCCGGCTGGCGCCGGAGAGGATGGCAGGGAGCTGCACGTCCGGCTCCATGATGAACCGCAAGAACTGCCAGGCAGCATCCGGCGCCTTGCTTCCGGACCACATGGTCATGCCATTGACGACCAGCTGAGACCCGACCTTGCCAGTAGTGCCCTTCGGGAGCAGCACCATGCCCCACTTGAACTTCCCGGCGATCTTCGCCTCGCCTGGAGTGAACTGCCCGCCATACCCCTGCTGCCACAGCGCCAGCCGCCCCTGGGCAAACAGGTCCGCGTCAGGCACGGGACCGCCGAGTGGCGGCGCGACGCGGTGGCGCACGAAGAAGTCGCGGTACATGTTCAGCGCCGCCAGGCCACCCGGACTGGAAACGATGAACTTCTTTCCCTCCTTGTCGAGCCAGTCCGCACCATTGCCGCGTACGGCGCCGATCTGGCCCAGGTAGTCAGGCGGGTATGGCTTGAACCCATAGACGTCGCCGTTGGGGTCGCCGTTCACGCGTGAGACCGCTTTCGCCACCTCCGTCAGCTTGTCCCAGGTCCAACTGGCGTCTGGGGCTTTCTGTCCCGCCTTGGTCAGCAGGTCCTCGTTGTAGAGCAGCCCCTGGTAGCCAGGATGGCCTCCCCACGGTAGACCGAACAGCTTACCTTCGTGCCGCAGCGAGTCCAGGCCGGCCGGGACGTAATCCTTGAAGTCGTATTTATCTGAGCGTGCGAGTGGCTCTAGCTCCTTCATCACGCCGCGCGACGCGAGCGCGCTGAAGCCGCCGTTACTGGCCCACACCACGTCGCCCAGATCCTTGCCGAGGTGACCAGTGACCACCTTCGCCCAGTAGTCGGGCTCGCCTCCGAGTGAGGCGTGCTCCACCTTGATGTTCTCGTGCTGCTTGGCGAAGGCCGGAATGATGACCTGCTCCATCCCGGTACCATCGCCGCCGCCCCGCGTGATGACGCTGATCCGCGCCGGAGCGGTGGTCTTCTGCGCCCCGCCACCCGCATCCGGCGCGCCGCACGCCGCCAGCGCCAGAACCGCGCTCCCGGCGGCGCGGCCGGTAACCCCACGTCGCGTCAGGCGCGACCCCCGCGCTGTCGCCGGTGCCCCTGTACTGTCCATCTGAACCCCTCCTGCGCGCCCGAACGCGCGGTCTTGCCTCCGCAGGCCGCGCCCCATATAAGGGTGCCTACGATGCGTCAGCCTATCACGCAGTGGCTCGCCGCGCCAGGCGAGTGAGTAGGGAACCCACGACGCATTCCGTTCGAGAACGTGCATGGATGTGGGGCCCAAGCGGAAGCATTCATGTTGCCCCGCCGGTGCACGCCCTACTCCAGGCTCCCAAGGTCTCACAGTTGGTCCCTCAGCCGAACCGCACGCCCAGCTTCACACTTGTGGATGAGTCCGCGTCGATCATCCGGTACGCGTCCGGCGTCTCTTCGAACGGCACGATGGGGTCAACGATCCCGTCGTGCTTCAGCCGGCCGGTGCGCAGAAGTGTCTCGGCCAGGCCGACGATCCGCTCGTGGTCCCAGCCGTAATCGCGCAGCGGCAGGCTCACCGTCCGACAAGAAATCAAGTTGATCGCGTTCCAGTGGAACTCATCGCCCAGGTTGAGCTGGCTCGCCGTCTTCCCGTAGGCGGCGATCACCGCCACTGTGCCGGAGTACTTGGTGGAGCGGATCGCCTGGTGCAGCGCGCGTGAGTTGCCGCTGACTTCCAGAGACACATCGGCTCCCAGCTTGCCGGTGTGCTGGTGAATCTCCAGGCCCACGTCGCCATGCGTAGGGTCGAGCACCATGTCCGCGCCTAGGCGTTGCGCCAGCTCCCGGCGGTGTGGCACCGGATCGGCGGCGATAACCAGCTCGGCGCCGGAGAGCTTGCAGAGCTGCACGGCGAATAAGCCAATTGCGCCCAGTCCGAATATGGCCACCCGATCGCCGACCCGCACGTGCGCGTCGCGCATCGCCAGCGCCGCGTCCACCGGGTCGGTACACACCGCCGCTTCAGGACTCATATCCGCGGGTAGCGGCGCCAGGCGCTCCACCGGCGCCACCTGGACATCGCGCAGCGGCAGGTGACCGTACACGCGGTCGCCAACGGAGAAGCCCTCCACACCCTCTCCGACAGCATCCACCCGCCCCACGACGATGTTGCCCAGCGGGAGGGGAAAGCCACGGCTGGCAACCTGGTCGGGCTCTTTGGGCACCAGCATCCGCAGCTCGCGGTCGTAGCGGTGCGTGTTGAAGATCGCCTCCCCGCGGTACCCCATCATCTCAGTGCCGTGCTTGGCGGCGCCAAACTCGGCCACCACCCGCACGGTGCCCGGCCTAACCGGCCCCGGCTGGTACTCCCTCAGCACCGGCGTCCGCGCCTCCACCGCTACCAGCTCACGTGCCATCGCTCATCTCCAAGTACTGGACTTGCTGGGCCAGGATACCGTCACGGTACCCGACGTTGCCCCGTCGCCCCGGCGTCGGAGTACCGGTCCGTATTGGTGGTTGGGTGGATTGGTCAGCCGCCGAGTGCGCCGGCCGCGTGCAGCGCGGCGACGGCGCTGACGCCGGCCACGTACAGTGCCTCGCCAAACCCGCCGCTCCTGATGGCGACCGACCGGGGGATCCCGGCCCGCACGCGTGTGGCCGGCCAGAACAGCGGTACGCCGCGTCGCGTCGCCATGTCCGCCAACAAGTGGGCGGCGTAGCCCCACCCGATGACCATGCCCAGACCGGCGCCTCCAAGTGCCCGGCCAAGGTACTCCGCGCCCATCCCAACCACGATCAGCGCCGCCAGCGAGTGCAGTGCTCCCCGATGGCCGAACGTCTCGCGCAGCGCCAAGGAGGGAATGAGGAGCGGCCGGAAATACCGCCAGGCGCCGCGCGTGCCGGCCGGTTGGAGCCGCGCGAGCAGCGCGCCGGGGTGGTCCAGGTCGGGCAGCAGCGCACCCAACGCCACTACGGCCAGGCTGCCCAACGCAGGTGGCAGTTCCGCGCCGAAAGGCACATGCGGCGCGGTCACCACCACGCTCCCCAGAATCAGCGGCCGCCACCAGACTCCCGCCCACAGCGCCCCGGCGATCACGACGTGCGTCCGTCCGAGCATGGCCGTTCCAGATTACTGACGCAGCGCGCGACAGTGCCGTGAACTGACGCGGAGTACGTCACTTGGAGGCCGGCTATTTCTCCAGCACCGGTGAGATCTCGCGGCCGAGCGCGGCGGCCGCGTCTTTGGGCGTGCGCTGGCCATTGTTCATCTCGTTCAATACCTTGGTCGCGATCGGCACGACGTTGGCGGTATAGCCGACCGGGAACGTGACCACCGGCGACACCTTGATCCACTCCATAATGTTGGCGCGGGTGTCAGGCGGCGCGGTGCCCTCCTTGATGTAGGTGTCCAGGTAGCTCTTGCGCACGGTCGGCCAGCCGTGGTGCTCCATCCAGAACCGATTGGCGTCCTTACCGCTGTACTCTCCGGCAATCGCCCAGGCCCCCTCAGGGTTCTTGCTCCCCGTCACCACACCGACTTGGTGCACGAACTGGAACGTCATTGGCGCAGCCGGGCCCTGCACCACCGGCCCGGTGTCCCACTGCGTGCCTGTCTGCAGCTTGCGAAGGTTCTGCGCGCGCGCTGCATTGTGCAGCATCATGGCGATGGTGCCCTCCGACTCGTGCATGTCGATGGTGCCGGTGTCCGGGCCGTACTTGCGTCTGGCAACGAGGTCGAATGCGTACTCGATCCCCGCGGTCGCCTGCGGTGAGTCGAGCAGGCACTTCGTGTGGTCTGGGTCCAGGAACTTGCCGCCAAACCCGTAAACGTGGGTCAGCACGTCAAACCAACCGCGCGTGACGAACAGCCCGTAGATCTGCTTTTCGCCGCGGCCAAACGTGAGCTTCTGCGTCATCTCCTCCAGCTGCTTGTAGTCGACCTTGGCAGGGGCGCCGGGCCGTGTCGGCAGCGGGACGCCACGCTCCTGGAGCAGCGCTTTGTTGAACCACCACCCGCGCACAGCTACCTCGCGCGGCAGCCCCAGCGTCTTGCCTTTGCGCACCGACCCTTGTTGCCAGATCGGCAGCCAATCGTCCACGTCGATCTTCTTCGCGTCGCGCTTCAGAAACTGGTCGAGCGGCTGGTAGAAGCGGCTGGTATCTCCGAAGAAAGGCGCGGTGATGGACGACATGTCTGGGGGCGTGCCGCCCGCCGTCGCGACCGTCAGCTTCTGTGGCTGCTCGGCCTGTGGCGTGTCTACCCACTCCACCTGGATGTTCGGGTGCTTACGCGCGAAGAGCTCCTTCAGCTGTGGCGCTGCCGGTGAGTTCTGGTAGAGCTTCCAGAATTCCACCTTGCCTGCGCCGGTCGAGCTCGGCGGCGCCGCTTTCTGGTCGGCGCAGCCGGCCAGGGCGCCGCCCGTGGCGCCGATGCTTGTCGCTGTCGCGACTGCGCGCGCGAACGAGCGGCGCGTCGTGGCTCCGCGACCTCCGTTCCCGCCTCTCGCCTGCGCCATCACTTCGCCGGCGCTGTGTTGGGCCATGGTCCCTCCTGGTGTGAGTGTGCCCCGCGTAGATGATCCTAGTGCTACCCGGCGCGCCGCGCGAAGTCGTCCATGAAGCCGGCCAACGTGCGCGCCCACTCCACCGGGACGGCATTGTAGAGCGAGACGCGGATGCCGCCCACGCTCCGGTGCCCCTTGAGGCCGATCATGCCCTGCTGCTCGGCTTCTTTGACGAAGCGACTCTCCTGTTCCGGCGACGGAAGGCGGAACACCACGTTCATCCACGAGCGGCTGTCGCGTTCGACCGGGCAGTTGTAGACCTGCGCGTGCCGGTCGATGGCGCCGTAGATCAGGTCCGCCTTCTCCCGGTTCCAGCGCTCCACCTGCTCGAGCCCACCCGACTCCTTTACCCACTGCAGGACGCCACGCACCAGGTAGATCGCGAAAGTCGGGGGCGTGTTGTACAGCGAGTTGTTTGCGGCATAGGTTCGGTACTGGAAGATCGCGGGGATGTCCTTACGTCCCGCCTCGACGAGCTCCTTGCGCGCGACGATGACCACCACGCCGCTGGGGCCGATGTTTTTCTGCGCCCCGGCGTAGATCATCGCGAAGCGCGAGACGTCCACCCGCCGCGAGAGCACGTCGCTTGACATATCGCACACGAGCGGCACGCCGCCGGGGTCGGGGAATTCAGTGAACTGCACACCGTGGATCGTCTCGTTGCTCGTCACGTGCAGGTAGGCAGCGTGTGTGTCCGCGTTGATCTCACCCGCTCGGAGCACGCGCGTGAAGGTCGCGCTTTTTCCCGCTCCGGAGGCGGTGCTTGCCGCCACGCGTACCCCGCCACCGCCCAGGGCTGCGGCTGCTTCCGCGTCGGCCAGTGCGCGCTCTCCCCAGTGGCCGGTCAGCACGTAATCCGCGCTGCGTCCCTCCGAGAGGAGGTTCATCGGGACCTGCGCGAACTGCTGCGACGCGCCGCCCTGCAGGAACAGCACCTCGTAGCCGTCCGGGATGCCCATCAGCTGGCGCAAGAGGGAGATCGCTTCGTTGTGCACGCCCTCGTACGCTGCGCCGCGGTGGCTGTGCTCCATGATCGACATGCCGGTGCCGGCAAAGTCGATCAGCTCATCCCGCGCGCGTTCGAGCACCGGCAGCGGTAGCGCCGCCGGCCCCGGGTTGAAGTTCATGGTCCGTGTCATCGGCCCAATTGTGCCGGGCGGCGTCACGCCAGCCGACCGCGCCGAGGTTCTGTGGTCGTAGGAACGACGTTCAGGACAGGCCGAGCCGGCGGCTGATGACGCGGAGCAGTCGCTCCGCGTCGAGTGGCACCGGTTACCTTGCTGCTGACGGACGCGGTTGGTCGAGAAACGTCTGGATGGGGCCAACCGCCGCCGCGATCGACTGGTCTACCGACTGCGGCGCCGCTGTCCAGAGCGACTCGAACGCCTTGGGGAAGAGCGTATTGGTGAACTCCAGCATGCGCAGGTTGTATGGCAGCGCCACCAGGCCTACGCCCTCTTTCTCCACGAAGTCTTTGAACACCTTGAACATTGGCTTGGCCACCACCGCCGGATCGCTCCAGTTGTCGGGACGGCAGCCGGGTAGCCCGATCTCCCCGAACAGCGCCTGGCCGGTCTCCTTGTTGGTCATCCACTTGTGCAGCTGCCACGCCTCATCCTTGTACCGCGTGCGCGCGAACATGCCCCACATGTCCACGTGCCCCTGCGAGCCGCGCTTGCCACCAGTCCCCTTGGGGATCAGCACGGCGTCCATCTTGAACTTGCCTGCTATCTGCTTTTCGTAGTTGAACCCGTTGCTCATCAGCGTCGTCTGCATCGCCACGTTGCCGTCGATGAAGTTCGCCTTGTCTACGCCGTTGAGCGGGTGAGCGCGGTGCTTGTGACGCAAGTCGTACAGGTACTGGAGCGCCTGCTTCGCCGGGGCCCGGTCAAACGCCACCTTCTTGCCCAGGAAGCCGGGGTCCATCAGCTCGCCGCCAAACGACCGTACCCACGGCGTGAAGTGCGCCGCCGCCGTGCTTTCGGTCTGGATGCCCCATACCGATGCCGTTTGCATCTTGCGTGCGATCTCGGCCAGCTCGTCGTAGGTGGTCGTCAGTGTCGGCGGCTTTACGCCGGCGGTCTCGAACAGGTTGACGTTATAGAACAGCCCGATGTGGCTGGGGTGCATTAGGGACGGCAGGCCGAACAGCTTGTTGTCCACGATCTTCGCTGTGTCGACGCCAACTTGAAGGTACTGCTTGAGATCGAACTTCTCGGCGGCCGCAAGCGGCTCGACGTTCATCAAGTTGCCCAACACCGCCATCTCGAAATACGTGCCGATGCCGGTGCTCATCCAGATCACGTCGCCGGGGTCCCCTGCCGCGATCTGCGCCACCAGCTTTTCGTAGCCGGTGTCGGTCAAGATGTCCACTTTGATGTGCGGGTTCTGCTGCGTGAACTGCTCCGCCCGCTTGGGGACGTACAGCTCGGTGCGGTGGTTCAGCTTAAGCGTGACCGGCTGCTTCGCCTTGCTCGCGCTCTCGCTCGATCCACCTGTCGTCTGCTGGCCGCACGCGGCCAGCGCGAGCGCCCCCACTCCCACCGATGTGCTACCGCCAAACCCTCTGCGTGTGATTCGTGCCATGTGCTCCCTCATCGCGCGGCTGCTGTGTCCGCGGCTGGCACCACAATACACCGGGTTGCCCCGTTTGTCACATGGCATCCGTGGCGGGACAGCCGGGCCTGTAACGCGGTCAGCTGCGCTTGAAGGGCTCCAGGTACTTCTTTGCGACCTTCGCGACCATCGTATAGGCCGGGTCGAAGACGTTGCCCACGTCGTATTTGATGCATTGTCCCAGCATCACCGACGCGGCGCTGTAGTCCAGGCCATAGTCCTCCTCCAGCCACTTCAGCAGCTCGGTAGTGGCGTGCTGCAGCGCCTGGTCTAGCGGGCGCGCGTTGCCGGCGGCCATCAGGAACTCCGCGTCTTCGGCGCGCGGCCAGCCAATCGGCTTGTTCTTTCGATGGATCCACGCGGTGAACGTGACGTCCATCGAGATCTCGGTCCCGTTCCCGGTGATCTCGCCGTCCCCCTGGGTCGCGTGGCCGTCGCCCAGGTGGAACAGTGCTCCCTCGACAAACACCGGGAGGTAGATCGTGGCGCCCTGGCGGAAGCCGTTGTAGTCCATATTGCCGCCGTACGGTCCGGAGGTAGAGCACGAGATCGCCTGGCCGCGGTCGGGCGCCACCCCGAAGCACCCCAGCATTGGGTCGAGCGGCACCTCCAGCTTGCCCTTCAGCGCCTCCGGCCCCTCTGGCGTCGCCACGCCGCGTGCCACGTCCACGTGCCATTGGATGCGCCCTCTATCGACCGGGAACCGCGTCACGAATTGCGGATCCACCACCGAATAGGAGACGTAGGCGCTGGTCACCGCCTGCGGGCGGTTGGGCGCGATACGATCGAACCGCACCGCCAGCACGTCGCCGCGCTCCGCGCCCTCCACGAAGAACGGCCCCGTCTGCGGGTTCCCCGGTGGCGACACATTCTTGAGATCGCGGTCCCTACCACCGCTGTCGGCGGTGGACGTGACTACCGTGTCGCCGGGCGCGATGCGCAGCACCGGCTCGTGCGTGCCGATGGTGATGTGGTAGTGCGTTGGCTCGAAGCGATGTGTTGTTGGCATAACGCGGCGCAGTGTAGCTGCCGCGCTATCCCTCCAGCAGCAGCGCTTCCGGGTCCTCGATCAGCTCCTTTACCCGCACCAGGAAGGTGACAGCTTCGCGGCCGTCGATCACGCGGTGATCGTAGCTGAGCGCCAGGTACATCATGGGGCGAATTACCACCTGTCCATTCACCGCCACCGGCCGCTCCTGGATCTTGTGCATGCCTAGGATGCCCACCTGGGGCGGGTTGAGGATGGGAGTTGAAAGCAGCGAGCCGAACACGCCGCCGTTGGTGATGGTGAACGTGCCGCCGGTCAGCTCGTCGATCGTCAGCTTGCGCTCGCGCGCCCGCGTGGCCAGCTCGCCAATCCGTTTCTCGATCTCCGCGAACGTCAAGCGGTCGGCGTCGCGCACCACCGGCACCACCAGCCCTTCGTCAGTGCTGACAGCAATGCCCAAGTCGTAGTACCGCTTGAGCACTAGGTCATCGCCCTGCAGCTCGGCGTTGACTGCCGGGAACACCTTGAGCGCGCCCACGCACGCCCTGGCGAAGAATGACATGAAGCCCAGCCCGATACCGTGCCGCTCCTTGAAGCTGTCCCGCCGCCGCTTTCGGATCTCCATGACGGCGGTCATGTCCACCTCGTTGAAGGTGGTCAGCATGGCGGCGGTGTGCTGCGCCTCCACCAACCGCCGTGCGATCGTCAGCCGGCGGCGAGTCAGTCGCACGCGCTCCTCAGGCCGCCCTAGCGGATCGCCGGCCGGAGCCGAAGCCCGAGAAGCCGCTTGGAGCGCCGATGCTGCCGCCGGGAGCGCGGGCGCCTCGCCTGCGCTCCTGGCCCCTGAGGCCGCGCCTGGGCCGGGCGCAGGCGGCTGGACGCGGCTAAGCACGTCCTCCTTCATGACCCGCCCACCTGGGCCGCTCCCGTGCACGCTCGTCGGGTCGATACCGTGCTCTACCGCGAGCCGGGCGGCCACCGGGGACACGGACACATCTTCAGCGGATGTGTGTGCGGATGCCGCGGGCGTGGGTACTGGCTCGGCCGGAATCGCCATAGCCACTGCGGCTGTCGGCGCCGGAGCTGGCGCCTGCCCTGCACCATTGCTTCCCCCGCTTTCGCCACCTCCAATGACGCCCAGCGCTTCACCCACCTTTACGGTGTCGCCTTCGCCATGCAGCACCTGCTCCAGGACGCCGCCGGCTTCCGCGGCGACCTCCACGTTCACCTTCTCGGTCTCCAGCTCGACGATCGCTTCGCCGGCCTGTACCTGGTCTCCCTGGCCCTTCAGCCAGCGCGCGACCGTCGCTTCCACCACCGATTCGCCCAGGTGCGGCACCAGTATCTCAGCCATTGCTCACTCCCACTGCTCGGTCCTCAGCTGCCCTTGATCACGATGTCACTTTGCTCGCCGGATCGCGCGGCGCCGCCGTCTCCGGCCGTTCCGTGGCGATCTGCGCATGCGGCTCGGCGCTGAGGCCGGCGAATGCATCGGCCACGATTCGCGCTTGCTCGGCTGCGTGCCACGCGGGCGTGCCCTCCGATGGGCTGGCGCGCTCCGGCCGCCCGATGTACCGCAGTGGCAGCGTACGCGCCGCCAGCACGGCCTGGAGCCGCGGCACGACGAACGTCCATGCTCCCATGTTCTGCGGCTCCTCCTGGAGCCATGCCACGTCTTCCAGGCGAGGGTAGCCCGCGAGCACGCGCTCTATCGTCCGTGACGGAAAGCGGTACAGCTGCTCCACGCGAATGATTGCCAACTGAGGCGCGCTCGCACGCGCCTCGCTCGCGGCCAGGTCCACGTACACCTTGCCGCTGCACAGCACGGCGCGACGCACGTCACCGCGTTGCGCCACGCGCTCACCAGCAAAGAACGGATCGTCCAGCACCGGTTGGAACCGCGTTCCCTGGCCCAACTCGGCCAGTGGTGAAAACGCCAGCGGATGGCGCAGCAAGCTCTTGGGCGTCATCACTACCAATGGCCGTGGCAGGTCGCGCAGCAGCCGTGCCTGGCGGCGCAGAAGATGGAAGTACTGCGCCGCTGTGGTGCAGTTCGCCACGCGAATGTTGCCTTCCGCGGCCAGCTCCAGGAACCGCTCCAGTCGCGCGCTGGAGTGCTCCGGCCCCTGGCCTTCATAGCCGTGCGGGAGCAGCAGTACCAGCGACGGCTCCTGCGCCCACTTGGTGCGTGCCGACACCACGAACTGATCGATCATGACCTGCGCGCTGTTGACGAAGTCCCCGTACTGGGCTTCCCAAAGCACCAACGCCTCCGGCGCCTGAACGCTGTAGCCGAACTCAAACCCCACCACCGCCCCTTCGGAAAGCGGGCTGTCTCGGATTTCGAACGACGCGCGCGCTTGTGGCAAGCGCTGCAGTGGCGTGTGCTTCTGGCCGGTGGCGTAATCGTGTAGCACCGCGTGGCGCTGCCCAAAGGTGCCGCGCTCGGAATCCTGTCCCGTCAGCCGGATTGGCGTGCCGTCCGCCAGGATCGACGCGCAGGCGAGCGCCTCGCCGTGCCCCCAGTCGACTCCGCGACCGGCTTCCGCACTGAACGCCGCGCGGCGGGGCTGCATGGTCAGGCGATCGACACGCGGATGCGGCGTGAACCCTGCCGGCACCGCGAAGAGCGACTCGTGCATGGCACGCAGCTGTTCCAGCGGTACGCCGGTTTCTACCTCCGCGGGGTCTGCACCGGCTTCTGCTGCGCTCTCGTGGCGGCGCAGCGGCTCGACTGTTTGGGTGGACGGTGCTGCGCTTGCGTCACCCGGCTCGCGCTCCAACCGCTCGTTGACCTGCCGCATGGCTTCCTGGAGCTCAGCGGTCCGTGAGGCCAGGAGCGCTTCCACCTGTTCCTGGCTCACCAGCCCACGACGCACCATCTCGTTCCCCCACAGCTCGCGCACCGTGGGGTGCTTGGCGATACGGGCGTACATCTGCGGTTGGGTCATGGAGGGATCGTCTCCCTCGTTGTGCCCCCAACGCCGGTAGCCGATCAGGTCGATTAAGAAGTCCTTATGGAACTCCTCTCGGTACGCGTGCGCCAGCCGTGCAGCCGCGATGCACGCTTCGGGGTCGTCGGCGTTCACGTGCACAATTGGGATCTCGAATCCTTTGGCCAGGTCCGACGCGTACAGCGTGGACCGCACGTCTCCCGGCTCCGCCGTGAACCCCAGTTGGTTGTTCACGATGATGTGGATGGTGCCACCCGTGGAGTAGCCGGGCAGGCGTGAGAGGTTGAGCGTCTCCGCCACGATCCCTTGTCCGGGAAACGCCGCGTCGCCATGGATCAAGACCGGCAGCGACACCGCGGGATCCTGTTCCGGTGGGCCCGGCCGGTCGCGCCGTTCCCCCGCGGCGCGGCTCATCCCTTCCACCACAGGGTTCACGTACTCCAAGTGGCTCGGGTTCGGGGCTAGTGTCACCTGCATCTCTACCCGCTGACCGCTGTAGACCGCCCGGCGGTGGCCCAGGTGGTACTTCACGTCCCCGCTAAACGCTTCGCCGCTGCCGCCGCTCCAGGAGATACCGGGCCGCGGCGACGGGTGCTTGAACTCCTCCAGGATCTCCACGTGCGGCTTACCCAGCACGTGCGCCAGCACGTTCAGCCGTCCCCGATGCGCCATCCCGATCAGCACCGACCTGATGTCCGCTTCGGCCGCCGCGCCGATGATCTCGTCCAGGATGGGAATCAGCATCCCCGTGCCTTCGATGGAGAACCGCGTCTGGCCGGGAAACGTCCGCTGCAGGAACCGCTCGAACGCGCCTACCTCGCTCAATCGATCGAGGATGGCGTGCGGATTGACCGGGTCTGCCGGCGGGCCGAACCACCCCTGCTCCGCCGCGTCGCGCAGCCATGCGCGCTCCCTGCCATCCTGCACCTGGTCGTAGTCGTACGCCGTCGTACCACAGTAGATCCGCCGCAGTGCCTCGATGGCGTCCTTGGCCGTCACTAGGCCCTGGGCGGTCGTGCCCGCGAGTTTCACTGCGGCTGCCGGAAGGCGCGCCAGGTCGGCGTCACTCAGGCCATGCGTCGCCGGGTCGAGCTCCGGGTCGGCGTACCCGACGTTCGAAGGTGACGTGCCTGCCAGCGGGTCAAGGCGTGCCGCCAGGTGCCCGTACTCGCGGATTGCCGCGGCCAGCTCCCCCACCGCCGCGACAAGCTCCGCGGCCTGCCCGGCGCCATTTGCCCCTTGCAGAGGTGCCGGCGTCAGCGTGCCGCTACCTGCGCGCGGATCGCCGTTGCTCTCCCGGTCCGGACCCGGAGAGCCGTCCACCCACGCCGGCGGTGGTCCTGCTGCTTCGAAGAATGCCCGCAGTGGCGCGTCCACCGCCGCGGCGTCCTGCACGAACCGTTCATAGGCGTCGGACGCGTACGCCCTGTTGACGCTGCCCAGGTCCTCCCATCGCACCGGGCGCCTTGCCGCCCGGTGGCTGCTGCCCGCTGCCCCCAAAGTCGCGCTCATCTCCTCCCTTACTCTAGCGGCTGCGTGTGTGCACGGCGAGGCAACGGTCACTCGCTCCGTATACTTGCTTCCGTACCGTCCGAAGGGGAGTAGCGGGCGGCAGTAGTGGGGGCGCATTGCTCACGCGCGGGCCAGATGCAGCGGCCTCGCAGCATCGTGGCACGTCGCTCCGGTACTGTCGTTCTGGTGGGCCGTCAGCACGAGTCGCGCGTCCGGCAATCAATCGGATGCCCGCCTCCGGTCCCCGCCTGGCCATGTTGCCGGGCCGCCAGACCTCCGTGCGATTCATGACGCATGGAGGTCATCACATGCAGCCACCTACTCCCATAAACACCCACGCGACCGGCACGACTGGCACGACTGGCCACGAAGGCGCGGAGATCATCGCGCACGACCCTCATTCGTCGCATCCGGGGCGTTCGGGGTGGCTCCTGATCTTGCTGGCTATGGGCATCGCCCTGCCCTGGCTCTACGTTCGCTTCACGATCGACTTCCATCACGATCTGTCGCCAGCGCTTGTCGCGTTGCTCTCCGGCATCGCCATCTTGGGCGCCGCGTTTCTCCTTTCATGGGCCGCGGAAGCGTTCCAGATGGACGTTTCGCAGGCGTTCGCCCTAGCGCTCCTCTCGCTCATCGCAGTACTCCCTGAGTACGCCGTGGACGCGGTGTTCGCCTGGCGAGCGGCGTCTGACCCGTCCCAGGCGCCGTTGGCGGTCGCCAACATGACCGGCGCCAACCGGCTGCTCATCGGCGTTGGCTGGAGTGGCGTGGTCCTCCTGGCGTGGTGGCGCCACCGCCGTGCCATGCGCGGTAGGCCTGTGGGAGGGCCCGAAGCCGACTCGGGTGAGGTGACCACCCGGGGCGTGGTGCTGCCGCGCAGCCAGGCACTCGAGCTCGCGACTCTGGGGCTCGCCACGCTCTACTCGTTCATCATTCCGCTCAAGCACGTGCTTGGCAGCGAGATCCCGCTGTTCCGCGGTATCGGGCCGATCGACACGGTCATCCTAGTGTCGCTCTTCGCGCTCTACGCTTGGGGCACGGCGCGCGCGCCCGCCGAGGACCCGCACCTGGTTGGCCCCGCCGCGACGATCGGCGCACTTCCCACCTTGTGGCGTCGGGTGACGACCTACGGCCTCTTCATCTATGCCGCTGCCTTGATTTTCGCGAGCGCGGAGCCATTCGCGGAGGGGCTGGTACAGACCGGACGCACCTTCAACATCGACGAGTTCCTGCTGGTGCAGTGGCTGGCGCCGTTCGCATCTGAGTCGCCCGAGTTCATCGTGGCGCTCCTCTTTGCGTGGCGCGGACTGGCCAGCGCCGGGTTGCGCACGCTGGTCGCCTCGAAGGTCAACCAGTGGACGCTGCTGATCGGCACGCTCGGCGCCGTCTACAGCATCGCGTCCGGCGGCCCGGCCGACTTGCCTCTGGATGCCCGTCAGACCGAAGAGCTCTTCCTCACCAGCGCCCAGTCGCTCTTCGCCCTGGTGTTGATCTCGAACTTCGACCTGAGCGTGCGCGAGGCCTTGATCCTGCTGGGCACGTTCCTGGCGCAGCTGTTCTTCCCGCAGACGGAAGTCCGCGTTGCGTTCGCATTCTTCTACGTCATCGCCGCCATCGGACTAGTGGTCTGGGACCGGAGCCGGCGGGAGGCAATTGCCCAGCTCCCCGCCATGGTTCGCGAAGCCGTCGGATTGGCTCCGAGGCGATAGGCAGGCGCCACCAAGCGTGTGAAATACAGAGAGGCCGGCACGTTAGTGCCGGCCTCTCTTATTGTGACCGAGGTCACAATGTTTGTTCGCCCTGAGCTTGTCGAAGGGTGTGGTTCGACAGTCTAACCACGCGCAGAGCGTTGAAACGATCCGCTAGTGCGCGCCGGCCGGCGTGGAAGATGACGGAGCGCTGGAACCGGAGCTGCCCGAGCCGCCGACGCTGCCGTACATACTGGAGGAGTAGTCGCCGCCGGACCCGGCGTTCCACGACTGATCGTCCTTGCGCGACTGCAGCCACTGCCAGCCCGCATACGCAATACCCACCAGCAGCCCGGCTTTGATCAGGAAGGTGGTCAGCCACCATAGCCAAGAGAACATCGCGCCAAAGAAGGCGCCGATCCCGGTGGCCACACCCGCGGCCGCTGCGCCGGTTGCCGCAGCTCCGGTTGCCACCGATGACGCGGCGGTGCTCGCCATGTCGCCGGCGGCCGAAAGGCCGGCGCCTGCACGCTTCTCCGTCGTCTCCCAGGCATGCTTGGCGACATCGGTCGTCTTGCGCAGCGCAGGTGAAACAGCCCCCGTCACGCCATCGGCGCTGAACGAGACGTTCTTCGCCATGCGGGCGGGCTTCGCCAGCACCGGCAGCATGCTCTCCACCACGTCCTCCACAGACTCCACCACGTCGCCCGCGGCATCCTGCACGCGGTCTAAAAAGGTCTTCTTACGGCGTAGGCCAAGTGTCTCCGCCCACGCTCCCAGGTCGATCATCGTCACAGTCCTCCTCGTTGCCACGCGGCGGTCACCCCTGCACCAGCAGGGCCGCCCGCGTACGGCTCTCCCATGTGTATCAGCAGGTTCCGTGCCCGGCCCGGCAGACGCAGCATCTATTAAGCGCATGCCGGCACCGCGGTGCTGGCGGGTAGACTGGAGACATGGTGGACACGGCCGCAGACGGCACCAGCACCGGCGAGCGGTTGCTCCGCAGTCCCCACGTCGCGCAGGCGGCTGCTGCGGTTGAAGCGGACGTGCGGCAGCAGCTCGCCGCCGCACTCCACGGACCGATCGGCACGGCGCTGGCAGCCACTTCGGGCAGCGCTGGGCTCGCCGGCCCCGGCACGGAAGGCGGTGGTGGCGGCGCGCACGCGTTGCTGGGCGCAGCGATCCCGCGCGCGTTCATCGCCACCGGCGCCGCGCTGACCACCGGCTACATGGGCCTCGCCGCGGGAGACGACACGCGTGTGGCCGGCGCGCTGCTGTGTGCCCAGCGCCTGCTCTTTCCAGGTGACCCTCTTGGAAACGCAGCGGTACGCGCCGCCGCGCAGCCTGCGCTCGATAGCCTGCCTGACCGTTCAGAAGAGCCCGCCGCCGCTGACGACGCCGAAGCCGCCGCCGGCATGCAGCGCCGCGTTGCAGCCGACGTGGAGGCTATCGAGCGGGCATTTCTGGCTGTGGTGCCGCACGTCTCTGCCGCCGCGCTGTCGTCATTCTCGTGGAAGCACGCAACGGGCGGGGCGGGTCCGGCATCGGGCGCGCTGACCAGCCACCTGGGGCCCTTCCTGGACGGGCTTGTACGGTGGGCGTTCTACGTCGAGGTGGCCCTGGAGGGAATCCGGCACGACGACTGGGCGCGTGCCGGCGCTTCGCTCATTGCCGCTCGCCGTGTCACGGCCACCCAGTAGGCAGTCTCACCCCGGCCATCGGCAGCACCGCGCGCAGGCCGGGCACGGCGCTACTGCGTGCTGCTGACCAGGTCGAACCGCCAGTGGCTCAGTGCAGTGCGTCCCAGGAGGTAGGCGCGGTCCTCATAACTTGCCAGCGGTAGGAGCTGCGCGGCGAACCGCAGCGCATTCGCATATCCCTCGCGGAAGCTCACCGGCGGGAAATCGGAGCCCCACATCATGCGGCGCGCGCCGAACGCCTCTAGCGCCACCTCAAAGAAGCGGACGGTGTCGGTGTACGGTGACCAGGGCAACTGCGTGAACGAGTAGAACCCACTTACTTTGAGACTCACGTGCGGTAGCTCGGCCAGCGCCATCGCGCGGCGGTAAGTCTCGAAGGGTGCCGGCTCCTTCGGGTCGGGGTGGCCCAGGTGCTCGACGTGCAGCCGCGCGTGTGTGAAGCGTCGGGCGACCTGCGCCATCTCCGGCGATGCCAGTTCTCTCAACGAGCCGGCCATGGTCACGTTCAGCCCCAGCTCGTCCGCGCGCTGCCACAGCCGCTCTGCCCCTAGCGCACCGCCGAACAACTGCGAGAGATACAGCCGCACGCCCTGGACGGCCGGGGAGCGCTCTACCCATGCGGTCAGCATGTCCGCGGCGTCGGGCTGCTGCGCGTCCACCAGGCACGCCACCACGAACCGTCCGGGGTAGCGCTGCGCGCACTCCACCAGATACGTATTGTCGAACATCCCCGCGTGCTGCACCAGCACCGCATGGTCCACCCGTTGGCGGAACATCTGGTCCAGCAGCGACTCGATTGGCTCGTACTTCGTCAACCCGGCGTGGACGTGCGTGTCCACCACCCGTCCCGCCGGTGGGACGCCGGCACTGCCTGTTTGGCTCACGGAGCGGCAGTATAGCCGTCCGCGCGCGTGGTCACGCCGCGGGAAGTGAGGCGTCGCCCGCGATGATGTCGAGTCGCTGAGCGCCCAGCGGCGATGCGTTCGCCACGCGTGTGCCCTCCTCCAGCAGTCGCTCGACCGTCTGGAGCAGCTCGTCCACGTCGAATGGCTTGGCTGCAACGGCGGAGATGCCTAGCGTTGAGGGCAAGTCAGAGAGCGCATCCTGGTGACCGGTGCAGCCGAGGATCGGCCCGCCGGCCGTTAGGGCGCGCAGCTCATCCAGATGCGGCCACGGCTGTCCCGGTGTAAAGATCGGCGCCAGATAGTCAGAGACCACCAGATCGTAGGTGCCGCGTGCCTGCGCCACTGACGTCGCCACGTGCGATTCGTATCCGGCGTCCGCGAGCACCGCGGCCAGTAGGTTGGCAAGCGCCAAATCGTCTTCGACAATGAGGATGCGTTGTGCCATGCCGGCGTGGTTCACCAGATCAGAATCCGACAACAGGCTCACTCCATGTATCTTAACGCGGAGGTCCAATTGAGGATAGTGCTACGGGACCTCTGTAACAGTACCGACACAAGCTCCTCGTGCGGACGCAGTCGCCGCGGACACTGCCTGTGCGTGTCCCGCGTCAGCAGACGCGCAGCCGCTCGACCGCGTCCAGCAGCTGTGGCACCTCGAACGGCTTGGCCACCACCCCCTGCGCCTCGATCTCTTCCGCCCATGCTCGCGCGCTCTGCGCCGCCGTCATGACGAGAATGGGTAGCGTCACTCCGCGCGCCTTTAGCGCCGCCGCGAACCCCCATCCGTCAAGCACCGGCATGCGCATGTCTAGCAACACCAGCGACGGCCGGCTGCGCTCTACCGCCTC
Source organism: uncultured Chloroflexota bacterium (assembly GCA_902805635.1). Classification (GTDB taxonomy): domain Bacteria; phylum Chloroflexota; class UBA11872; order UBA12225; family UBA12225; genus CADCTC01. The sequence goes on from CADCTC010000050.1 coordinate 44,121, forward strand.
CAGGGCCTCCGCGCCGTCAGCGGCGGTAGTGACTGGGTAGCCCTCCATGTCCAGGATCTCGGACACCACGCTCAAGATGTTTGGGTCGTCGTCCACGACCAGGATCGGCGCGTTGTTCACTGTACGTTGCTCCGATAATGGCATACCGTGACCGGCCGATACTCTTTAGGGTGCCGTATGCGTGACCACTTCCGCCCGCTGCGACTGTCGTCCAGCACTTGCGTGATCGTGCGCGGCGTGCGCAGATGCGGGTGGCGCAATGGGCAGTGAGACCGTGAAGGTCGTCCCGTCGTCGGGGGTGCTATCGACCACAATGGCGCCGCCATGCTCCTGGGCTATAGCACGACAGATGAACAGCCCCAGGCCCATTCCCGCGAACTGGCGGTCATCCACGTTGCGCGCCCGGTGGAACCGGTTGAAGACATGGGGGAGATCTGCCGCCGGGATCCCAATGCCGTGGTCGCGCACGCTCAGGCACGCAGAGGCGTCCTGCGCCCAGACTCGCACCTCTATCGGACCGCCGTCCGGGCTGTATTTGATCGCGTTCTCCAGCAAGTTGTTGATCAGCTGCTGCACCCGCGTTCGGTCAAGCTGGCCCATGACGGGGCCGCTCGTGTCCAGCCGGCACGCGTGTCTCTCGGTGGTGTAGCGGCCACATGCCTCGGCCGTCAGCTGCGCCAGGTCCACTAGCTCGCGCGGCCCCACGATGCGGCCCTTCTCTGCGCGAGACGCGTCCAGGAGCTCCAGCACCAGCGAATTGAGCCGTCGAGTCTCGTGGACCATGCGCTGGATTCCGGGCAGGTCGGCCGGCGCCTGCGGTTCGCGCTGCGCGCGGCGCTCCATCAACTGGGCTTGCGCCGTCAGCGTCGTCAGCGGCGTTTTCAGGTCATGTGCCGCCGACGAGAGGAAGTCATCACGCAGACGTGTCGCCTCCTCTCGTGCCCGCACCCGCGCGGCCTCGTCAATCAGCGCCCGGCTCTCCAGGACCACCGCCGCCTGGTCGGCCAGCAGCTGTACCAGCACCAGGTCGTCATCTGCGAACACGGGCGGCCGCGGGGCGTAGACGGTCAGCACCCCTAGCCGCTGGCTCCCGGCGGTGATCGGCGCCGCCAGTATTGCCCTGGCGCCGGCGGCAGCATACTGGTCAGCATTAGCTGGATCGGCGCGTGCGGCGTCGTCCGCATAGAGCGCCTGTTGCGATTCGAACGCGCGGCCGGCGACGAACTGGTCCGCCGCCGCCTCGATCCACTCCCCGCCGGCCTCGACTGGCGCATAACGCAGCACTCCCCTGTCGGCGTCCCATAGGCCCACCGTGCTACTGGGTGCGCCGGTGGCGGCCGCGGCGCCGTTCTGGATCTCGCGCAGGATGGCCTCGGTATCGGGCAGGCGGGGCAGCCGCGCCGCACGGGCCAGGAAGGCGCGTAGCTCAGGCTCCTGCCACGCACGCCGCAGCAGCCCCGGTGGTGCGAACCCCAAGGCGTATGCGACGCCGGACGCCAGTCCGCACACCCGCGATAGCACTGTCCACACGGCCTGCCACTGCGGCAAGATCACTCCCGGCAGCACGAGCGCGAGCACGAGGCCCAGGAACAACGAGCCCAACGCCACGGCCTGCATCCGCCGGCTGGTCACTCCACTTGTGCGCCGCGCCTCCAGGACGAACTTCACGGCGGCATACAGCTTGTACGCCACGAAGTACACCACCAGCGCAATCATTGGCGCAATGCGCCGCGGGTCGCCCGGCGGCCAGGTGGCCATGACCGCCAGGGCGAGCACAGAGAGCGCCAGTCCGACCTCGGCCGACCGCATTACCCAACGCGGCACGGTGGAGAAGTCGTCCACCAACCGTAGCAGGGTGTACGGCAGCGCCATCGCCAGGCTTCCGATGAGCACGCCCAGCAGCGGTGTCGACTCCACGTGCAGCGCCGCGCGTGCCCACTGCCCCGCGATGATCAGCGCGAGCGCGCCGAAGAAGATTGCAGTGTCCACATTGGCGCGCCTCGGTCGGCGCAGCGCCTGGACTCCCACATACAGGAAGACCAGGAAGTAGACCGCCTGGGTAAGGAACTGGAGCAGTGCGTCTGCTGTGAGGGTGGAGCTCATCAGGCGCTGCCGCCGCGTGTCATCCGGGCGTACGCACACGCTCCGTCACGTCATCGTACGGCATGCGGCCCCTTCGTGGCTCAACAAGTCCGTGGCGCCCGCAATCACTGTGCGCAATGCGCGAATAGGCTCGCCGCCAACCCCCAAGAGCCGAGAGTACATGGCAGCGATCGCATGCCTGGCACGGTTCTTGGATTGCCGTACCCGTGAAGGCGCAATCGGTACGCCACCACAACGATGATCACGATGGACAACGCGCGCGGCGAGCGTCACGTACAGCTCCGAGAATATCGCAGCGCCTGGGAGTATTGGCGCGACCTGCAGCAGCACGTCTTGGAGGGGTGGGCTATCGAGAGCACGATTACGCGTTCGCCGGCGCGTGACTGGCTGCACTACGTCAGCCTCGGTCTGGCCGCGCGGCTGCGTGGACCGGAGCGACTGGTTACGTACGTCCGCGACGCAGCTACGGGGAGTGCACCGCAGGTTGCCACCGCAGCCGCAGCCACGCCAGCACTGTTGCCCGGCCTGCCGATGCCATCACCTGTACCGGCGTTGGCCAGCGTGGCCAGGGCCGCGAGCAAGGCCATTGGTATGCCTGTGGCAGGGGTCGACGTTGTCACGGGCGGGTAGCGGCCCTGTCGTCTCCACTGTCGCTGGTCGCTCCCTAGCCGTGGCCTTAATCCACGGCTAGGGACCTCGGGAAGTTACTTCTTCTCGTTCTCCTTCGCCTTCTGCTCCACGATGCGTGTACCGGCCGGAGAGCCAGTCGTGCTCGTGTCGCTCGACATATCCTTATCGCCATACTGGTGATCGCCTGTATTCGTCGTGACGTTCCGCGTGTCCCCGCTCGCGCCGTGGACCTTTGGTTCTGGTGCGCCTCGCGCCATGTATCGACTCCTTCTTGTGACTGGCTCCGCGTCCGTCCGCTCCAAGCACGAGCTCGTGGGCCATCTTGCGGGGCTGCCGATGGCGTGGGCAAGCTACATGCCACCCCGCTATCACTCGCATTGGTGTAGCCTAACGGTGAGACTTGCGTGTCCCACCCGCCTGAACGCCGCCAGGAGCGTCAGCCCCCGCCGTCTGGCGAGGGAGTGGAGTCTGCTTCTCCTGCCCCACCCGCCATGCGCGAGGCGCCTGCCGTGGCTGCCCCGCCAGGAACCCGTGATCACCTGCGGACCGAGGGCGGCTTCGCCGGCCGTGCCATGGCGTTCGTTCTGGACCGAATTGACGACGCCGACGAAGTCGCCGCGTATGACCGCGCGCGCCGGCTGCGCAAAGAGCACCCCGACTGGACGGTAGCGCAGCTGGTCGAGCAGCTCGTCAAGCGCAAGGTACAACAGACCGCCGCCGTCGGCGCCGCCGCCGCAGGGTCGGGCTTGGTGCCCGGTATCGGCACTATCGCCGCGCTCACCGTCGGGACCTTAGCGGACCTGAGCGCCACCATCCGGTTGCAAACTGAGCTCGTGCTGGAGATCGCCGCTGCCCACGAGCGCACGCTCTCGCCGGAGGAGAAACAGCGTGCCGTCTTGCTCGTCGCCGGCCTCACAGCCGGCGGCAACCGGCTCGTCGCTCGCGGAGGAGCGCGTCTCTCTCTGCAGCTCACCGAGCGCTTCGCGCAGCGTTGGCTGGCGCGTGCCGTGCCCTTCGCTGGCGTCGCCGCCGCGGCTGGTATGAACGCGCTCTCCACTTATCTCATCGGCAGACGCGCAGACGCCTACTTTGCCGGCGGACCGGAGGCGCTTGGTTCCTGGCAAGACAGCCTAAGAACCATCAGCGGCGTGGACGAGCGCGTGCTCACGAGTTGGCTTGCGGACAGCACCTGGCGCTCCCCCGGTGCTGCACGGGCACGCTCGGCACTGGCCGGCGTCGCACGCGGTGCGCGTGCGCGGGTCACTGCTGGCGGAACGCGCGCCCGCAGCCTCTTTCCGGGGCAAAAGAAATCACAACCGTGACGCGCTACCTCGCCACCGTCCTTGCGGGACTCGAAGGAGTCGCCGCCGGTGAGCTCGGCACAAAGGTCGCTTCGGCGCGCATCGCGGAACGGCACCGTGGACGTTTCATCTTTGAAGTTGACGCTCTCCCCACAGACCTGCTGGCGCTGCGCACCATAGACAACCTGTTTGCCTTCCTGGGCACGATAGAAGCAGGGCCGCACCGCACCCACCTGCCCGCACTTGGTCGCGCCGCCGCTTCAATGGTCGGGGCGGACCTGCCTGCGGTCGTGCGGCGCTTCGCCGTGGCCGAGATGCATAGAGATCCGAAGGCTCAGGCGGTAACGCTGTGGACGAACGCGAGCCGTGTCGGGAAGCAGACCTATTCGCGCTTCGAGGCGGCGCATGCTGTCACAGAAGCGGTAGTACGCCGCCATCCAACGTGGCGCCTGGGCACGGCAGATGAGCACACCGTCGAGCTGCGGCTGGACGTGGAGGGCACCCAGGCGACGCTCAGCGCGCGACTGACGGCGCCGGAGTTCCGCTTCCGAGGAGCGGCGCGCGGGTTCTCTCCCGCCGCCCTGCGACCGCCCGTGGCGCACGCGCTGGTATGGCTTTCGGGTCCTGAGGCCGGCGACGTATTCCTCGACCCCTTCTGCGGCTCCGGCACAATCCTCGCCGAGCGTGCCGCGTACCCCGCCCGTGCGCTGCTGGGCAGCGATGCGTCGGCGGAGGCGCTGGCAATCGCGCGCAGAAATCTTCCCATGGACGATGACCGCGTGCGCCTGGAACGGTGGGATGCCCGCCGGCTGCCGCTCGACTCCGGCTCGGTCACCGCTCTGGTGAGCAACCTGCCGTTTGGGCAGCAGGTGCTCTCGCTGGTTGAGCTGCCGGCGCTCTACCTCGCCTTCACGCACGAGGTGCAGCGCCTGCTCGCTCCCGGCGGGCAGAGCATCGTGCTGACCGACCAAGTAGACACCCTGCTTGCGGCCGTCGAGAAGACCCGCCTCCAGGCAACACGCGTGCTGACCCTCAGTCTGAAGGGCCTCCATCCGGAGGCGCTTCGCCTGACCCTGCCGTAAGAGACACCGCAGGCGCCGCAGGCCCCGCCGAGAGCGCCGGGGTCAATGGCACGGGACCGGCAGCGTAGTACCGCTGCGCCGCCAGGCGCAGATAGCCGCCGTCGTCGTCGGGGTGCACGCTCTCCCGCTCCGCACAGACCTGCCCGCTGCTCACCCCATCGCGCGTGCACACTGGTTGTGGGTTCGTCACTCCGTCCTTCTTGTCGTCGGTGTTAGTCGTGCTGCCGCCGTTTCCCCGGCCGAACAGCAGCCCGACGATGCCCACGGCGCGCAACTCGTCGATGTGCTCCAGGAAGTATTCGGCACGGTTGTCCTGGTAGTGCCCGTCCGTGTTGTCCATGGTGCGGAAGACTTGATTGCCCAACGGCACCTGCCAGACGAGCATGGGCTTGCCAGTGACTCGGTTGATCGCCCCTACGTGCTGCTCCCTTCGGTGAAAGTTCGGTAGGGTGACGTTCAGGCGGTCCCACCAGCGGCTGCGGTCGCGCAACACCAGGGCGTAGAACCCGGCGTCACGATCGAGCACGTCATTGAACACCAGGTCGTACGTAGACAGCCCGGCCGGTGCCCCCTCCACGACCGCGGCGCCGCTCATGCGAGTGAACTGTCCGGTCTCCTCGCCCAGCCGGACGACATCCAGGCGCGCATCGCTGCTTGACCCAACATCCATGCCGGTGGCCCACGAGCTCACGTGGACCGCCAGCAGAACGTTGGGAGCGTAGCGGTCCCGCAGCCGCAGCAGCGCCCAGTTGAACCCCTGGTATGTGTCGGGCAGCCCATGCGCCGCCGGGTGCCCCGACCGCGCCACCGCCGCCCGAACGAACGCCGGCGAGTTGCCGGTGCCCGTGCAAAACCCGTAGCAGCGCGCGGGGTTGCGTGCCGCCTGCATCGCGTAGCCGGAGAGGTCAGGCTCCACGTGCACGATCGCCGGCCGGCCAAACCCGGCGATGCCATCGTGGGTCTCAGTGCCGAGCCGCTTCATGAGCAGCTCGAAGTCCGCGAAGTACCGCTCCATGACCGCCGGGTCGTTCAGGTGCGCCAGGTCTCGCTGCGCCTCGCCGCAGGCGCCACACTGGCCGTTGCTCTGCAGCAGCATGTAGTACGGGAAGACCGGAATCGCTCCCAGAGCGGCTGCTCCTTGCGCGTACGATGTGACGAACCGCCCGGCAGTGTTCCACGTGGCCCAGCCATTGCCGGTGTTCACGCCACCCGCCAGGTACTGGTAGGCGTAGGCCCACGGCACGCCGGCCTCCGGCATCCAGCCATACAACCCGGACTGATCAGGGTGCGCCGCCAGCCCGAGCCCAAAGTGGGCAGGCAGTCCGGGAGGCGGCGACACGGCAGGTGATGTGCCTTGTGCCGAGGCGCCCGCCGGCAGTAGCAGCAGGGACAGAAGCCCCACGATGGCGCAGAGTCGTGTCATCCGCGTATTTAACGGCGTGACACTGCCGGAGTGACTTACGTGTAGTTCGACACCTGGCCAACCGGGTTCGGCCAGGGGCTGCCGGCCGTGAAGCCGCCGTCCACGGGAAACGTCTGCCCCGTGCAGTAGTCGGACACCGGGCTAGCCAGGTACAGCGCCAGCCCGGCGATGTCTTCCGGTACGCCGTAGTGGCCCTGCGGCACGTGCTCTTCCACCCACTGGCGGCGCGACACCGCCATACCCGCCGTCAGCGGCGTGTCGATCCATCCGGGTGCGATGGCGTTCACCCGCACCCCTAACGGCGCCCACTCTATCGCCTGCATCTTCGTCAGGTTCACGATGGCGCTCTTCGTCGCGCCGTAGACCGAGCTGCCGTCGAACCCGCGATAGCTGGTCATGCTGGCGATGTTGATCACCTTGCCCCAACTGGCTTCGCGCGCCAGGAGCCGCCGCACAAACGCCTGAGACGCGAAGTAGACGCTGCGCAGGTTGACGGCGAAGACCCGATCGTACTCCTCCAGCGTCACATCCAGGATCTGCTTGCGCAGCGTGGTCCCGGCCACATTGGCGAGGATGTCCGGCTCGCCCAGCTGGTCGACCGTCTGCGTCAGCATGCGCTCCAGCTGGGCCATGTCGGCCACGTCGGTCTGCACTACCGCCACGCGCCGCCCCGCCTCGCGCACGCGCTCCGCCACGCGCCCCAGGTCATCCGTGTTGCGCGCCGCGATCGCCACGTCGGCGCCGGCCTGCGCAAACGCCACCGCCACGCCCTCGCCAATGCCATGGCTCGCGCCCGTCACCAGCGCCACCTTGCCGTCCAGCCGGTAGTTGTCCAGGATTGTCATCGCTTCAGCTCTCCAAACATGCGGTGCGCGTAGTTGCGCGCCGGCACTCCCAATACGCGCAGGAACCCCTCGGCGTCCGCGTGGTCGAAGCTGCCCGCCCGCTCCATCGAAGAATCGTCCGCCGCGTACAGGCCGCCCTCCGCCCCGGTGGCGCCTTGGAACACCACGTTGCCCTTGTAAAGGCGCAGCTTCACTGTGCCATCTACCAGGCTCGCGTAACGGTCAAGCGCGTCTAACGCTGCCGTGGTCGCCAGGTCGTACCAGTACCCCTGGTAGACCTGCACCGCCACAAAGCGCGAGAGGTGCTCGAACAGCTCGCGCGCCCGTCGATCCAGGTAGAGCTGCAGCAGGAACTCGTACGACTGCCCTAGCAGCTCCATACCCGGCGCTTCGTACACGCCCCTCGACTTGATGCCCACGAAGCGGTTCTCCACCACGTGCCGCCCAATGCCTATCCCGTGTTCGCCTCCCACGGCGTTCGCGGCCCGGAACACATCGTCAAGCGATTGCTCCACGCCGTCGAATGCCACCGGCCGGCCGGCGCGCCACGTGACCGACACCTCTACCGGTGCATCGGGCGCGTCCCACGCCCACACGCCCATCTCCGGGGTGATCAGCGTCGCACCCGTTTCTAAATCTTCGAGCTGCCCCGCCTCGTGAGTCAGCCCCAACATGTTGGCATCGGTGGAGTAGATCTTCTCCAGCGAGGCGCGGATCGGCAGGTTGTACGCCGCGGCGTACTCCACCATTTCTTTCCGGCCGCCAAAGGTGTCCAGCATGGCCGGGTCGCGCCACGGCGCGTAGACCTCCATCTGTGGCGCCAGCATGTTCGTCGCCAGCTGAAAACGAACTTGATCATTCCCACGGCCGGTCGCGCCGTGGAACAGGATGTCGATCCCCTGCGCCCGCAGCGTCTCGATGGCGAGCCGCGTGGTGACGTACCGCGCGATGCCGGTGGTGTTCCAGTAGCCGCCTTCGTAGCGGGCCTGCGCCTGGATCACTTTCAGTCCGGCTTCCGCCAGCGCCTCCTTGCCGTCCAGCACCACCGCGGAGGCGGCGCCGCACGCCAGCATACGCTGACGCACCACGTCCAGGTCCGGCTCGTCCGGCTGACCCAGGTCCAGCGTGATGCAGTGCGGCTCCGCCCCCTGCGCCCGCAGCCAGTGGGTGATAGTAGTGCTATCGAGCCCGCCCGACACGAGCCCGCCGATCTTCTTGCCCTTGAGGTCCTCTACCCGCATGTCAGGCAGAGGGTAGCGAACCCTTTAGCGCAGGATGCTCGGCAGGATCCCCAGCTGTTCCCGGTACTTCGCCACAGTGCGTCGTGCTACGTTGATGCCGCTCTTGGACAGACGCTCAGCGATCTGCTCGTCGGTCAACGGCTCATTCTCGTGCTCGATCATGTCCTTGATCACGTCCTTCGCCGAAAGCGACGGCGTGAAGAAGTTGGCCAGCGGCACGACCTCACCCGATGGCAACATGATGTACTTGGCCGCCGTGGCGCGCGATACGGTCGATTCGTGTACGCCCAACTCCACCGCCACCATGGCGCGCGTCAGCGGACGCAGGTGGCGCACACCCTTGTCCAGGTACTCCGCCTGGTACGCCACCAAGAACGCAGCGATCCGCTGCAGCGTCTGCCGGCGCTGGTCGATGTTGGCCATGAACAGCCGGGCGCGTGAGACGTACTGCTGGATGTGCTTCTTCTCGTTGTCGTTGAGGCTCGCCGCTTCTTGCTCGGCGCGCATCATCAGCTCGCGGTACAGCGGGTTGATGCGCAGGAAGATGCGCTTACTCTCCACCACGTCCACTTCAAAGCCGCGACCGCGCTTAGCGATGATCACGTCCGGCAGCACGTAGCCGGACGTGATGGCGCTGCCCGCCTGCGAGCCCTGCGCCGGGAACGGATTGAGGAACTTCTTGATGAACTGCGCCGTGTCCGACACCGCCTGGCTGCTGATGCGCATCTCCTGCGCGATGCGGCTGTACTTGTGCTCGCCAAGCTGGTCAAGGTGGTTCTCGATGACCTTGCGCGCGTGCGGATGCGTGATGCCTTGCTCCGCCAGCCAGTCGATCTGCAACAGCAGGCACTCCTTCAAGTCGCGCGCGCCAATGCCCACCGGCTCCTGCGACTGAAGCTCTTTCAGTACCGTTTGCACGTCCTCTTCGGACCGCTCCAGGATCATCGCCACGTGCTCGACGCTGACCTCCAGGAACCCACGTTCATCCAGGTTCCCCACCAGGAACTCGGCGATCTCGAATTGTTCGGGCCGCAGCACCGCCCCCAGCTCACGCATCAGGTGCTCTTGAAGAGACATCTCCGACGCGACGCGGATCATCGGGTCGAAGTCGTCCTCCGGGTCCTTGCGTGACATCGACGGCCCTTCTTCGTAGAAGTAGTCGTCACGAGAGAGCGCCTGGTCAGCCGTGTCACGCCGGTCCAGGTCGTCCTGCTTCGGCACCGTCATGCAGTGCGGGCAGACCATCTTCTCCACCGCAGCGCCGCAGCGAGGACAGACATCCTTGTCTTCCATCTCCAGCGCCGGGTTTTCCGAAAGCTCCTGGGAGATCAGTTGCTGGAGCTCCATCGAGGAAAGCTCCAATACGTGGTTCATCGCCACCAGGCGTGGCGAGACCTTCATCTGCACTGTCGCGAGCTGGGAGAGCTCCATACCTTCTATCAACTACCCACCTCCCTCACACGACCGCGACACGCTAGCGACACGATCGGGCGTCTTACGGGAACGAAATATGTGTAACACGCCGGCCGCAGTTACCTTAGCGCCGGCTCGCCGGGGCATCGAATAGCAAGATCTGTGCCGCGATGACGGCATACATCTTGTCTAGTTCGCCAAAGCTACACCGTGATATCGAGGCGCTTCGCCGTCGATTCGAGCACTGCGTCGGAGATCCCAAGCATGCGCGCGGTGAGCCCCTTGTCCTTGCCGGACTCGCGCAGCGCGAACTGGATCGCCCGCCGCTCGACACTCGATACCAGGTCCGGCAGCGACTGGCCGCGGCGCACCGCGGTTTCGATGTCTACCGCCCCCGCCGCCGATCCCATCACGGGCGAGTGCGAGAACACGATGTGATCCGGCGTGATCATGTCCCCCTGGCTCATGATCACGGCGCGCTCTATCAGGTTCTCCAGCTCGCGCACGTTGCCGGGGAAGTCGTGATGGATGAGCTTCTCCAGCGCCTCTTCTGAAATGCGCGACGGCGTGGGCGCGTTGTTGTAGCGGTGCTTTTCCAGAAATCGAAGCGTCAGGTTGCGCAGGTCGTCCAGGTTGGGGTCGGGGTGGTGCCGGTCGCGCAGCGGTGGCATCTCGATCGTGACCACGTTGAGCCGGTAGTAGAGGTCCTCGCGGAAGTTCCCCTTGGCCACCTCATCCGGCAGCCACTTGTTCGTCGCTGCAACCACGCGCGTATCGATCCGGATCGGGATGCTGCCGCCGACTCGCTCGAACTCACGGTCCTGCAAGACGCGCAGCAGCTTGCGCTGCGTCGCCAGCGACATCTCACCGATCTCGTCCAGGAAGATGGTGCCCTTGTGCGCCATCTCGAAGCGCCCCTTGCGCTGCGCGATGGCGCTGGTGAAGGCGCCCTTCTCATGCCCGAACAGCTCGCTCTCCAGCAGCGTCTCAGGCAGCGTGGCGCACGCTACCGTGACGAACGGCCCTCCCCGGCGGTTGCTGGCGCGGTGGATCTGCTCCGCCAGCATCGTCTTGCCCGACCCCGTCTCCCCCATCACCAGCACTGTGGCGTCCGACCGCGCGATGCGCGCGATGGTCTTGAAGACGTCCAGCATCTTCGGATGGCGCCCCACCATGCCGTCTGAGCCCGGTGAGGTCAGCTGGTCGCGCAGCTCGTGCACCTCGCGCATGAGGTCCTGGTGCGCGAACAGGTTCTTGATGGTGACCGAGAGCTCTTCCAGGTCGAAGGGCTTGGCAACGTAGTCGTACGCGCCAAGCTGGATCGCCTCGATCGCCATCTGTGACGTGCCCGCGGCCGTGAAGACGATGGTCGGGATGTCCTTCTTCTCGTCCTTCAGCTTCTTGATGACCTCGATGCCGTTGGACCCCGGAGGCATGTTGACGTCGATCAGCAGCAGGTCGGGCGGGTTCGCCCGCACCTTCGTGAGCGCCTCGTCGCCGGAGCGTGCCGGCTCAAAGGCGTACCCTTCACCGGTGAGGAAGCTCTCCAGCATCCCCACAATCGTTGGGTCGTCATCGGCTGCCAGGATGCGCTTGGTTTCAGCGCTGCCGTTGGTGGTAGCGGTCATCAGATCGTTACCAATGAGTGTAACCGCCCCTGATTGTGCGCAGAAGGCCCGACGCGAGCCGGTAGTCCGCCCGGAGCGCACCTGAACGACGGCTTCGCGGCGGCGTCAGGGTAGAGTCCCGTTTCAAGGAAGTCAGCCTGCATGACACCCATCAAGATGGCCCAGTACGGCACCGGCCACGGCCACGCCGCCGGCAAGGCCGCCGCCATGCAACAGAACCCGGACGTGGACTTCGTGGGTGTGTACGAGCCCGACGCCGCCAAGCGCGCTCGCGCCGAGCGGCAGCGTGCGTACGAGGGGCTGGCCTGGCTCCGCAGCGAAGACGAGCTGCTTGGCGATCCATCCATCCAGGCAGTTGCCATCGAGGGCATGAACAATGAGAGCCTGCCCATGGCAATTGCCGCTGCCCGCGCCGGCAAGCACCTCTGGTACGACAAGCCAGCTGGCGACTCATGGGACGACTACCAGCACCTCGTGGAGCTCGTGCGCGCCCGACGGCTGTACCTCCAGATGGGCTATATGTTCCGCTACCAGGATGGCTTCCAGAAGCTTGCCTCCTGGGCCCGCGACGGCCTCCTGGGAGACATCTTTCAGATTCGGGGACACATGTCCACTTGGATCCCGGAGCACGGCGGCGCGTTCACGCGCGGTGCCATCGCCGCCTCACACAGCGCCGGCATCCTCTATGACTTATCGGGTCACATGCTTGACCAGGTGCTCTGGCTGCTGCGCGACGAGCGTCCCGGCCGCGTCACCGCCTTCACCCGCAACGACGCGACCCCTGCCATCCCGGCCTTCCGTGACAACACGCTTGGGGTGTACGAGTTTTCGCACGCTATCGCAACTGTGGACATAGCGGCAATGGAGGTCGAGCCCAAGCAGCGCCGCTTTGAGGTGTACGGTACTCGCGGCAGCGTCATCCTGGACCCCATGGAACCTGCCACCGGCGCGCGCCTCATCCTGGCCGTTGCCACCGCCGGCTACGACGCCGGATTGAACGAAGTCCCGCTCGCCGGCACCACCCGACAGCGCTCGTACGAGCTCGAGCTAGAAGCGTTCATCCCGGCCGCGCTGGGTCAGGGCGAGCCGGACCGCCCACTAGACCACGAAGTGCTGGTGCAGGAGACCCTCCTGCGCGCCACCTGCGGCATCCCCGGCGGGTGACACCGCGTCTCCGCGGCGCGACGCTGTACCAACGGCGTGACACACCCTTTCGGTACCCTTGCCTAGCAGCACGTCATGGCCATTACCTTTGAGCTGGTGCCGGAAGAGCTCGGACTCCGCGACCCTCTGTTCGTCGGCGCCTTCATGGGGTGGCCGGACGCCTCCATGGGCGCCTCCGGCGCCGTGCGCTACCTTGTGGAGAAGCTGAACGCCGCCCCGCTGGCCACTTGGGACACCGACGACTACTACGACTTCGTGGAGCTCCGGCCCGTCTCGCGCGTCTTGCAGTCGCGGGAGCGCACCTTGATCTGGCCACAGGGCGAGTTCTGGACGGTGCGCGACGTGCCACTAGGATCCCCGGCGCAGGACCTGCTCGCCGGGGCCGGCATGATGAACCTGGGCGGCGCTTCACCCACGCCGGGGTCGCGGAGCCTGGTGCTCTTCCTGGCGCACGAGCCGCGCCTGCGCTGGCGCGCCTTTGGCCGGGAGCTGGCCGAGTTCGCCACGCGCTGCAATGTGAAGCAGGCGGTCTTCTTTGGCTCCGCGTGGGCGGACGTGCCGCACACGCGTACCCCAATCGTCACCGGGTGGGCCACCGAGTCGCGCCTGCGTACCCGCCTGGAAGCGCTCGGCGTCCCATTTTCCGCCTACCAGGGGCCGTCCAGCATGCAGTCGGCGTGCATTGAGGCATGCCGCGAGGCGGACATCGCCTGTGCCAGCCTGTTCAGCAATGGCCCGCACTACCTGCCCGTGCCCAACGCCAACCTATCTCGCGCGCTGCTGCGCCGCATGGCCGACGTCTTCATGCTCGACCTCGACCTTCAGCCCCTGGAGGAGGCCGGCGAAGCCCTGGTGCGCCAGGCCAACGCCGCCATGGACGAGCGCACCGAGTTCCGCGACCACGTGCGACAGCTGGAGAACCAGTTCGACCGGCAGGGCGACGCGCTGGCCCCCGGTGAGGTGCGCCGCGAGCAGCTGCGTCGCGAGCAGGAAGATGCCGCCGGGCCACTCAACGTCGATCCGCAGGACGTCGTGCGCGAGCTTGAAGACTTCCTCCGCAAGCGCAACCAGGCGCAGCGTGACGAGAACGAGGAGCAGGACGGAGAAGGCGGGCAAGGCGGGCAAGGCGGACAGGACGGCGGGGATGACCGAGGCAAGACGCCCGAGGCGTGAGCTGCCGCGGACGGATTCTACGGCCGGATAAGCACGACCCCGCATGTGACACCGGAACTGCGCAACCTGAATGAGAGTGAGTGGAGCGTGAACGGCGAAGATCGAGACGCGGCAGCCGGCGCAGGCAGTACAGGCGCGGGGAGCGGCGACTTGGTGCTACGTGGCTCAGGCGTAGAGCGGCGCCGGCACCCACGCGTGCCGTGGCAGCACGAGTCACTGGACGGGCTATTGCTTGAGGTGGAAGAACGCCCGGAGTCGTGGCGGATGGTGCCGTGCAGCCTGGTGGATCTCGCCGCAGGCGGCGTGGGGGTGATGGTGGGCGAGCCGCTGCAGCCGGGCGCCCGCGTGCGCGTCACTTTCCCACTCCCCGACGACACTCCTGCCGGTCAGAACGACCAGCTGCTGGACGTGTCTCCCTGGTCAGCGCTGGCGGAAGTTGTGCACGCCCGTAAGGGCGGCGACCTGCCTGAGCCGGTCGCCACATCGTTGCCCGACACCACCGAGCTTCCCCACCATCGCGGTGTCCGCTTTCAGCAGCTGGAGGACGATTCGCAGCTGCGGCTCCTGCGCGCCCTCTACGGCCGCCTGCCCGCCGGGTGGGCGGTCGAACAATATCGCGTCCGGCGCCCCAGCGGCGACGGGGAGGTCGCCCGGTATGCCGTCCTTCGTGAGGGGAAGCGGGTGGCCCAGGGGTTCTCTACCTATGAGCGTGCTCGCGGTCGCGCCACGTCCATGCACATGGACGAAGTTGCCGAGACCCGCAGGCGCAAGGCGGGAAGTGCTGGCGCGGGGGGCACAGGGGGCGCACGTGGCGCCGCTAGCAGCCGCGGTCAGGGGCGACCCGCATGAGCAGTTCCAGCAGCGTGGCCGCTGAGCGGCTGCACGCCTATGTCCTGCGCCACTCGCACACCTGGGAGCAGGTCGACCACGCCGCCACCCGCGGCTTCAAGGTCATTGGCCACCGTGGCGCCGCCGGCCACGCGCCGGAGAACACCTTTGCCGCCTTCGACCACGGCCTCTTCATGGGCGTGGATGGCGTTGAGACCGATGTCCGCCTCACTAGAGACGGCGCCCTGGTGCTCATGCACGACGCGACTGTGGATCGGACCACCGACGGCACCGGCGCTATCGCAGACCTCACACACGGCCAGGTCGCCATGCTGGATGCCGCGGCGCGCTTCCGGGAGGGCCAACATCAGTTCGGCGCCCAAGGCGTACCTCGCCTGGAGGACTTCCTGGACCGCTACGGCGGCCGCACCACCTTTCGCTTGGAGATCAAAGCGGCCGGCGCAGAGGCCGGCACGGTGCGCGCCGTGCGTTCCCGCGCCCTCACCGAAACTGTCATCTACACGTCGTTCCAGATCGAGTCGGTGCGTGCGCTGCGCCGCGCCGCCCCGGAAGCACAGGTCGCCCACCTCTCCAACGTAGCCACCTTTGACGAGCACGCCATTCAGCTAGCGCTGGATGCCGGCGCGAACGAGATCGCGCCCCGCGCCGAACGCGTCACGCCGGAGATGGTGCAGCGTGCCCAGGCGGCCGGCCTGCGCGTCTGGGCCTGGGGCATCAAGGAGCCGGCGGCGCTCCGTCACGCCATCAGCGCCGGCATCGGCGGCTGCACCCTCGACAACCCTGAATGGGCCGACTCGGCCCGCTAGGCCACCCTATAGCGACGCCAGGTCCGGCCGGCTGAATGGCGCCCGCTGGAACCACTCCAGCGGTTCAACAGTGACGTTGCGCACACGCACCTCCACGTGCAGGTGCGGCCCGGTCACAAAGCCGGTGGAGCCTACCAATCCAATCTGCTGCCCCTTCTTCACCATCTGCCCCTCCTGCACTTGCTGCTGGAACATGTGGAAGTACCCTGTCATCACGCTCCAGCCGTGATCGATGATGACCACCTTGCCGCGCGTGCCCAGCTCTCCGATGTAGGCGACCTTGCCGTCGGCGCACGCCAGGATCGGATCGCCGGTGTCCACCTCGTAGTCGGTGCCCTCGTGCGCCCATCCCGTGGACACGCCGTTGATGCTGCGCTTAGTGCCGAACTCCGATGACAGTGGCACCGGCCCCGCCGGTGAGAACATTGGCTCTGCGAACGGCCCTTTCCAGTAGCGCTCCGGCGTGAACTTCCCCATAATGCCGCTGACGAATGCCTCCTCCTGGTTGACTTTCACCGGGTCGAGCAGCGTCATGGTCTTGGGGTCCACGATCAGGTCTTCGGTCGGGTACTCCGGGTTGACCACCCGGAATGTGTCGGCGGCGTCGTTCCGCGTCACCCGGCGGCCCGCCCCGTCCACCAGCGTGAACCGCAGCGGCCGTGCCCCCAGCTGTGAGAGGTTGCGGTGGATGCCGAACAGCCCGACGAACGCCTCCCCGTCTTTTACGAGCTGCTGGTCGCGCCCTTCCAGCGTCACCGTGGCGCTTTGCGCCGCCGTCGACCACACTCTGATCAGCACGGTTGTCCCCTGGCGCGCGTCGCGCGGCGACACGTCCACACGCCCAATGAACGCCATCTCCGGCCGGTCTTCGCGCGCGAGAGCATCAGGCGGCGGCTCGGGCGCCACGCCGTCGCCGCGGCGCACACCTGCCTGCGTGCCCACCAGCCAGCCCTGCTGAAACCGCTGCACGCGTGACCCCTCGGGCAGCCCGGCGCTTGCGGGCGCGTTGAACGATCGCGCGGTTGGCAGCCCAAGCGCCTGCACGCCGCCCTGGCGCTGCAGCTCGGTCCAGAAGCGCGGCCCGCCCGGCTCATCGCGCACCGCGTAGCCCGGCACGGCAAAGTACCAACCACTTTCTATTGCGTACTCCCGCGGCTCCGGCACCGGTGTCGGCGCAGGTGTCGGAGTCGGGGGCACCGTCGTTGGCGGCGCCGGCGCCGCCGGCGGTGCGGCCCGCGTGGTGGAGACCCCTGACGGGTCACTTGACGGCGCTCCTGGCGCGCCGGCCGCCTGGCCAAAGGGCCCGCAGCCGGCCGCCACGGGCACCAGCACCGCACCGCCGAGACGCAGCGCTCGCCGCCGAGTCCAGGACTCAGTCACCACGCTCAATCGGTCTGTCATGCAGTAATCCACTCTCATGCCAGGCAGGATCGGTTCCAAGAACTATTCTGCACCCGCCCCATCACTTAATAGCGCCGCCAATAGGGCCGCGCGTGGTGAACACGTCCCGAAACACAGATCGGCGCGGCCGAACTACGGTAGCTCCCGGCTGAGCGCTAGCCACGCGGCAGGGTCGACCGCCTGGCCGCGTAGCCGTATCTCCCAGTGCAGGTGCGGCCCGGTTGAGAGTCCCGTGCTGCCCACGGCTCCCACCGGTTGCCCCTGCGTCACCATCTGACCCACCTGTACCCCCGGCTGCACAAGGTGGGCGTACAGGGAGTAGACGCCCCACCCGTGGTCCAGCACCACAGTATTCCCACGCTGCGGAAGCGATCCCGCGAAGGCCACCGCGCCGGTCGCGACCGCCAGGACCGGTGTGCCCTCCGGCGCGGCAAGGTCAAAGCCGCCGTGGAATACCACGTGCCCGTCGGCGTAGTCGCGCCGGTCGCCAAACCCGGTGGTGCGCGCCGCCGCAGCGGGAAGGGGCATCCGGAACTCCCCGCTCCACAGGCGGTCGGGCCGCACCCCTACCATGAGAGCGGCCAGCTGGCTCGCTTCGCCCGTCGCCACGGGTCCCGTCGCCAGCGCCGCCAGCGACGCAGGCACCACCAACGCCTGCCGTGGCAGCGTCGCTGCGTCGACTAGCACCCGCGTCACGTGTTCGGACACGTTCCCCGCGGTGTCGCGCGCCGCCAGGCGCAGCACAAGCTCCCCCGAGGCCGTGTTTGGCGGCGTGCCGGCCAGCACGAGCAGGTTCGCCGCGTGCTCCGCACCTGCTAGGGGAAGCTGAACCACCGTCCACTGCGTGTCGCCGCCGTGCACGTCCAGCTGCGCCGGCTCGTCCACAGCGATGCGGAGCGCGGTCGGCGCTCCGGCGCGAAGCCGAGCGGGTGCGCCGGTTACCGAGATCCGCGGTGCCGTGTTGTCGCTGACGAATGTCACGTCCAGCGCACTGCGATTGCGCCGCCGCGAGCGGTCCTCCGCCTCCACGCGCAGCGTGTGATGGCCATCCGGCAGCGCCGCGGTGTCCAACGTCAGCCTCAGCGGCGCCTCGGTACCTGCGTCGCCACCTCGTCCCGGTCGCTGTGGGGACGCGGCCGTCGACGATGACGCTGGGATCGTCAGTGGCGCGCCGTCCAAGGTCGCTGCCACGAGGAACGCCCTGCCTTCCGGCGTGAGCGCCACCGGCACTTCAAACGCACCGCGCTGCGGCCCGGCTGGCGCCGGCGAATCAAGTACCGGCGGCGTGGCGTTGGTCAGCCACCACACTGCCTCTTCCAGGTACCCGGTCCGCCAAGCTACGCCTGCGGCGCCTGCCGTACAAACCAGCAGCCCCAGAATCAGCAGCGGAGCCAGCACCAGTGGGCGCCGGCTCCGCTGTCTGCGTGCAGGTCGAGCCCGGTCGGTCCGAGCTGCGGCGGTCATGATGCGATTCCCCCTGACGGTGGATCGCCGGCATAGTGCCGGCAATCCACCGTCAGGCTATGCGGAGTACTCTGGACCGGCCAATCAGCTCATGAGGCTGCCGACAGCACCGGCGCCCCGGCAGGTTCAGCGGGGGTTGCCGTTGTTGCCGAAGTAGTCGAGGCAGCAGCAGGTGGAGCCTGCTTTGCTTCCGTGGCCACGTCAGAGGCCACGTCAGACGCTGCCTCCGTCGCCGCCCCGCCGGCAGCCGCGATCGGAACGGCGACGTCGTCAGCCGGCGCAGGCGTGGCCACCCCGTCCGCATCTGCGCCATCGCGCGCCGCTCCATCGGCCGATGGCCCGGCAGCCGCCTTCGTCGCCTTGACGCCCTTCGCGAGCCGCACCAACGCCACCATCTGGCGACCTTCCATGCGCGGCGATGCGTCCACCTGGATCGGGATCAGCTTGCCCAGGTGCTCGAGCGCCGTGTCGAGCGCCTGCTTGCCGACCTCGGGGTGCCGCATGTCGCGCCCAAGGAAGCGCACCACCATGCGTACCGGGTGCCCTTCTTGCAGGAACCGGTGCGCGCGGTCGATCTTGAACTCCATGTCGTGATCGTCGATGCGCGGCGAGAGCTGCACGTCCTTCATCTCGGACGCCGCCCGGCCCGCCTTGCCCGCGCGGTGTGCTTCGCGCTGCTTGCGCTCCATGAGGTATTTGAAGCGCCCGTAGTCCATGATCTTGCACACCGGCGGCTGCGCCATCGGCGCGATCTCCACCAGGTCCAGGTCACGCTCCTGTGCCATCTTGATCGCTTCGAAGGTGGGCATGACGCCGAGGTTCTTCTCCTCGTCATCCTCCTCGATGATCACGCGGATCTCAGGCGTGCGGATGCGCTGATTGATCCGGTACGGCTCCTCAACCGGCAGGATTGGCCGCGGGCCACCGCGACCACGCATCATGGGCGGCGTCGCCGCCGTCATGCTCGCGCTGCCGCTCGC